>NZ_JBEZNH010000046.1:0-71638 GCF_040653115.1 Streptosporangium sp. NPDC048047 | reverse complement strand
CCTTCCGGGACGTAATGCCCGGATTGCTGATATCCGACTACGGAATCAGCAACGGTCAGCTGAGCAGTTTGCGGGCGGCGGCCTCGATGTCGTCCTCCGACAGCAGCACGTGACGCGAGGCGTCTCCCAGGGGAACGAAGCTGTCGGAGGAGGTGACCCGGGCGATCCTGCCGGTGAAGCCCGCGTCCAGCAGTTCGGCGACGACGCCCTCGGAGACCCCGCCGGTACGGCGGGTCTCGTCGGCGATCAGCACGTTGCCGGTCAGCTCGGCCGCGCGCATCAGGTCGTCCACCGGGAGCGGGGACAGCCAGCGCAGGTCCACGACCCGGCAGCCGTAGCCCTCGGCGGTGAGCCGTACCGCGGCGCGCAGGCTCATCCGCACCCCGTTGCCGAACGTGACGATGGTCAGGTCGCGGCCCTCGCCGTAGCTGCGGGCCCGCCCGATCGGGACGTGCGTCTCGGCCCAGCGCGACGGCGGGGCGTACGGCGAGAGCCAGCCGTTGTCGCCGTCATCGAACAGGTCCCGGGTGTTGTACAGGGCGATCGGCTCAAGGAAGACGCAGACGCTGCCGTCGGTGCGGGCGGCGGCCAGGCAGGTGCGCAGCATCGAGGCCGCGTCGTCGGGCCGCGCGGGGGAGGCCACGACCAGGCCGGGGATGTCGCGCAGCGCGGAGACGGAGTTGTCGTTGTGGAAGTGACCGCCGAAGCCCTTTTGGTAGGCGTAGGAGGCGACGCGGACCACCATCGGGTTGCGGAAGGCGCCGCGGGAGAAGAAGGACAGCGTCGCCGCCTCGCCCCTGATCTGGTCGAGGGCGTTGTGGAGGTAGGCGAGATACTGGATCTCGGGCACCGGCAGCAGCCCGGAGACGCCGGTGCCGAGCGCGAGGCCGAGGACGGCCTGCTCGTCCAGGAGGGTGTCGAACACCTGGCCGGCGCCGAAGCGCCGCTGCAGGCCCCGGGTGACGCCGTAGACGCCGCCCTTGCGGGCGACGTCCTCGCCGAACACCAGCATGCCGGGGTCGGCGGCCAGTGTGTCGGCAAGGGTCCGGTTGATCGCCTGGGAGAGGGTCAGCTGCCCCTCCCGCTCCGGGAGCCTGCCGCCGAAGGCCTTCTCCCGGGACGACGCGGCCGTGGACACGGCCGAGGCGGCCGCGGCGACCCGCTCGGGTGAGCGGGGGGCCAGTGGTTCGACGACCTCGGCGGCGGAGGCGAGCCTGGGCCGCCGCGAGCTCTCCAGCGCCATCTTGAACAGGTGCTCGCGCATCGTCTCGTAGTGCGCGAGGATCTCGTCGGGCGTGGCCAGGCCCGCCTCGACCAGCAGCCGGGCCGTGGCGACGAGGGGGTCGCGCCGCAGGTCGGCGTCGATCTCGCGCTTGGTCCGGTAGGACATCTCCACGTCGGAGCCGGCGTGGCCCATCAGCCGTACGGTGCGCAGGTGCAGCAGGGCCGGGGAGCGGTGGGTCCGGACGTGCTCGGCAGCGGAGGCCGCGACGTCGTGGACGTCGGCCAGATCGCAGCCGTCGGCCGCGAAGTACGGCAGCAGCGGGTGGCGGGCGGCCTCCACCCATCCTTCGGGGGTGCGCACGCTGATGCCCAGGCCGTTGTCCTCGCAGACGAACAGCAGGGGCAGCCTCAGCCGCTGGTAGGCGGTGTAGGCGGCGGTGTTGAAACCGGACAGGGCGCTGGCGTGGTTGACCGAGGCGTCGCCGAGGCCGCACACCGCGACGGCGTCCTCCGGCCAGGCGCCCGGCACGCCGAGCGCCCGTGCGCGCTCGATGGCGAACGCCACGCCGACCGCGCGCGGCAGGTGGCTGGCGATCGTGGAGGTCTGCGGGATCACGGCCAGCTCGGGGTGGCCGAAGACCTTGTGGCGGCCCCCGGCGATCGGCTCCTCTGCGGCGGCGGTCAGGCCGAGCAGCACGTCGCGCAGCCCCTCCTCGGGCAGGCGTCCGGCCATCGCCGACCTGGCGAGGTAGAAGGCGCCGGAACGGTAGTGCAGGAGCGCGGGATCGGTGGGACGCAGCGCCGCGGCGACCGCGGCGTTGCCCTCGTGCCCGGCGGAGCCGATGGTGTAGAAGCCCTCGCCCTGCTCGCGGAGCCGGCGCGCCGTGACGTCGAGGAGCCTGCTGCCGAGCTGGAACTCGAACAGCTCCCGGCAGCGGGCCCCGGTCAGGGCGGTGTCGTCCCGCACGGGGAGGGCGGGATCCCGCGGCGTCCCCGCGGCGAGGGCGGTCACGGCCTCGGCGAAGTGTGTCTCAACAGTGTCGCGCGCCACAGCTCGATTATGTCCTCCGAGCTGGGCGCCGTCCCGCGCTTGGCCTCTTTGACCTGACAGACAGGAGTGGAACGGTCTAACTGACACGGATTTTTGACAGTTTGTCATGTTTAACAACCCTTGACCTGTCTAGTACGTCTACTTGAAGTACGACGTGGCACCCTCATGCCGCGTTCAACCAACGGGAGGACACCCGAATGTTGCAACGCACCAGAGCTGCCGTCGCGCTGACCGTGGGCGTCGGGGCACTCGCCCTGGCCCCCTCCGCCATGGCGGCCACAACGGTCGCGGCGGTCGCGGCGGACCCCGTCGTCGCCAGTGTGAAGGTCGACCCCAACCCGATCGTGGTCACCGGATCACCGGTCGGCGCGGAGTTCACCTTCACCACCTCGGGGGCAGGAAAGGTCGACTTCAAGATCAAGGCGCCTGGCGGGGACTGGACGTCCCTGGAGGTCAAGCCCTCTCCGCACGGCCTCGAGTCGAAGTGGACGGCGACGAAGACCTTCGACGTCAGGAGCCGCGAGGGACAGTGGAGCTATCTCGCCGTCGCCCACGGGGAGGACGGTAAGGAGGACCGGTCCTACGGCCGGTTCGCCGTCGACGTCAGGCGGCACCACCACGACCTCGACACCAGGATCGCCGAGTTCAACGCCTGGCCCGAGCCGGTGCGCAAGGGCGGCAGGCTCAACGTCAACGGGCGCCTGCTCGTCGACGGCCGGCACGGCTGGCACGGCTACGCGGACCGTACGGTCGACATCCTGTTCCGCGCCGACGGCTCCTCGCGGTGGGAGAAGGTCGGCTCCGACCGGACCGACCGGTACGGCAGGTTCTCCGAGAGCGGGACCGCCGAGCGGTCCGGGACCTGGCGGGCCGTGTTCGACGGCGGCCGCGGCGTGGAGGGGGCCTACAGCGGCACCGACCACGTGCGGGTCCTGGAGCCCGAGCCCGAGCGCGGCGCCAGCCGTGTCATCCAGTTCAACGCCTCGCCGGAGCCCGTCCGTCACGGCCGGTACCTGAGCTTCACCGGCAGGCTCCAGATCGACGACTCCGGCTGGGAGGGCTACCGCGCCAAGGTGGGCCTGTACTTCAAGCCCGCGGGGTCGAGCAAGTGGAGCCACGTCAGGAACACGTGGTCCAACGGCTCCGGCCGCCTCTACACCAAGGCCAAGGCCTACCGGTCGGGTCACTGGAAGTTCGTCTTCGCCGGTGACGACGACTTCCGTCCCGACTCCAGCGGCAGCGACTACGTCAGGGTGATCAGGCACTGACGTCCGCTCCGGCGCCGCCCCCTCCAGGGGCGGCGCCGGCCGGTCCGGATGCGGCCCGGGCGCTTCGGCGCCCGGGCCGTTCCCATGCCCGGCTCCATGCGCCTCCGGCCCGCCCGACTCGCGGCCCGGTACGGCCGGGCGGCTTTTCATCCCCCTGGGTAAATCCCATGTGATGGCGGGTTTTTTGGTGCGTACTTGGCCGTTCGCCCGGTGATTTCCCGCTCTAAATCCCTTCATATCGGCATCCACCCCTACGGCCGCGATGGCCTGGTCTTATAGCTGAATACCGTGATATTCCTCCCCAGTCACTCATGCGCCGATCGAGATGATCAGTCACTTTTATCGGGGAAGCCATCCGCCTTTCTGAAGGTCGTTTTGCCGTCAGCAAACATGGCCGGTGCGAGCATCTATTCAGAGCATCACCGATCATGACAAGGGGGAGGAATGCTCCGAAAACTTATTCCGCTTCTGGCCGCGATCACCGTGGCCGGATCGATGGCCGCCACCTCGGCGGTGGCGGCGGAGGCCGCGTCCGCGCCCGCCGCCCGCACGGCGGTGGCCGAGGGGACGTCCGCGGCGAAGGGGGCGGCCAAGGAGGCCACCTGCCAGCCCGGTTCGCCGTGCGCGTACGCCAACTGCGGCCCGGGCCGGGTCTGCGTGCCCCATCCCAGGCAGTGCCTGACGCTGCCCTGCCCGCAGTACGACTGCGTGCCCTCGGGTTACCCGAGGCCGCCGGTGTACTACCCGCCGTACCCGTACCCGAGGCCGCCGGTGTACTACCCGCCGTACCCGTATCCAAGGCCGCCGGTGTACTACCCGCCGTACCCGTACCCGAGGCCGCCGTACCCGCCGGTGGGATACCCGCCGTATCCGAGGCCGCCGTATCCGCCGGTGGGGTACCCACCGTCGTACCCGCCGCCGCACCCGCTGCCGCGCCCGATGACGGCTCCGGGCAGCTGACACCCCACCAGGCTCGGCGGCCCCGCCTGAGTCGTTGACGGCGGCGGACCCACGGGTCCGCCGCCGTTAGCGTTCCTTAACCACGACCGTGGCGAGCGCAGCGCGGGCCATCCCGCGCAGCAGCCCGGCCATCAGCTCGGGCGCGAGGTCGCCCGCGCTGTGCGGCGTGGAGTTGAGCAGCCCGAAGACGGCGTGGGTGGCGGCGCGCAGCCGCGCCGCGGGGCAGGAGGGATAGATCTCGCTCAGCACGGTCACCCACTCCTCCACGTACAGCCGCTGCAGGCGCCTGATCCGGCGCCGGGCGGGCTCGGGGACGTTGCCGAGTTCGCGATCGTGCACGGTGATCAGCGCCGGATGGCTGAGCGCGAACTCGATCTGCCCGTTGAGCAGGGCGTCCAGGGCATGTTCTGCGTCGGGGGCCTCGGTGACGCACCTTCCCGCCGAGGCGTGCAGGCGCTCGCTGACGTCCAGCAGCATCTCGGCCAGCAGGGCCTCCTTGCCGCTGAAGTGCCGGTAGAGGGCGGGGCCCGAGACGCCGACCGCGCCGCCGATGTCCTCGATGGACACACCGTGGAAGCCGCGCGCGGCGAACAGCGCGGCGGCGGCGTCGAGTATCTCCACGCGTCGCGAGCCGCGGGCGCGAGCGGAGGCCGGAGCGGTCGTCACACCCGCATGGTAGACGCTGACGTTAACGATGACTAACATCTTCGGTGAAGACGACGTTGTCATCCACCGGCCCGCGGCGACGCGGCCGGGCGGCGGTCGCGGTCGTGACGGCCGGGCCGCCGCGCCGAAGAGGAGAGCGCATGAGTGGCTGGCCGGTGCTGCGAAGCGCCTGCGATCCGGGCGGTGACGCCTTCAAGGGCAACGCCGAGGTCAACGAACGGCTGGTGGCCGAGCTGCGCGAACGCGTCGCCGTGGCCGCGCTGGGCGGCCCGGAGCGGTCGCGGGCCAGACACGTCTCACGCGGCAAGCTGCTGCCCCGCGACCGGGTCGACACCCTCCTGGACCCGGGGTCGCGCTTCCTGGAGCTGTCCCAGCTCGCGGCGAACGGGATGTACGGCGGCGACGCCCCGGCGGCCGGGATCATCACCGGCGTCGGCCGCGTCTCCGGCCGAGAGTGCGTGGTCGTCGCCAACGACGCCACCGTCAAGGGCGGCACCTACTACCCGATGACGGTCAAGAAGCACCTGCGGGCCCAGGAGGTCGCCCTCCACAACCACCTGCCGTGCGTCTACCTCGTCGACTCCGGCGGCGCGTTCCTGCCCCGGCAGGACGAGGTCTTCCCCGACCGCGAGCACTTCGGCCGGATCTTCTACAACCAGGCCACCATGTCGGCGCGCGGCATCCCGCAGATCGCCGCCGTCCTCGGCTCCTGCACGGCCGGCGGCGCCTACGTCCCGGCGATGAGCGACGAGGCGGTCATCGTGCGGAACCAGGGCACGATCTTCCTGGGCGGGCCGCCGCTGGTGAAGGCCGCCACCGGCGAGGAGGTCACCGCCGAGGAGCTCGGCGGCGGCGACCTGCACTCGCGGGTCAGCGGCGTCACCGACCACCTGGCCGAGGACGACTCCCACGCGCTGCGGATCGTCCGCGACATCGTCTCCACCCTCGCCCCGCGCACCTCCGCGCCGTGGGAGCGCGCCGCCCCCCAGGAGCCGGCGCACGACCCCCGCGACCTGTACGGGATCGTCCCGGCCGACACCCGCACGCCGTACGACGTGCGCGAGGTCATCGCCCGGATCGTGGACGGAAGCCGGTTCGGCGAGTTCAAGGCCGAGTACGGCGCCACCCTCGTCACCGGCTTCGCCCGCATCCACGGCCACCCGGTGGGGATCATCGCCAACAACGGCATCCTGTTCGCCGAGTCCGCCCTCAAGGGCGCGCACTTCATCGAGCTGTGCGACCGCCGCTCCATCCCCCTGGTCTTCCTGCAGAACATCAGCGGGTTCATGGTCGGGCGGGCCTACGAGGCCGGCGGCATCGCCAAGCACGGCGCCAAGATGGTCACCGCGGTCGCCTGCGCCAGGGTGCCCAAGCTCACCGTGGTCGTCGGAGGCTCGTTCGGCGCGGGCAACTACGCCATGGCCGGACGGGCCTACTCGCCCCGGTTCCTGTGGATGTGGCCGAACGCCCGCATCTCCGTGATGGGCGGCGAGCAGGCCGCCAACGTGCTGTCCACGGTCGGCGACGCCGACCCCGACGCCATCCGCAGGCAGTACGAGGACCAGGGCAACCCCTACTACTCCACCGCCCGGCTCTGGGACGACGGCGTCATCGACCCCCTCGACACCCGCACCGTCCTGGGCCTGGCCCTGTCCGCCGCGGCCAACGCCCCCCTCGACCCCGTCGGCTACGGCGTCTTCCGGATGTGAGTGCCCCATGACCAACCCTGCAACCAACGACCCGACCGGCCCGGCGGCCGCCCGCCCCGGGGCCGGGCCCGGGATGTTCGACACCGTCCTGATCGCCAACCGCGGCGAGATCGCCCTGCGCGTCATCCGGACGCTCCGGCGGCTCGGCGTCCGCTCCGTCGCCGTGTACAGCGACGCCGACGCCGGCGCCCGGCACGTCCGCGAGGCCGACGTCGCGGTCCGCCTCGGCGGCGGCTACCTCGACATCGACCGGATCCTGGCCGCCGCCGAGGCGACCGGCGCCCAGGCCGTCCACCCCGGATACGGGTTCCTGGCGGAGAACGCCGTCTTCGCCCGGCGCTGCGCCGAGGCCGGGCTGGTGTTCGTCGGCCCGCCGCCCGGGGCCATCGAGGCCATGGGCGACAAGATCCGGGCCAAGGAGACCGTGGCCGCGGCCGGGGTCCCCGTCGTGCCCGGCGGAGCCGAACCCGGCGACGACCTCGTCGCGGCGGCCGAGCGGGTCGGCTTCCCCGCGCTGATCAAGCCGTCCGCGGGCGGCGGCGGCAAGGGCATGGTGCTCGTGCGCTCCGCCGGGGAGCTGCCCGAGGCGCTGGCGTCGGCCCGCCGTACGGCCGCCGCGGCGTTCGGCGACGCGACCCTGCTGATCGAGCGGTTCGTGGACAACCCCCGCCACATCGAGATCCAGGTGATGGCCGACACGCACGGCAACGTCGTCCACCTCGGCGAGCGCGAGTGCAGCCTCCAGCGCCGCCACCAGAAGATCATCGAGGAGGCGCCGTCCCCGCTGCTCGACGAGGCCGCGCGGGCCCGCATGGGCGCGGCGGCGGTCGAGGCGGCCAGGGCCGTCGGCTACGTCGGCGCCGGCACCGTCGAGTTCATCGTCCAGGGCGCCACCGGCGACTACTACTTCATGGAGATGAACACCCGCCTGCAGGTCGAGCACCCGGTCACCGAGCTGGTCACCGGCCTGGACCTGGTCGAGCTGCAGCTCCGGGCCGCCGCCGGCGAGCCGCTGCCGCTCACCCAGGAGGAGGTACGGCTGCGCGGCCACGCCGTGGAGGCCCGCGTCTACGCCGAGGACCCCTCCCGGGGCTTCCTGCCGACCGGCGGCCGGGTCCTGGCACTGCGCGAGCCCGAGGGCGTCCGGGTCGACTCCGGCCTGATGGCCGGCGGGACGGTCGGCAGCGACTACGACCCGATGCTGTCCAAGGTGATCGCCTGGGGTCCCGACCGGGCGAGCGCGCTGCGGCGGCTGGACGGGGCGCTCGCCGGGACGGTCGTGCTCGGCGTGCCGACCAACGTCTCCTTCCTGCGCGCCCTGCTCACCCACCCCGAGGTCGTCTCCGGGGCCCTCGACACCGGCCTGGTCGAGCGCCACCTCGGCGAGCTCGCCGCGGGCGGGGCCGTACCCGCCGACGTGCCGGTCGCCGCCGCCCTGCTCCTGCACCACGAGCGGACGCCCGCCGTGCCGGCCGACCCGTGGGACGTGCCCGACGGCTGGCGGCTCGGGGACGCGGCGTGGACCGCGTGGCGGCTGGAGAGCCGCGACGGCGTGACCGAGGTGCGGGTGCGCGGGCTCCCCGGGTCTCCCGCCGGGGCAGAGGTGCGCCCGGCCGCCGGCGAGGACCGGGCCGCCGGGGCTCCGGAGGACGCCGGCACCGTACGGGCCACGCTGGTCCTGGACGGCGACGACCTGCTCGTCACCCTGGACGGGGTCCGCAGGCGCTACGCCGTCGCCCGCGACGGCGACACCGTCTGGCTGGGCCGTGACGGCGCCTCCTGGGCCCTGACCCGCCACCACCTCGGCGACCCCGGGGACCGCGCGGGCGCGGGCGGCGCGGCCGACGGGGTGGTCCGCAGCCCCATGCCCGGCACGGTCCTGGTGGTCAAGGCCGGGGTCGGGGAGGGCGTCGCCGAGGGCCAGCCGCTGGTCATCGTCGAGGCGATGAAGATGGAGCACACCGTGACCGCGCCGGTCGCCGGCGTCGTCGCCGAGCTGCCGGTGCGGGCGGGCCAGGCGGTCGACATGGACGCCGTGCTGGCGGTCGTCCGGCCGCGGGACGAGGAGGAGGCACGGTGATGCGCGAGCCGTACGCGGTCCGGGAGGCCGGGCTGCCCGACCGGGTCACGATCTACGAGGTCGGGCCGCGCGACGGGCTGCAGAACGAGAAGGCGGTCGTGCCCGTCGAGGTCAAGGCCGAGTTCGTCACCCGGCTGGCCGCGGCCGGGCACCGGGTGATCGAGACGACCAGCTTCGTGCACCCCAAGTGGGTGCCCCAGCTCGCCGACGCCGCCGAGCTGCTGGGCCTCGTCGAGAAGGTCCCCGGCGTGCGCTACCCGGTGCTCGTCCCCAACGAGCGCGGCCTGGACCGGGCGCTGGAGCACGGCGTCGAGGAGATCGCGGTCTTCGCCAGCGCCACCGAGACCTTCGCCCGCCGCAACCTCAACCGCACGCTCGCCTCGCAGTTCGAGATGTTCGAGCCGGTCGTGGCGCGGGCGCTGGAGCACGGACTGCGGGTGCGGGCGTACGTGTCGATGTGCTTCGGCGACCCCTGGGAGGGGCCCACCCCGGTCCGCCAGGTCGTCGGGGTCGGCCGCAGGCTGCTCGACATGGGCTGCTTCGAGCTGTCGCTCGGCGACACGATCGGCGTCGGCACCCCCGGGCACGTCACCGCACTGATCGGCGCGTTCGGCGGGCCCTCCGGCCTGGCCGTGCACTTCCACGACACCTACGGTCAGGCCCTGGCCAACACCCTGGCCGCGCTGCGGGCGGGCGTGACCGTGGTCGACGCCTCCACCGGCGGCATCGGCGGCTGCCCGTACGCCGGGAGCGCCACCGGCAACCTCGCCACCGAGGACCTGGTGTGGATGCTGCACGGCCTCGGCGTCGAGACGGGTCTCGACCTCGCCTCGCTGGTGGAGACCAGCACCTGGCTGGCCGCGAGGCTCGGCCGTCCCAGCCCTTCCCGGGTCGTCCAGGCGCTGGGGGAGACCCCCACCGGCGCGGCCGGCCCCGACGTCAAGGAGTAGTGACGATGCCCAAGCTCGGCGACGAGTACGAGGACCTGCGCAAGACCGTCGAGGCGTTCGCCCGCGACGTGGTCGCCCCGGTGATCGGGGACTTCTACGAGCGCGAGGAGTTCCCCTACGACATCGTGCGGCAGATGGGCGCGATGGGCCTGTTCGGCCTGCCGATCCCCGAGGAGCACGGCGGCATGGGCGGCGACTACTTCGCCCTGTGCCTCGCCCTGGAGGAGCTGGCCCGCATCGACTCCAGCGTGGCCATCACCCTGGAGGCCGCGGTGTCGCTGGGCGCGATGCCGATCTACCGGTTCGGCACCGACGCCCAGCGCGCCGAGTGGCTGCCCCGGCTGGCGGCGGGCGAGACGCTCGGAGCCTTCGGCCTCACCGAGCCGGGCGGCGGCTCCGACGTGCCCGGCGGCATGCGCACCACCGCCGTGCCGGACGGCGACGAGTGGGTGATCAACGGCTCCAAGGCGTTCATCACCAACTCCGGCACCGACATCACCGGCGTCGTCGGGGTGGCCGCCATCACGGGCAGCCGCCCGGACGGCAGGCCGGAGATCTCCACGATCCTGGTGCCGTCGGGCACGCCCGGCTTCACCGTCTCCAAGAAGTACTCCAAGGTCGGCTGGAACGCCTCCGACACCCGCGAGCTGTCCTTCTCCGACTGCCGGGTCCCGGCGGCCAACCTGCTCGGCGAGCGGGGCAGGGGTTACGCCCAGTTCCTGCAGACCCTCGACGAGGGCCGCGTCGCCATCGCCGCCCTCTCGGTCGGCCTGGCCCAGGGCTGCGTGGACGAGTGCCTGCGCCACGTCCGCGAGCGCCAGGCGTTCGGCCACCCGATCGGCCACTACCAGGCCATCCAGTTCAAGATCGCCGACATGGAGGCCAGGACCCACACCTCCCGCCTGGCCTACTACCACGCCGCCGAGCGGATGCTGGCCGGGGAGCCGTTCAAGAAGGAGGCGGCCATCGCCAAGCTCGTCTCCAGCAACGCCGCGATGGACAACGCCCGCGACGCCACGCAGATCTTCGGCGGGTACGGCTTCATGAACGAGTACCCGGTCGGCCGCTTCTACCGCGACGCCAAGATCCTGGAGATCGGCGAGGGCACCAGCGAGGTCCAGCGCATGCTCATCAGCCGCGAACTGGGCCTCGCCGACCTCTGATCGGCCGCGGGGCCTTCGAGGACATGCCGGGCGTGCGACGAGGAAGATCCCTTCCGCCGCCGTCGCACGTCCGGATGACACACTCCACGTAACTCAGACATTCCGTTCGTGAAGCATGACCGCCATCTCCTCGAAGGAAACGGATCCCGCGGTGCCCTCGGATGCCGCCTCGTCGGCCAGCCGGTTCAGCCATGACTCCTCGGCCTGTCCGACGAGACGACGCGGGCGCCTGCGGGTCTCTGTCACTGGTTCGGCCACCGGCTCGTCCATGTCACGAACGTAGCCGATGCGCCTGAGGCGGCGGCGGGTGTTCCGTACGGCTAGCAGTCGCAACCGCAGCCGTCACAGCCGCAGCCGTCGCCGCCGCAGTTGCAGCAGTCACAGCAGTCACAGCAGTTCCCGCAGTCCGTGCAGCCGTCGCAGCCGCTGCCGCAGTCGCAGCGGTCCCAGCACGACTTGTAGCGCTCCTCGTCCCACGGCGGCCGGTACAGCCCGCAGGTGCAGCAGGTCATCGCGGCGCACGCGATCGACAGCAGGCCCCCGGGGTCGGGCTTGAGACGCGGGTCGCGCGGCGGCGCCTCGGGAGGCCCCGGCACCCCGGGGACCTCCTGCCGCTCCCGGCCCGCCAGGGCGAAGACGCGGTCGGCCGAGCGACGGGTCTCCTTCACCAGCAGCGCCCGCACCAGCGTGCGCCGCTCCAGGTCCAGGTCGGCCACGGCCAGTTCCAGGCCGAGCAGTGCGTCGTCGGCGTGCCGCCGGGCGGCGGCGAGATCGGTGCCGGAGGCCGTCAGCGGGTTGTAGGCGCCCGTCGCCCGGTCGCCGTCCAGGTCCTCCACCGCGTCGAGCAGGTGAGCCAGGCGGCCGAAGTGGCGTCCCGCCTCCATGAGCGTCTCGCGGTTGTGCGGTTTCCCGGCGAGCAGCGCGGTGTGCCCGAAGGCGGCGGCGACCGCCTCCTCGGCGGGCGCGGTGAGCTCCAGGAGCCCCAGGCCCGGCGTGCTCTCCAGCCGTGCCTGCGCCTCGGCCGCGCGCAGCAGCGGCTCGGGGACGAACCCGAGGTCGCCGGCCGTACGGACGCCCGCGGCCGACCAGCGGGCGGCGACCTTCCCCGCGGCGAGGGCCACGGGGCGGCGGGCGTAGGCGCCGTCGCCGTCGGCGACGTGGTCGGCGACCTTGCCGGCCGCCAGGATCAGCGAGACCGCCGCGGCCAGCCGTACCCCCTCGGCCTCGGCGACGTCGGCGCCCTTGAACCCGCGCAGGGCGCAGGCCCCGGCCCGGCGGCGCGCGGCGGGGGTGGTCGCCTGCGCCTCGGTGAGGACCGAGACGAGCAGGCCGTCATAGTTGGTCACCAGCCGGGCGGCGTGGCCGTGCTCGTCCCGCAGGGCGAGGCAGAGCCCGCACAAATGCGCCATCCACTCCTTGAACAACCCGCCGCACATCCCGTGGCGGCACGGCCGAACGATCCCGAACACATGAGCTCCCTGGTGCGAATGGGATAAATGGTGCCATCTATCGGTCGCACCGCGTGCACGGGAAGAGGACTCCGAGGTGATCCGGACGCACGCGCCGTCAGACCTTGACGACGACGGCTTCCCGGCCGCAGAGCACGGCGAGGTCTTCGGGGTCGGAGGTGAGGACGGTGACGGGGCCGGGGCCGCGATCGCGCATGGCGTCGATCGCGGCCGGGTCGTGGTCCTCGTCCTCGGGAAGAAGTGAAACTTTCAACGGTTCCGGGGGGCGTAGTCGCAGGTCGCGACTGCGGAGCGGCGGGGACGGGCCGTGTTCACTGGAGGCGGGGGAGGGGGACTCGTTAGTGTGGGAGCGCTCCCACCCCCTGCTCAAGGAGTCCCCATGCGAAGAAGGCCGATCCTCGCCGCGCTCGGCGCGGCCCTGGCCGTGGCCACCGGCGTCGCGGCGTCCGTGGCGTCGTTGGCCTCCGGTGCCGCCGCGGCCGACTCCCCCTTCTACGTCGACCCGGAGACCGGCGCGGCCAAGTGGGTCGCGGCCAACCCCGGTGACTCCCGAACGCCGGTCATCCGCGACCGGATCGCCGCCGTCCCGCAGGCCCGGTGGTTCACCACGACCAACACCTCCACCGTGCGAGGCCAGGTGTCGGCGTTCGTCGGCGCCGCCGCGAGCGCCGGCAAGACGCCCATCCTGGTGGTCTACAACATCCCCAACCGCGACTGCAGCGGCGCCAGCGCCGGCGGCGCGCCGAGCCACACGGCCTACCGGCAGTGGATCGACGAGGTCGCCGCGGGCCTGCAGGGACGCCCCGCGTCGATCATCCTGGAGCCCGACGTCCTGCCGATCATGACGAGCTGCATGAACTCGTCCCAGCAGCAGGAGACCAACGCCTCCATGGCGTACGCCGGCAAGAAGCTCAAGGCCGCCTCGTCGTCGGCGAAGGTCTACTTCGACATCGGCCACTCGGGCTGGCTGTCCGCCTCCGACGCCGCCGCCCGCCTGAAGGCCGCCGGCATCGCCGACAGCGGTGACGGCTTCTCCCTCAACGTCTCCAACTACCGCTGGACCTCCACCGAGGTCGCGTACGCCAAGAACATCATCTCCGCCACCGGGATCTCCCGGCTGCGCGCCGTGATCGACACCAGCCGCAACGGCAACGGCCCGCAGGGCAGCGAGTGGTGCGACCCGGGGGGCCGGGCGATCGGCACGCCGAGCACGACCAGCACCGGCGACTCGGCGATCGACGCGTTCCTCTGGATCAAGCTTCCCGGTGAGTCTGACGGCTGCATCGGCCCGGCCGGGCAGTTCGTGCCGCAGCGCGCCTACGAGCTGGCCATGGCGGCCCCCTGGCCCACGGTCCCGCCCACGGTGACCCCCACGCCCACGGTGACCCCCACCTCCACCCCGACCCAGACCCCCACGACGCCTCCGCCCGGCGACCGGACCTGCACGGCCGACTACAAGGTCGTCAGCTCCTGGCAGGGCGGCTTCCAGGCCGAGGTGACGGTGCGGAACACCGGCGGGCAGAGCATCAACGGCTGGACGGTGAACTGGACCTTCTCCAGCGGCCAGACCATCACCCAGCTCTGGAGCGGTAAGTACACCCAGAGCGGTTCCGCCGTCACGGTGAAGAACGTCGACTACAACGGCGCCCTCCCCTCCGGCGGCACCACGTCCTTCGGCTTCACCGGCAACGCGCCCGGAACCTCCGGCGCGCCGGCCTCGGTCGGCTGCGCCGCCGCCTGACCCGGCGGCGCGGCCCCTGCCCGGTACGGCTCGCGCGGACCACGCGCCCCCGCGCGCGGGCCGTACCGGCTCCCGTCCCGCCCCGCGGCCCTCACGGTGCCGCGGGGCGGGCTTTCGCGTGCCTACGTGCCCGCCGTGTCCGCCGTGTCCCTCGTGTCCGCCGGACCGGCCTCGGAGGGTGACGCCATCGCCGCCGCGGCCCTGGACATGATCCGCGTCATGCCGGCCAGTTCCTCGGGGGTGAGCCGGTCGATCAGGAACGCGCGGACGACGGCCACGTGGCCGGGGGCGGTCTTCTCCAGGCAGCGCATGCCCCGGTCGGTCAGCACGGCGAGGACGCCCCGCTCGTCGGACGGGCAGGCCGCCCGCTCGACGAGACCGCGTTTCTCCAGCCGTCCGACCTGGTAGGTGAGCCCGCTCTTGGAGACCACGGCCCTGCGTGCGAGCTCGGTCATGCGCATGCGGCGTCCGGGGGCGGCGGAGAGCTTGGCGAGGATCTCGTACTGGGCGTGGGTCAGCCCCGAGTCGGCCTTCAGTTGCTCCTCGATGCGCCGTTCGAGCATGTGCGAGGCGGTGAGATAGGCCATCCAGGCGCCCATCTCGGCCTCGCTCAGCCATGGGGTGTCCTTCACGGGCCCAGTGTACGGGTTGTTCAAATTTGAACTAGCGGCTAGGTTGTTGTTCAAATTCGAACTGACAGAGGAGTGGCAATGCTCGACCGGATTCGGCCCTTCGCCCTGCTGCTGGGGAGGATCGGCATCGGAGTGATCTTCCTCGTCCACGGGTGGCAGAAGTTCACCACCATGGGGATCTCCGGGACGACGGCGTTCTTCGAGCAGGTCGGCATCCCGCTGCCTGGCCTGGCGGCCCCGGCGGTGGCCGTGCTGGAGGTCGTCGGCGGGATCGCGTTCATCGTCGGCGCGGCGCTGCCGGTGTTCGGCGTCCTGCTCGCCCTGGACATGGCCGGCGCGATCGTCTTCGTCCACGGGGCCAACGGGTTCGCGGCCGACAAGGGGGGATACGAGTTCGTCCTGGCCCTCGCCGCGGCGGCCCTGGCCATCGGCTTCAGCGGCGGCGGGGCGCTGGCCGTGGACGGCCTGTGGCGGCGGGGCCGCCGGACCGAGGCCGTGACCGTCTGAGACGGCCCGCCCGGCCGTGGAAAGAGACCGGGCGGGCAGGGGGAGGCTCAGCCGGGGAGCTGGGCCTCCAGACGGTAGCCGTCCACGGTGACGTACACCTGGTCGCCCGGCCGGGCGTTCAGGCGCATGAGCACCGGTTGGAGCGAGTCGAAGACGGGCTGGTCGCGCCAGACCAGCACCACCGCGTTGTCACCGGGGCCGGTCACCGACAGGAGCGTGCCCGGACGCATGCCCAGCCTGGTGGCGTACCCCTCGGGCACCGCCACCGGGCCGCCCCGCAGGTGCTCGCTGGTCACCTCGATCCGCTGCCAGCGGCTCGGGTCGGTGCCCGGACCGGAGGAACTCGGCGGACCGGACGGCGGGTGCAGCGGGGCTCGCCGGCTGGATACCAGGTGCGGGCGGCCGTTGCCGGACAGGGCCGACAGGGTCGCCAGCGCGGCGCGCGGATCGATGGAGCCGGGGTTGACCTGCGGGATCGGCTGACCGCCGCGATGGTTGTTGTGGGCGTTGGAGCCCGGGGTGCGGCGCGGGAGCTGCCCGCCCTGGCCGGGGGAGCCGCCGCCCTGCTGCGGGGAGCCCTGGTTCCCGGCCGGAGAGTTGTTCAGGGCGACCAGCCACGCCGGGGCGGAGTGGGCGCGGATGCCGAGCTGGCGTTCCATGAGCGCGACCACGTCGGCGTCGGACGGCTGCCCGGCCAGCAACTGGCGGGTCCGGTCGCGCAGCCCGCCGAGATCCCCGACGACCAGCCAGCCGTCCTGGAGCCGCCGGTCGGGCATGAGCGTGACCAGCACGCGCCACAGCGGTGTGCGGAGCGTGGGGACCTCGACCGGGTGCGCCGGATCGGCCGCGATGAGCTGCTCCTCGGTCGCCGCCGAGCCCAGCCACTCGGTGAGCCCGAACATGTGACCGGTGAGCGGGGCCGACTCCGGCGAGCGCAGCCACAGCAGGATGCGTTCCTCGGCGGTGCGCTGGGCCGCCGACAGGGCGTCGCGGCCGGCGTTGAGCCTGTGGGCGAGGGCCCGCAGGCTGATCGGGTCGACGGCGAACAGCCGTTCCACGGCGACCGCGAGCTCCAGCGGGTTCCAGTCGCGGAACATGTTCTCCACCAGGCGGACCAGCGGGTAGTCGCTGAGATCCACCTGCGGCCGCGCCGGCGCCTGCGCCGCGGCGGGCTCGGCCTGCGGTACGGCGGGCGCGGGCTGCTGCTGCGCGGCCGGTGCGGCGGGCTGCGGCGCTCCGGGAGCGGGGGACTGGGCGGGCACCGAGACGGCGGGTGGCGCGGCCGGCGCGGGCGGGGGGGCCTGCGCGGCCGGAACCTGCCGCTCGGGGGCCGCCGGAGTCGCCGCCGGGGCGGCCGTACGGTTCTCCGCGGTCGTTCCCGCAGCCGTCCCGGCCTGCTCCGTGAGCCCGGGAGCCCCGGAGATCCCGGGAACGCGGCCCAGCACCTCGTGGAACACGGCCGTCACCACGGCCTCGGGGCCGATCTGACCGGGCGTGCCGCCCAGGTCGGCGGAGGTCAGCCGGCGCAGCCGGGACCAGCCGCCCAGCGCGGTGATGGCCGCGCGGGCCGGCTCCGGCCATCCGGGCAGGGTGGGATCGACGGTGTGCACGTGCAGGGCGGGCAGCACGTCGCTCAGCGGCAGGTGATCCCAGCGCGACACGGAGAGCCGGGCGAGCCGGTCGCAGATCCAGTCGAGCCCGGCGGTGCCGAGGGCCTTGTTGAGGGTGACCGAGGACCACCAGCCGGCGGGCAGGCGGGGATCGGAGAGGGCTTCGGCGACCTGCTGCGGCCTGCTCCAGCGCAGGGCCGGTACCAGATCACTCAGGCAGATCGATGAATCGGCATCCATCGGTGGACCGCAACCTCCCCAAAGTGACGCATGTGGCTAATGGTGCAGCTTACGCCGCAAGCTATCAATTGGTGATAAGAGGATAAAGCTCGTTGGTACCCACTTCGGACCCGGAGACGCGCGGCCGTCCGCCGACGGCGGTCACCGCCTCGGCCCCGGCCCGGCGTCCCGCGTCCAGCGCGGCCTCGTCGTCAGCCCCTCTCAGCAGGGCGGTCAACAAGCCCGCGGCGAACGCGTCACCGGCCCCGGTCGAGTCAACCACTTCCGCGGGCAGTCCGGGAACCCGGGCGGTCAACTTTCCGCCGCGGGCCATCAGCGCCCCCCGGGAGCCGAGTTTCACGGCGGCGGCGCCGTACCGCAGGCTCAGCCGTTCGGCGGCGCCCTCGGCGGAGGGCTCGCCGGTGAGCAGACGCGCCTCGTCGAGGTTCGGGATGACCATCCGGGCGGACAGGGTCTCCTCGACGAACCGCTCGGCGCCGAAGGACCGCAGGAACCCGGTCGAGGCCGGATCGACGCTGGCCGTGACGCCGCGCCGGGCGGCCTCCGCCAGGGCCACCCGGGAGAGCCGGAGCCCCGGCTCGGCGAACAGCGTGTAACCCGAGAGGTGCAGGTGGCCGACCCCGTCGAGCAGGCTCTCGTCCCAGTCGTCGGTGCCGATGTGCCCGCCCGCGCCCCGGTTGGTGAGCATGGAGCGCTCGCCGGTCACGTCGACCATGGCGATGACCACCGCGGTCGGCCGCTCGGGGTCCACCCGCAGGTGCGGGCGCACCCCCCGGCGCCGCAGCTCGGCGGCGTGCCACTCGCCCGTGTCGAAGCCGACCCGCGTCAGGATCCGCGCGTCGGCGCCCAGGTGGGCGGCCCAGGAGGCCGTGTTGGCCCCCGAGCCGCCCGGACGCAGCACGATGTCGGCGGCCGTGTCGGTCCCGACGGCGAGGTGGGCCAGGGTGGTGCCCCCGTGGAGCGCGACGACGTCGGTGACCACGTCGCCGATGACCAGCAGGCCGGTTGTGCTCACGGTTTCCTCAGTTTCCCCGGCTCCACGCCGCCGCGATCAGCCCGGCGACGCGGGCGTTGCCCCGCACGGCCGCGAGGTTGGCCTCCAGGGAGGCGCCGTCGGTGCCCTTGACCAGGTAGTCCAGCAGGAACGGGGTGATCGCCTGACCGCTGACGCCCTGCCGTTCGGCCGCCTCCAGCGCCTCGGCGAGCACCCGGTCGTGCAGGGCCGGGTCGAGCTGCCGGTCGCGCGGCACCGGGTTGGCGACGATCAGCGCGGTCTCCGGCCCGCCGAGCGCGTCCTGGGCCCGCATGACGCCCGCCGCCTCCTCGGGGGTCTCGATCCGCCAGTCCACCCGCTCGCCGGAGGTGTGCAGGTAGAAGCCGGGGAACTCGCCGGTGCCGAAACCGGCGACGGTGACCCCGCGCGTCTCCAGCCGCTGCAGGGTGGCCGGCACGTCCAGGATCGACTTCACCCCCGCGCAGACGACGGTGATGCGGGTACGGCTCAGCATGTCGATGTCGGCCGACTCGTCCTGGGTCTCGACCCAGCCGCGGTGCACGCCGCCCAGGCCGCCGGTGGCGAAGACCCGGATGCCCGCGCGGGCCGCGAGGAACGAGGTCGCCGACACCGTCGTCGCGCCGCTGACCCGCAGCGCGGCGGCGGCGGCGGGCAGGTCGCGGAAGCCGAGCTTGCGCAGCCCCGGCTCGGTGGCGATCCGCTCCAGCCCGCCCTCGTCCAGGCCGATGCGCGCCACCCCGTCCAGCACCGCGATCGTCGCGGGCACCGCCCCGGCGTCCCGGACGATCCGCTCCAGCTCGGCCGCGACCTCCAGGTTGCGGGGCTGGGGCAGGCCGTGGGAGATGATCGTGGACTCCAGTGCCACGACCGGGGCGCCCCGTTCCAGTGCCTCGGCCACCTCGCCGGACGGTCGGAGCACGCTTTCGATGGGCTGCTGGGTGGTACTCATGAGCGGTCTCTGTCTCCCTGTGCGGGCCGGCTCGTCGCCCTTTTGGAACGGTGTAACCGGGATTGCTGCTTCCGGGACGATCACGTTACGGCCGTCCAGGAGGGACGTCCACCCGTGGAACCGCCGGGAACGCCACGTCCGCGCGCCGGTGGCGCGGGGCGGGGCGTGGCCGGGGCCCGTTCCCCTTCCGGGGTCGACGCCTCCCACCGGCGGCGGGAGGCCGGCGGCGGGTGACACCTGCCTCTCATCGGAGAGGTACCCGCCTTACCGTCTGAGCGGTAATGAGAAGTGGCCTATAGACCGTTTTGTCACCTTCGCTATATGGTGCCGGACATGGCCGGGCGTCGCCCCCACCGCCTCCGAGAGCCTTTCGAGGGATGCCGAGTGTTCCGTTCCCGGTATGACGCAGTGATCGCGGGCGGCGGCCACAACGGCCTGGTCGCCGCCGCCTACCTCGCCCGCGCGGGCCGCCGCGTCCTGGTGCTGGAGCGCCGGGACCACGTGGGCGGCCTCGCGGTGTCGGCGCGGGCCTTCTCCGGCGTGGACGCCCGCCTGTCGCGCTACTCCTACCTCGTCAGCCTGCTGCCCTCGAAGATCGTGTCCGACCTCGGGCTCCGGCTGGAGCTGCGCCGCCGCCGCTACGCCTCCTACACCCCCGTCGGGGACACCGGACTGCTGGTCGACCACGGCGACGAGGCCCGCACCGCGGCCTCCTTCGCCCGGGTGACCGGGGGTGGGACCGACCTCGCGGCCTGGCGGCGCTTCTACGCGCTGACCGGGCACGTCGCCGGACGCGTCGCGCCCACCCTGCTGCGTCCCCTCATGGACCGCCAGGCCATGCGCGGCCTCGTCGGTGAGGAGGCGTGGCGGGAGCTGTTCGAGCGGCCGATCGGCGAGGTCGTGGACGAGCGCTTCGCCGACGACACCGTACGCGGGGTGGTGCTCACCGACGCCCTGATCGGCACCTTCGCCGACCCCTGCGACGACGGCCTGCTGGCCAACCGCTGCCTGCTCTACCACGTGATCGGCGACGGCACCGGTGACTGGAACGTCCCGGTCGGCGGCATGGGCGCGGTCTCCGGCGGCCTCGCCGACGCGGCGCGCTCGGCCGGCGCCGAGATCCTGACCGGCGCCGAGGTCCTCGCCGTCGACCCCGCCTCGGGCGAGGTCGCCTTCCGCGACGCCGGCGGCGAGCACACGGTGCGCGGCGAGCGGGTCCTGGCCAACGTGCCGCCGGCCGTGCTGGCCCGGCTGCTCGGCGGCGACGGGGTCGCGCCGGAGGGGGCGCAGCTGAAGGTCAACATGGTGCTGTCCCGGCTGCCGCGCCTGCGGGACGCCGAGGTGGACCCGGTGGCGGCCTTCAGCGGCACCTTCCACATCAACGAGGGCCGCGACCTGCTCGCCCGCGCGTACGCCGAGGCGTCCGCCGGGCGGATCCCGACCCTGCCCCCGGCCGAGGTCTACTGCCACTCGCTGACCGACCCGTCCATCCTCGGCGCCGACCTGCGCGCCGCCGGGGCGCAGACGATGACCCTGTTCGGCCTGCACATGCCGGCCCGGCTGTTCCGGGAGGACCCGGCCGGGGCGCGCGAGGCCGCGCTGCGGGCCACCCTCGCCTCCGTCGACTCCGTGCTCGCCGAGCCGATCGAGGACTGCCTGCTGCGCGCCCCCGACGGGAGCCCGTGCCTGGAGGTGAAGACCCCGGTGGACCTGGAGGACGAGGCGGGACTGCCCGGCGGGCACATCTTCCACCGGGACCTGTCGTGGCCGTACGGCGAGCCGGGCAAATGGGGGGTGGAGACCGCCTTCGAACGCGTCCTGCTCTGCGGCGCGGGCGCCCGGCGCGGCGGCGGCGTCAGCGGCATCCCCGGCCACAACGCCGCCATGGCCGTCCTGTCCTGAGCGTCGTCCCGCCCTGAGCGCGCTCCCGCTCAGGACGGGGCCTTACGGTCTCAGGACGGGGCCTTCGGCGCGCCCCGGTGACCGGTGGGCGGGTCGTACGGCGTGCCGCCGGGGCTCAGCCGCCGGCGACCAGCCTCGTGGCGACGGTCAGCGCCGTCGCCGACTGCTCCTTCTCGGGCAGGTCCATACCGAAGATCGACAGCGGGACGGTGCCCAGGATGAGGGCGATCACCGCCAGCCGCGCCTCGAACTGCCGGACGGGGTCGTCCCCGGGACCGCTCAGCACCGAGATCAGCGCGATCATGCGCCGCCGCATCTCCTCGCCGGCCGGCAGCCCCGCCATGACGTCCTGGTTGACCTGGGCGAACCGGACGAGCGGCCGCCACTGGTCCTCCAGGAGCGCGGCGATCCGGCGCAGGACCTCCACCCTGGCCTCGGGCGTGCGCGGCTGGGCGCCGGCCCACTCCACGATCTCCTCCATCGAGGCGGTGAGATCCTCGATGACGCCGTTGAGGATGTCCTCCTTGGCCTTGAAGTGGTAGTACAGCGCGGGCCTGGTGATGTCGAGCCGCTCGGCGACCTCCCGCAGTGAGGTCTTCTCGTATCCCCGCTCGGCGAACAGCTCCAGCGCGACCTGCTGGATCCGTTCCCTGGTGTCGCTGCGCCGGGCACCCATCACCGTTCCGCCACTTCCCTCGCGCTTTCTCCGGGACATGCTTGACGGCCGTGCCCTCTTTTACTTACTTTCATGTAAGTAAGTTCAGTGGCCCGGCTCGTGAGGAGTACAACTATGGCCCAGAGCTTCCCCGTTCCGCGCACCTGCCCCTTCGCGCCCCCGGCCGAGTACGCCGAGCTCCGCGAGCAGGCCCCCCTCGTCGAGGCGGAGCTGCCCGGCGGACCGGTCTGGCTGGTCACCCGGCACGCCGAGGCGCAGCGGGTGCTCACCGACCCCCGGATCAGCACCTCCCCGGCCACACCCGGCCACCCCGTCACGAAACTGTCCGCGGAGCAGCCCTCAGAGGAGGAGCGGCGGGCGTTCGCGAGGTTCCAGGCCGGTCAGTTCATCGACATGGACCCTCCCGAGCACGACGTCTACCGGCGGATGCTCATCCCGGAGTTCAGCGTCCGGCGCATCAGGGAGATGCGGCCCGGCATCCAGGAGGTGGTCGACCGGCTCATCGACGACATGCTCGGCAAGGGCTCCCCGGCCGACCTGGTCGAGGCGTTCGGGCTCGCCGTGCCGTCCCTGGTGATCTGCGACCTCCTCGGCGTCCCCTACGCCGACCACGAGTTCTTCCAGTCCAGGACCCGCGCGATGGTCACCGCCGCCCTCGACGACATGCGGGCCGCCCGCGCCGCGGGCATCGAGATCTGGGAGTACCTCGACCGCCTGGTCACCGCGGCCGAACGCTCGCCCGGCGACGGCCTCATCGGGCGGCTGGTGACCGCGCGCCGCGAGACCGGCGAGCTGGACCACGACGCGCTGGTCGGCATGGCGTTCCTGCTGCTGATCGCCGGGCACGAGACCACGGCCAACATGATCCCCCTCGGCGTCCTGACGCTGCTGCGCCACCCCGCCCAGCTCGACGCGCTGCGCGCCGACCCGGCCGGCTGGCCGGACGCCGTCGAGGAGCTGCTGCGCTTCCACTCGATCGTCGACTGGGTCGCCTTCGACCGCGTCGCCACCGAGGACATGGAGATCGGCGGCCGGAAGGTCCGGACCGGCGAGGGCGTCTTCGTGCTCGGCGCCTCCGCCAACCGCGACCCCCGCGCCTTCGACCGGCCCGACGAGCTCGACGTCCGGCGCGGCGCCCGCAACCACCTGGCGTTCGGCTACGGCGTCCACCAGTGCCTCGGGCAGAACCTCGCCCGCGCCGAGCTGGAGATCGCCTACCGCACCCTCTTCGAGCGGATCCCCGGCCTGCGCGTCGTCGGCGAGGACGCCGAGCTGCCGTTCAAGTACGGCGGCCCCATCTTCGGCCTGCACTCGCTCCGGGTCGCCTGGTGACGGCCGCACGAGTGACCGCCGACCGCGGCCGGTGCATCGGCTCCGGGCAGTGCTCCCTCGCCCTGCCCGAGGTCTTCGACGCCGACGAGGAGGGGCTGGTCACCGTGGACGGCGACGCCGCCGCGCGGGTCGGCCCCGCCCGCCTGCGCGGCGCCGTACGGCTCTGCCCGGTCCGGGCCCTGACCCTGGAGGAGGTCCCGGCGCCGGGGGTCCCCTGACACCGGGGAGTCCCCGGCATCGGGGGCCTCCGGCGCAGGGGGAGCGGGAACCGGGGGAGGGGCGGGCGTTCATCCGGCTCTCATGTGGGGCGTCTAGCGTGGGGGCCATGGGTGACGGCAGGGCGGCGCGGGTGCTGGTCGTGGACGACGAGCCCGCGCTCAGGGAGGCGCTGCAGAGCAGCCTGGAGTTCGAGGGCTACCGCGTCGGCGTCGCCCCGGACGGCCAGGAGGCGCTGTCGGTCCTCGCCGGGGAGCCGTACGAGCTGGTGCTGCTGGACGTGATGATGCCCCGCCTGGACGGCCTGACCGCGTGCCGGCGGCTCCGGGCGGCCGGCAACCACGTGCCGGTGCTCATGCTCACCGCCCGCGACGCCGTCGGCGACCGGGTGTCCGGGCTGGACGCCGGGGCCGACGACTACCTCGTCAAACCGTTCGAGCTGGACGAGCTGCTGGCCCGGGTCAGGGCGCTGCTGCGCCGCGGCGCCCTGGCCGTCCCCGCCGCACCCGGCCCCGGCGGCCAGGGCGGCCCCGGCGGCGCCGTGCTGGCCTGCGGCGACCTGCGGATGGACACCGCGGGCCGGGAGGTCACCCGGGCGGGCGAGCGGCTGGAGCTGACCCGCACCGAGTATCTGCTGCTGGAGCTGTTCATGCTGCACCCGCGGCAGGTGCTCACCCGCGAGCAGATCCTCAGCGACGTGTGGGGCTTCGACTTCGAGCCGTCGTCCAACTCCCTCGACGTCTACATCATGTACCTGCGCCGCAAGACCGAGGCGGGCGGCCGTCCCCGGCTGATCCACACCGTCCGGGGCGTCGGCTACGTCCTGCGGGCCGCGCCGTGAGACGCCGTTCCCTGCGCTCGCGGCTGACCCTGCTGGTCGCGGCGGCCGTCGCGCTGGCGATCGCGGTGTGCGCGGGCGCCTGCTGGTTCATCGTCCGCGGCGCGCTGCTGAACCAGGTGGACCGTTCCCTGCTGGAGAAGCCCAAGGGGTCCCCGGCGGGCGCCCAGTGGATGCAGGACTACTGCTCGGGCCGCCTGCCCGCCCTCCCCCCGCTGCCCGATCTGCCCGGTCCCGGCCCGGACACGCTTCCGGAACGCATCAGGCCGCCGCGGATCCTCCCGGTGCAGGTGATCGACGAACGGGGGGGCAGATGCGTCGTCGGCGGGCTCGCCGTCACGGTGACCCCGGCCGACCGCGCACTGGCCGCCGCCCCCGAGGGGACGCGGACGCTGCGGGACGGCGCCGCCGAGGACGGCACCCCGATGCGGGTGCTCACCACGAGCGCCGGGTCGGGCCTGGCCGTGATGGAGTCGCGGCCGCTGGCCGAGTTCCAGTCCACGCTGACCACGCTCGCCTGGATCCTCGCCGGGGTGGCCGCCCTCGGCGTGGTCGGCGCCGCCTCGGCCGGGCTGCTGGTCTCCCGTACGGCGCTGCGCCCGGTCGGCCGGCTGGCCGAGGCCGTCGAGCACGTCGCCAGGACCGAGGACCTCGGCACCCGCATCCCCGTGGAGGGCACCGACGAGATCGCCCGCCTCGGCGCCTCGTTCAACGCGATGACCGCGGCGCTGGCCGGCTCCCGTGAACGGCAGCGGCGGCTGATCGCCGACGCCGGGCACGAGCTGCGCACCCCCCTCACCAGCCTCCGCACCAACGTCGACCTGCTGCTGCGCAGCGAGAACACCGGCCGGCCGCTGGACGCCGAGCCCAAGCGCAGGCTGCTGGCCGGGCTGAAGGCGCAGTTCGAGGAGCTGTCCACGCTGGTGGGGGACCTGCTCCAGCTCGCCCGCGGGGACGGCGACCACGAGCCGCACGTGGAGTTCGCCTTCCACGAGGTGGTGGAGTCCGCCGCGCGCCGCGCCCGGCTCCGCGCCCCCGGCACGCCCATCGAGACCGACCTCGCGCCCTGGTACGTCCACGGCGACCAGGCCGCCGTGGAACGGGCGGTGGTGAACCTGCTGGACAACGCGGTGAAGTTCTCCGGCGGCCCGGTCACCGTACGGCTGCGCGGCGGAGAGCTGGCCGTCCGGGACGCGGGGCCGGGCATCCCGCCCGAGGAACTTCCCTACGTGTTCGACCGGTTCTGGCGGTCGTCGTCGGCGCGGAGCATGCCCGGCTCCGGGCTGGGACTGGCCATCGTGGCGCAGGCGGTACGGGAGGCCGGGGGGCGGGTCTCCCTGGAGAACGCCCCGGGCGGCGGAGTCCTGGCCCGGATGAGCCTGCCCGGCGCGGCCCGCGAGGCGTGACCCCGCTCCCGGGGCGAGGGGAGCCGGGTGCGGATCCCAGTGGTTCACAAGAGCGGTCCGGCATCCTCGGACGCCTTCCCGGGTTTTCTCACCGGCCGTTAATGGACGCCTCAGATCCGTCAAAGAACGCCGGACGAGCCTGGGGCCCATGAGAAGAGATCCGAATCCCGGTTCACGGAGGGCGGTGTGACGGGGGTGACGGCACCGGCGCGGACCCGGCTGGTCGAGGTCGTGGTCCCCGTCCACAACGAGCAACGGGTGCTCGGCGGCAGCGTCCGCCGCCTGCACGCCTATCTGACCGGCGCCTTCCCCTACGGCTTCCGCATAACGATCGCCGACAACGCCAGCACCGACGCCACCTGGGAGATCGCCACGCGCCTGGAACGCGAGCTGCCGGGCGTGCGGGCCGTCCACCTGGACGCCAAGGGCCGCGGCCGGGCGCTGCGGCGGGTGTGGTCGGCCAGCGACGCCGACGTCGTCGCCTACATGGACGTCGACCTGTCCACCGGCCTGGAGGCGTTCCTGCCGCTGGTCGCCCCGCTGCTGTCGGGCCACAGCGACCTGGCCATCGGCACCCGGCTGGCGAGGAACGCCGACGTGGTCCGCGGCCCGAAGCGGGAGCTGATCTCCCGCGCCTACAACCTGCTGCTGCGCTCGGCGATGGGCGCCGGCTTCTCCGACGCCCAGTGCGGGTTCAAGGCGGGCCGTACGGAGGTCGTCCAGGCGCTGCTTCCGGCGGTCGAGGACGAGGAGTGGTTCTTCGACACCGAGCTGCTGCTCCTGGCCGAGGGGCACGGCCTGCGCATCCACGAGGTGCCGGTCGACTGGGTGGACGACCCCGACAGCCGGGTGGACATCCTGCGCACCGCCCTGGACGACCTGCGGGGGATGGCCAGGGTGGCGCGCAGGACCCTGTGGGACGCGGCCCGGCTGCCGGTGCCGCCGCGGGTCCGCTCGGCCCGCCTCCCCCGGGGCATGGCCCGCCAGCTCTCCGGCTTCGCCGTCATCGGCGTCCTCAGCACCCTGGCGCACCTGGGGCTGTTCGTCGCCCTGCGGCAGGTGGCGCCCGCGGTGGCGGCCAACGCGGTGGCGCTGTTCGTCACCGCCGTCGCCAACACCGCCGCCAACCGGCGCTTCACCTTCGGCGTCACCGGCCGCGCGGGCGCCCTGCGCCACCAGTTGGAAGGCGGCCTGGCGTTCGCCGTCGGGCTGCTGCTGAGCACCGGCGGCCTGGCGCTGCTCGGACGCCTGCTGCCGGACGCCTCCGCCGCGGCCGAGGTCGCCGCGCTCGTCGCGGCCAACGCCCTGGCCACGCTGGTCCGGTTCCTGCTGCTGCGGGCCTGGGTCTTCAACCCGCGCCGGGCGGACCGGTCCGGTCCCGCCGGGACGCCCGGCTCCTCCGGGGAGGCCGCCCGATGAGCGCCCGCGCCGCCGTACGGCGGGCGGCCCTCGGGGCCCCCGGCGACCCCCGCTGGGCGCGGCCCGGCCTGTGGGCGGTGCTCGCCCTGGCCGCCGTCCTGTACACCTGGGCGCTCGGCCGCAACGGGTACGCCAACGACTACTACGCCGCCGCGATCCTGTCGGGGACGCAGAGCTGGAAGGCGTTCTTCTTCGGCGCGCTGGACGCCGGGTCGTTCATCACCGTGGACAAGCCGCCCCTCGCGCTGTGGGTGATGGGGCTGTCGGCGAGGATCTTCGGGTTCGGGACGTGGAGCATGCTCCTGCCCCAGGCGCTGGCCGGCGTCGCGGCGGTGGGGATCCTGCACTCCGCGGTACGGCGCGCGCTGCCCGGTACGGCCGGCCACGCGGCCGCCCTGCTCGCCGCCCTGGTGATGACGCTGACCCCGATCACGGTGGCGATCAACCGGGACAACAACCCCGACACCCTCCTCGTCCTGCTACTGGTGGCCGCCGCGTGGCTCTGCCAGGAGTCGGTCCGCACCGGCCGGACGCGCACCCTGGTGCTGTCGGCCGTCGCCGTCGGGCTGGCCTTCAACGTCAAGATGCTCCAGGCGTACCTGGTGGTCCCGGTCTTCGCCGCGGTCCACCTCTTCCTGGCCCCCGGTACGGTGGCTCGCCGCCTGGGCCGGCTGCTCGCCGCCGGTGCGGCGCTGGTGGCCTCCAGCGCGTGGTGGATGGCGATCGTGGACCTGTGGCCGGCCGGAAGCCGCCCCTACGTCGGAGGCAGCTCCGACGACTCGGTCTGGGACCTGGTCGTCGGCTACAACGGCCTGGGCCGGATCTTCGGCCCCGGGGGAGGGGCGCGGGGCCGCGGCGCGGCGGGGAACCCGCCCCCGGGCGTGCCCGCGGACCTGCCGGAGGGACTCACCCGGGCTCCCGGGGGCGGCCCCGGCGGGTTCGGCGGCACGTCGGGCGCCGGGCGCCTGTTCAACGACATCCTGGCCGGGCAGATCTCCTGGCTCCTGCCGTTCGCCGTGCTCGCGCTGGTGGCCGGGCTCGTCCTGGCCTTCCGCGGCTCCCTGCGCGGCGCCCGTACGGCCCTGCTGCTGTGGGGCGGCTGGCTGGCCGTCCACTACGTGGTCTTCAGCTTCGCCGAGGGCATCTTCCACCCGTACTACACCACCGCCATGGCCCCGGCGGTCGCCGCGCCGACCGGTGTCGGCGGGGTGCTGATGTGGCGGGCGGCCCGGCGTTCGCGGGCCTGGGCCGCGGTGCTCGCGGGCGGCCTCGCGGTCACCGGGACGTGGTCCTTCGCGGTGCTGCGCCGCAGCCCGGACTTCGTGCCGTGGCTGGCGTGGGCGGTCGCCGCGATGGCGGCGGTCGCGGCGGTGACGCTGCTCATGGTCCGCCTCGGCGGGCGCGCCCGGCGGGCGGCCGCGGTGACCGTACTGGTCACCGGCCTGTTCGCCGGTCTGGCCGGTCCCGCCGCGTACGCGCTGACCCCGCTGGGCTCACCCGTCATGGGCACCAACCCCACGGCCGGCCCGGCCGGAAGCGGCATGCCCGGCATGCTGATCCGCCGCCCGGGGACGCCCGGCGCCCGGGATGGCGGCTCCGGGGGCGGTTCCGGAGCCGGTTCCGGCGACCGTCTCCCCGGCGGGGCGGGAGAACGCCTCCCCGGCGACGCGTCCGGGCCGCGCCTGATCAGACTCGGTCCGGCCGGACTTGACGACGACCTGCTCGGCTACCTGGAGCGCAACCGGGGCGGAGCGACCTGGCTGGTGGCCGTGGACAGCGCGCAGAGCGCCGCGTCGGCCATCCTCTCCACCGGCCGGCCCGTCATCGCGATGGGTGGCTTCGGCGGCTCGGACCCGGCCATGAGCGTGGACAGGCTCAGGGAGCTCGTCTCCACGGGGCGGCTCCGGTATGTGCTGCCCGGCGGGGGTCCCGGCGGTTTCGGCGGCCCGGGCGGATCCGGTGGGTCCGGCGGGTCCGCCGGTTCGGGCGCGTCCGGCGAGCCCGGCCGCTCCACGGGAACGGCCGGGGGCTCCGGCGCTCCGGATGCGGCGGGCCCGTCAGGCGGATCCGGCGGGCCCGGAGGGGGCCGGGGGAACTCCGAGGCGCTCGCCTGGGTCCGGGCCAACTGCGCCGTCGTCCCGGCGGCCGAATACGGCGGGACCGGAGGCGGCGGGACCGGAGATGGCGGAGCCGGAGACGAAGGGGCCGGAGACGAGGGGGCCGGAGGCGGCGGGACCGGAGAGGACCGGACCCTCTACCGCTGCGGCTGAGCCGCCGGGGACGGGCCGGAATCCGGTGCGGAACCGGTCCGGATATCCTTGACTGAACACTCAGTCAACAGCATCCGGACCGGTGTCCCGCGCTCCTGTTACTCTTGCGCAGTGCAGAGCGGAGACGGAGCGCGGGGCAGCCGCGCCGACCAGGCCGACCAGCGGAGGGCGGAGCTGCTCGAAGCGGCCCGGCGGGTCGTGCTCGAACGGGGCCTGGCCAGCACCCGGGTCGCCGACATCGCGCGGGCGACGAACGTGAGCGGCGGCCTGATCCACTATCACTTCGCCACCAAGAACGACCTCATCACCGAGATGCTCCGCAGCACCAGCGAGGCCGAGGTCCAGCGGCTGAGGGAGATCGGCGCCGGTCCCGGCGACTCCGTCGAGAAGCTCGACCGGATCCTGCGCTTCTACATCCCCGCCTCCCGGTCCGACCAGAGCTGGATCCTCTGGCTCGACGCCTGGGCCGTCGGGGTGCGCGAGCCGCACGTCCGCGACATCCTGCTGGAGCTGGAGAGCGGCTGGATCGAGACCCTCTCCCAGGTGATCGCCGAAGGGGTGGAGCGGGGCGAGTTCGTCTGCGACGACCCCCAGGGGGCGGCCGAGCGGCTCGACGGGATGCTCGACGGCCTGGTGGTCCGCTACACCCTGCACACCGGGAACATGTCGCGTGGCCGGCTCCTGCACCACGCCCGGGTCGCCGCGGCCCGCGAGGTCGGGCTGAGCCCCTCGGTCTTCCCCGCCTCCGAGATCCCGGAGGAGACCGGCGGCTCCGGGGCGACCGCCGGGCCGGACGGTTCCGCCGGGCCCGAGCCGGTCTGAGCCCGGCCGCCCGGTCGCGCGAACCGGCTCGCCCGGGATCGTGCCCGAACCCGCGCCTGAACCCGTGCACCGGACTCGGAGGCCCGGCGGAGCCGGGTCGTACGGCCCGGTCGCGCGGATCAGGCGGGCATGGCCGCCAGCAGGAAGGCCAGGCGCGCGGCGGCGCCCTCGACGTTGTCCGCGTCGCCGAGCCGGTAGCCCCACGAGGTGATGAAACCCCCGTCGGACGAGCACGTCACGGTTTCGGAGAGGGTGGCGCTGAAGCGGTTGCGGACGCACACGTACGCCGGGTCTCCGAACGACATCCTCTGCACCGACAGGTCGGCGTGCAGCCGGGTGGCCGTGGCGAACCTCTCCAGGCAGGACAGCGTGTCGAGCATCATGCGTCACCTCCGTCGTCGAACAGAGAATTGCACGATCTTGGCCCCCTGATCAAGCAATTGCGGGGGATTAATCCGTAGATTGCCGGAGAAGGTCGTCCAGCACCCGCGCCATCACCGTCCTGGCCTGCTCTCCGAAGGCCGCCACGCCGTGAAGCTCGTCGAACGTCGTCTCGTAGAACTCGATGTCCTCGGGGTCGCGCAGGATGAGCTCACGGGTCCTCGTCGGCACCGAGACCTGCTCCCTGTCGTAGATCCAGAAGCCGTTGAGAAGCGCCGAGGGCAGGGGCGCCTCGAAGGGGATGACGCCGAACTCCACGTTGGGCAGCGTGGTCACGGCGAGCAGCCGGTCGATCTGGCCCCGCATCACCTCGGGCGACGCCAGCCGGTAGCGCAGGGCGGCCTCGGGCAGGACGAAACGGAACGTCTTGCCCTGGTCGTAGAGGATCTCCTGGCGCTTCATGCGCACCCGGATGGCGGCGTCGATCTCGTCCGGTGACCGGTAGATGCGCTTCAGCCGGGTGAAGACGCCCCGCGCGTACTCGGTGGTCTGCAGCAGTCCGACGACGATGCCCGGCTCGAACACCCGGAACAGCGAGGTCCGCATCTCCCGGTCGCGGATGTCCTCCTGTAGCGTCGCCAGGCCGTTGCGATTCCGCTGCCTCCAGGAGTCCTGGCGATCCAGCAGTGCCCTGACCTGCTCGGCCAGCTCCTCGACCGCGCCGGGGTCGGCCTGGAGCGCGCGTCCCCACCGGGTGACGTCGTCCTCGGTCGGGGTCTGGCGGGCGTTCTCCAGGCGGGAGACCTTCGACGCCTGCCATCTGAGCCGCTCGGCGAGATCCTTGCCGGACAGGCCGGCCGACTCGCGGAGCCGCCGCAGTTGCAGGCCGAGCTCGGTCCGGCCCTCCTGGAACCCGTTCACCCGTCGTCTCCTCCGCCGGCCGTACAGGCCGGACGCCGCCGCTCGCACCGGGGCCGGTCCCTTTTCCAGGCGCGCGGCCGTCACATGACCGCACGAGGTTAGACCCGAAAGAACCGATCATGCCATAGCGCGTGGCGCAATTGTGATCAATCCGAGGGCAGCACCCGCCGGGCGATATCCACGAGCAATTCCCTCGGCACCTCGACCGCGGTCTCGCCGTCGAGGACGTGCAGCAGATCGGCCAGCGCCACGGGGTCGGTGACGTGGAGGCCCTGGACGACGATGGTGCCGCGGTCGGTCTCGTAGAGGGAGGGGCAGGCGCCCGCCTCCGACGTGGAGCCGAGGAACCGCAAACGCATGAGTCGATCCTTCCCTAGGCGACGATCATGTCGCAATTGCGAGCAATCCTAGGGTTGCGGATGTGCCTTTCGTGGTTCTGAGCACAGAAAAACCGAATTGTTGTTGGTCCGTATCCGGCGGCGAATCGCGTCCGGCCACGGGTCGTGCCCGATGACGAGCCGTTTCGGGCGGCGGGCCGTTTCGGGTGGCGGGCCGTTTCGGGTGGCGGCCGTCCTGAGGAGGGCCGGTCGAGTGGCACCCGGCGGTGCCGGGGGCCGCCGAGGGCCGGGTCGCGTTCGATGACGGGCCGGCGCGGGACCTCACAGCAGGGCGCGGGGGACGTCCGTGAGAGCGGCGCGCAGTTCCTCGCCGAGCGCCTTGGCCTGGGCGTCCAGGCGGGTGCCGGCCGAGACGCCCCGTCCCAGCAGGCCGTGGACGACGAAGTTGAGCGCGAGGAGGTTCGGCAGCTCGAAACGCTCGATCCGCAGACCCGCGACGGACGGGAGGAGCCGGGCCAGGCGCTCGGCCGTCAGGTGACCGGCCAGCCACCCGAACCGCTCGGGCGTGCTCACCCACACCCCCAGGTTGGCGTCGCCGCCCTTGTCGCCCGACCGGGCGCCCGCGATCGTCCCCAGCGGAACCCGCGCCGTCACCGGATCGTCCTCCCCGCCGGACGGGATCCGTGCCGTCACCGGGTCGTCTCCCACGCCCGCCGGAACCCGTTCCGCCGGTCCGCCGTCCCAGCCGATCTCCTCGCCGTCGAGCCGGACCCGGGGCCGTACGGTCTCCGCCGGGACCAGGGCGGGCCGGTAGACGCCGTACGGCGTGGCGCTCCCCGGCGGGGTCAGGGCGTAGCAGCCCGGATAGCTCGCCAGGGCCGTCTCCACGACGGCCGAGGAGAAGACGCGCCCGGCCTTCCCCGGGTCGGCGTCCAGCACCGTGATGCGGAGCAGCGCCGTGCCCCCGGACGGACCGGTTCCGTGAGCGTCCCCCGCCGGAGCGGCCGGACCGGTGAGAGCCGGGTCGCCCGCCGGCGCGGCGCCGAGCGGGACGAGTTCGACGTGGACCTCGTCGAAGGTCTCCTTCGGCACGCGGGCCCAGACGGCCTCCTCGGCGAGGCGGGCCTTGGCCTCGATGTCCAGGCCGGTCAGGACCAGGGTCATGGTGTTGCGGTATCCGGCCGGGTAGGTGACCGCCACCTTCAGGTCCGGCGGCGGGGCCTCGCCGCGCACCCCGGAGATCCGGACCCGGTCCGGCCCCTGCTGCTCCAGCCGGATCGTGTCGAACCGCGCCACCGCGTCGGGGCCGAGGTAGCGCGGGGAGCCGATCTCGTACAGCAGCTGCGCCGTGACGGTCCCGACCGACACCAGGCCCCCGGTCCCGGGATGCTTGGTGACCACGCATGAGCCGTCGGTCGCGAGCTCCACCAGCGGGAACCCGCAGCGCGCCGGGTCGAGCACCTCCCGGAAGAAGGCGTAGTTCCCGCCGGTCGCCTGGCAGCCGCACTCGATGACGTGCCCGGCGACCACCGACCCGGCGAGCGCGTCGTGGTCGCCGGGCCGCCAGCCGTACCGCCAGATCCCCGGGCCGGTGACCAGCGCGGCGTCGGTGACCCGGCCGGTCACCACGACGTCCGCGCCGGCCGACAGGGCGGCGGCGATCGGCCGGCCGCCCAGGTAGGCGTTGGCGGTCAGCGGGGTCGTGGTCAGCGGCTCCCCGGTCTCCGGGTCGCGCATGCCGCGCGGGTCACGGCCGGACAGGTCGTCCCCGGTGACGTGCGCGACCCGTACCCGCAGCCCGAGCCGGTCCGCCAGATCGGCCACCGCCCCGGCGCACCCGGCCGGGTCGAGGCCGCCCGCGTTGGAGACGATCCGGATGCCACGGTCCACGCACGTGCCGAGGACCTCCTCGAGCTGCCGCAGGAAGGTGGTCGCGTACCCGGGGCGGCCCTTCGCGCGGTTCCCAGCCAGGATCAGCATGGTCAGCTCGGCGAGCCAGTCGCCGGTGAGGACGTCGATCGGGCCGCCCTCAACCATCTCCCGGGCGGCCGACAGGCGGTCGCCGTAGAAGCCGGAACAGTTCGCGACGCGCAACATCGGACCTCCTGCGAAGACCGCGGCGGACAGGACAGGACAGGACAGGGCGGGCAGGACAGGGAGGGAAGGGACGTGGCGCGGGCGGGACACCGTACGGCCGGCGAGAAGGCCGTCAGGCGCCCGGCGGCACCCAGGACGCCGGGCGCTTCTCCATGAACGCGGCGATGCCCTCCTGGCCCTCGGCGGAGGTGAACCGCTCGGCCGACAGCTCGGCCATGCGGCGCATGCCCTCCTCCAGCGGTATCGCCGGCACGGTCCGCACCAGCCGCTTGGTCAGCGCGAGCGCCTCGGGGCCGCCGCGCAGCAGCATGCCTGCGTAGTGGGCGACCGTGCCGTCCAGCTCGGCCTCGGGCACGGCGCGGGTGAGCAGGCCGATCTCCTGGGCGCGGGCGGCATCGAAGGTCTCCCCGGTCATGAGGTACTCGGCCGCGGCCCGCGGGTCCAGCCGCCGCAGCACGGTCACCGAGATCATCGCCGGGACCACGCCGAGCCGCACCTCGGTGAACGCGAACGACGCCGTGTCCGGCGCGATCGCGAAGTCGCAGGCGGCCACCAGGCCCAGCCCGCCGGCGCGGGCGGTGCCGTTCAGGCGGCAGATCACCGGCTTGGGGCTCTCCCAGACCAGGCGCATGATCTCCGGGAAGGACGCGGTGACCGGGGCGTTCCTGGCCGCCCCCGGGCCGAGCCGCTGCTCCTTGAGGTCGGCGCCCGCGCAGAACACCGGACCGGTCCCGGTCAGCACGATCACCCGCACGCCGTCGTCGGCGAGCGCCCGGTCGAGGTGGTCGCGCAGCTCGCCCAGCAGCCGCACCGACAGCGCGTTGCGGTTGCGCGGCGAGTCGAGCGTGATCGTCGCGATCCCGCCGGCCGCCTCCCCGCGCACCAGGGGCTCCACCGGCCGCTCGTCAACGACGTTCATCCGCCACTCTCCTCGATCACTGCCAGCACGGCGCCCGCCTCTACCCGGTCGCCCGGGGCGACGTTCACCGCGGAGACCGCGCCGGAGGCCGGGGCGGCGACGCGGTGCTCCATCTTCATCGCCTCCAGCACCAGGACCGTCTGCCCGGCGGTGACGAGATCGGCGGGCTTGACCTCGACGCGAAGCACCGTACCGGGCATGGGCGCGAGCAGGGAGCCCGGGGCCGTGCGCCCGGCCGGCTCGGGCAGGCGGGGCAGCGGGGTGAGCCGTACCGGGCCGAGGGGGGAGTCCACGTGCGTCACGCCGTCGTAGCGGGCGACGGCGAAGCGGTGCCGTACGCCGGAGGTCTCCAGGACCACCAGGTCGGGGGCGGCGGAGACCAGGATCGTGTCCGGCAGGCCCTCGGCCCGCAGCCCGTCCCGGGTGATCAGGTAGGAGACCCGCGCCTCGGCGAAGTCCGTACGGCGGGGCTGGGAGACCACGTTGCGCCACCCGGCGGGCAGCCCCGCCTGGACGGGGGCGGCGGCGCGGTTGGCCGCGGCCTGCGCCAGGGCCGCGGCCAGGGCCGACAGGGGCAGGACGGGCGGGCCCTGGCCCGTGCCGGGCGGAGTGGCCGGCACGGCGGCCGACGGGACGGCGGAGGTCCCGGCGGGCCCGGCGGACCCGGTGGACGTGCCGGGTTCGGTGAGTGCGGCGGTCAGGTCGTGCTCGGCGAGGAATCCGGTGTGGGTGTCCCCGGAGCGGAACGCCTCGTGCCGCAGGACCCGCACCAGCAGGTCGCGGTTGGTGACGAGGCCGTGGATCCGCGCGGACGCCAGGGCCGCGGCGAGCCGGCGTACGGCCTCGGCCCGGTCGGGGGCGTAGGAGACGACCTTGGCGAGCATCGGGTCGTAGTGGACGCCGATCTCGCAGCCGTCCTCGACGCCGGAGTCCAGCCGCAGGCAGCGGGACGCGCCGGGCGGCGGCGGGGCGAAGCGGACGTCCACCCCGGGGACGTCCAGGAGGTGCAGGACACCGGCCTGCGGCAGCCAGTCGCGCCCGGGGTCCTCGGCGTACAGCCGCGCCTCGACGGCGTGGCCCGACGCCCGCGGGGGCGCCTCGGGCAGCCGCGCGCCCTCGGCCACCCGGATCTGCAGCTCGACCAGGTCGACGCCGTGCACGCACTCGGTGACGGGGTGCTCGACCTGCAGGCGGGTGTTCATCTCCAGGAACGCGACGGTGTCGCCGGAGACGAGGAACTCCACCGTGCCCGCCCCGACGTACCCGACGGCCCTGGCGGCGGTGACCGCCGCGTGGCACAGCCGGACCCTGGAGGCGGGGGAGATCGCCGGGGACGGGGCCTCCTCGATCACCTTCTGGTGCCGCCGCTGGATCGAGCACTCCCGCTCGCCCAGCGCCCACACCGTCCCGTGGCGGTCGGCCATGATCTGGACCTCGACGTGCCGGGCCCGCTCCAGGAGGGGCTCGACGAAGACCGTCCCGTCCCCGAACGCCGCCTCGGCCTCCCGCCGGGCCGACTCGACCGCGGCGGCGAGGTCGCCGCCCGGCTCCACGACCCGCATCCCGCGCCCGCCGCCGCCCGCCGACGCCTTCACCAGCAGCGCCCCCCGGCCCGCGGAGGCCGGCTCGCGCTCGATCAGGGCCCGCACGTCGCGTTCGAGGTCGCCGGCGGAGCCGTCCGGCCCGGCGGTGAAGCCGGGGAGCACCGGGACCCCGGCCGCGGCCATCAGCGCCTTGGCCTGGATCTTGGAGCCCATGGCGGCCACGGCCTCCGGGGGCGGGCCGACCCACGTCAGGCCGGCGTCCAGCACGGCCCGCGCGAACGCGGCGTTCTCCGACAGGAAGCCGTAGCCGGGGTGGACCGCGTCGGCCCCGGCCCGCAGGGCCGCCTCGACGATCCGCGCCGCGGACAGGTAGGTGGCGGCGGGCTCGTCGCCGGGCAGCCGTACGGCGTGGTCGGCCTCGGCGGCGTGGGGGGCGCCCGCGTCGGCGTCGGAGAACACCGCCACGGTCTCGATGCCGAGGTCCCGGCAGGTACGGAGGACCCGGCGGGCGATCTCACCGCGGTTGGCGACGAGGAGGCGTCCGATCATCGGCGGCCTCCCGGACGCGGGCGCCGTGACGGGCGCGCGGCGGACGGCCCGGCGGCCGCGCGGACCACCGGGAGGGCGACCGGGTTCCCGGTGGGAGCCGGTTCTCCCTTGTGCGGAGGGGAGGCCGGAAGGGGCGCCGCGGGGGCCGCCGGAAGGGTCAGGATCACGGGCTCACATCCGGAAGACGCCGAAGCCCGCGGGCTCCGGGACGGGGGCGTTGCCGACGGCCGACAGGCACAGGCCGAGGACGGTGCGGGTGTCGCGGGGGTCGATGACCCCGTCGTCGTACAGGCGGCCGGACAGGAAGAAGGGCAGCGACTCGGCCTCGATCTGCCGCTCGACCATCTCGCGCATGGCCGCGTCGCCCTCCTCGTCGTAGTCCTGTCCCCTGGCCCGCGCCGCGGCGCGGCCCACGATGGACAGCACCCCGGCGAGCTGCGCCGGCCCCATGACGGCCGACTTCGCGCTCGGCCAGGTGAACAGGAACCGGGGGTCGTAGGCCCGGCCGCACATGCCGTAGTTGCCGGCGCCGTAGGAGGCGCCCATGACGACCGTGAGGTGCGGGACCGTCGAGTTGGCCACCGCGTTGATCATCATGGAGCCGTGCTTGACGATGCCGCCGCGCTCGTAGTCCGTGCCGACCATGTAGCCCGTGGTGTTCTGCAGGAAGACCAGCGGCGTGCGGGCCTGGTTCGCGAGCTGGATGAACTGGGCGGCCTTCTGGGACTCCTCGCTGAACAGCACGCCCCGGGCGTTGGCCAGGATCCCGATCGGGTGGCCGTGCAGCCGCGACCAGCCGGTCACCAGGCTCGTGCCGTACAGGGGCTTGAACTCGTCGAACCCGCCGCCGTCCACGATCCGCACGATCACCTCGCGCGGGTCGAAGGGGACCCGCAGGTCCTCCGGCACGATGCCGAGCAGCTCGTCGGCGTCGTGCCGGGGCTCGCGCACGGGCCCGGGGGCCGGGCCCGCCCGGCGGTGGTTGAGGTTGCGCACGATCCGCCGCCCGATGCGCAGCGCGTCGTGCTCGTCGGCGGCGAGGTGGTCGGCGAGCCCGCTGACCCGGGCGTGCATCTCGGCGCCGCCCAGCGCCTCCTCCTCTGCCTCCTCCCCGGTGGCCATCTTCACCAGCGGCGGCCCGCCCAGGAAGACCTTCGCCCGCCCGCTGACCATCACCACGTGGTCGCTCAGCCCGGGGACGTAGGCGCCGCCGGCGGTCGAGCTGCCGAACACCAGGGCGATGGTCGGGATCCCGGCGGCCGACAGCCGGGTCAGGTTCCGGAAGACCCGCCCGCCGGGGATGAAGATCTCTTTCTGGGTCGGCAGGTCGGCCCCGCCGGACTCCACCAGGTTGATCAGCGGCAGCCGGTTGGCCAGGGCGATGTCGGCGGCGCGGAGCGTCTTGCGCAGCGTCCAGGGGTTGGTGGAGCCGCCGCGCACGGTGGGGTCGTTGGCGACGATCACGCACTCGACGCCCTCGACCACGCCGATCCCGGTGACCACGCTCGCCCCGACGGGGAACTCGGTGCCCCAGCCCGCCAGTGGCGAGAGCTCCAGGAAGGCCGAGTCGGGGTCGACGAGCAGCTCGATCCGCTCCCGGGCGAGCAGTCCGCCCCGCGCGCGGTGTCGCTCGACGTACTTCGGGCCGCCCCCGGCGACCGCCCTGGCGTGCTCGGCGTCGAGTTCGGCCAGCTTGGCGAGCATCGCCGCGCGCCGCGCCCGGTAGTCGTCCCCGGAGATGTCCGGCCCGCTCACCGGGCGTCCCGCCCGGTGTCCGTCCGCCTGCCCCGCCTGCCGCGCGCCGGGCGCCTCCGCCCGGCCACCGTCCCAGAGTTGACGATCACTCCAGCAAGGTAGCCGACGCTCCGGCGCTCCGACAGGGGCGATGACACGTGTTGCGGCGGAAGCGGAGAATACGCGCCGGAACGGCGGCGGGAACGTTTGCTCCGGCCGGTCCGTGGCACCTGGAGATCATGAACCTATCGAGGAAGCAAAGGCATCTTCTGTTCGGTGCGTTCGGGCACATGAAGCCGTCGAGGGCGATACGGACCGTCCTCCTCTTCGCCGTGTCGGGCACCGTGCTGTCGATCGTCCTCTCGGTCCTGCTGGACGACATGATCCTGGGCCTCGTCCTCGGGTACGGCCTCACGGGCGGGGCGACGCTGTCGTACGCGTTCTGGGACCGCGGGAGGACCGCGGAGCGGGAGCGCGGCGGACGGGTGAACGCCGCCCGGAGGCCGCTCGGGACCTGACGGGCGCGGTGCCTCCGTCGGACCGGTCCCGTCCGGGGCCGGTCCGGCGTCTTCCGGGTCAGCCGCAGTGGCTCCAGCCGCTCTTCCATGACGCCGAGCCGTACGAGCCGCCCCAGATGACGCACTTCTTGGCGCCGGGGAGCCGCACCGGCCCGGCGTAGGCGGTGTAGGAGCCCGGGTTGCCGCCGGAGGAGCCGCCCTTCACCTGGAGGATCGCGTTCATGGAGATCTTCCCCGGGACCACGTACTTCGACATGGTCACCACGCAGTTGCGGCCCGCCCCCGAGTTGTAGAGCAGGTAGACGGTGGCCGAGGACGACAGGGCGTGGGAGTCGATCACCTTGTAGCCGGAGCCGCAGACGCCGGTCGCGGTGTAGGGGTTGGGCTTCGGCGCGGGCTTGGGCTTGGACGTCGTGGCGCTCGGTTTCGGCTTCGGCGCGGTCGTCGGCTTGGTGGTGGCCCGCGGCGGCGCGGTGGCCGGCTTCCCGGTGGAGCCGGTGGAGTCGGACGACGGGTCGCCCGGCTCCACCGTGTCCTGGTCCGCGGTCTGCCGCGGCTGCCCACGGTCACCGGAGCCGCCGCCCGCTTCGGTGGCCGTCGGCTTGGGCGTCCTGGGCGGCTGGGGCGCGACGGTCCGCTCCCGGCCGGCCCGGACGGTGGGCGAGGGGCTCGGCTTCGGCGCGGGCGACTCCCACGCCGCGGGCGGTTCGTCGGGCATGAGCTCGGACTCCGGCTGCTCGGGCTCTCCGGCCTGCCGGGTGGGGTTCGCCTCCGCGCTCCTGGACGCCTCGGCGGCCTCGGCGGCGGAGGTCCGCTCGTCGCCGTTGAGGATCACCACGGTGCCCGTGGCGACCGCCAGCGCGGCCACGCCCGCCACGCTCGCGAGCAGGAGGCCGCTCGGCCGGCGCGGCTTCGGCGCGGGCCTGCCCGGCCGGGACGGATCACCGGGGACGGCCGGACCGGGAGCGGCACCGGGGCGGGAGGCCCCCGAGCCGGCCGGACCGGGGGCGCCGCCGGGGTGCGGGAGGCCGGAGACGGCGCCGGGGTGTGGGGCGCCGGGGTGTGGGGGGCCGGCGGCGGCCGGGGTGGAACCCGGCGGGCCCGGCCGGGCGGGGGCGGGCGGAGGCGGCACCGCGGACGGGGTCTGCGCGGCCCGGTCCCGAGCGGCCCGGTCCCGAGCGGCCTGGTCCCGAGCGGCCTGGTCCTGGGCGGCCTGGTCCTGGGCGGCGGGACGGCCCCGCCCGCGGGCGGGGGAGGGGATCGTCGAACCCATCAGGTGGCTCACCAGCTCCTCGGCGGTGGGCCGCGCCGCCGGGTCCTTGGACAGGCACGCGGTCACCAGGGAGTGCAGCTGCCCCTCCAGCGCGCCGAGGTCGGGCTCGGCGGTGAGGATCCGGTTCATCACCACCGGGATGGAGTCCGCGCCGAACGCGGGCTTGCCGGTCGCGGCGAAGACCATCGTGACGCCCCAGGCGAACACGTCGGCCGCGGCCGTCACCTCGCCGTCGCCGAGCTGCTCGGGGGCGAGGTAGGACGGCGTGCCCACGGCCGTCCCGGTGGAGGTCAGGCCGGGGGAGTCCAGCGCCCTGGCGATGCCGAAGTCGATCACGACGGGGCCCTCCGGCCCCATCAGCACGTTGGCGGGCTTGAAGTCCCGGTGCAGGATCCCCGCGCGGTGGATCGCCGACAGCGCGGTGGCCGTGCTCATCGCGAGGCGGTCGAGCGCGGCCCCCCGGCGCGGCCCCTCGGTGAGGACCAGCTGCCGCAGCGACGGCCCCGGCACGTACTCGCTGACGACGTACGGCTGACTGCCCGCGAGGTCGGCGTGGAGCACCGAGGCGGTGCAGAACCGGGCGACCCGCTGGGCGACCGAGACCTCCCGCAGGAACCGTGACCGCGCCTCGGGGTCGGAGGCCAGGCCGTGATGCAGGAGCTTGACGGCGACCTGCTCACCCGCCGGTCCGCGCCCGAGGAAGACGACCCCCTGACCGCCCTCCCCCAGGCGGCCGGTCAGCTCGTACTGGCCCAACCGCGGGGGATCCCCCGCTGCGAGCGGCTCTACCACAACGACCCCCGACAAAAGCCAAAAAATAGGTTTATCTGGGGCAGCACGCTACCAGCGTGAGCGCGGGGACGGATGTTTTCCGCCACACCTCACCGGTCACCGCCGGTCCGGGCGGGCCGCCGGGACCTTCCCGGCCTCGGTGAACGGGCGCTCCGCCGTACCCGGGCCCGCCGGGGCCACCCGGGTCGCCGGGCGGCCCCGGCGGGCGAGCGGCTCAGATGGCCTTGCCGGGGTTGAGGATGCCGAGCGGGTCGAAGAGATCCTTGATCCCGTGGTGCAGCTCCTCGGTGACCGGCCCGGTCTCCAGCGCCAGCCAGCGCCGCTTCAGCAGCCCGACGCCGTGCTCGCCGGTGAGCGTGCCGCCCATGGCCAGCGCCTCCCGGAAGACCTCGTCGGCCGCGGCCCACACGTTCGGCGGCGGCTCGGTCAGGGCGTGGTCGAAGATGAAGACCGGGTGCAGGTTGCCGTCGCCGGCGTGGGCGACCGTGGCGATCAGCGCGTCGTGCCGCGCCGCGATGGCCTCGATCTTCTCGATCATGAACGGCAGTGCCGAGCGCGGCACGCACACGTCCTCCACCAGGCACTTGCCCAGCCGTTCCTTGGCCTGGTAGGCCATCCGGCGGACCCCGATCAGCTCCTGGGCCTCCTGGGGGGTGGAGGAGACCGCCACGAAGGACGCCCCGTCGGCCTCGCACAGCTCCGACATGCGCGCGGCGACGGCGTCGGCGTCGGCGGAGTCCGCCTGCCCGATCAGCATCGCCTTGGTGGCCGGCTCCAGCCCGATGTTGCGCCAGGCGTCGACGGCCTCGAGCGTGGTCCGGTCGAGCATCTCCAGCAGCGACGGCTGGCACCCGGCCGCGATGATCGCCGAGACCGCGGCGGCGGCGTCCCGCAGGGAGGTGAACTCGGCGGCGATCGTCGCCGGGTAGGAGGCGGGGGCGCGGCGCAGCCGTACGGTGGCCGCCGTGATGATCCCGAGCGTCCCCTCCGAGCCGACGAACAGGCCGGTCAGGTCGTAGCCCGTCACGCCCTTGACCGTGCGCCTGCCGGTGTCGACGACCCGCCCGTCGGCCAGGACGACCTCCAGGCCCAGCGCCGAGTCGCGGGTCACGCCGTACTTCACGCACCGCAGCCCGCCCGCGTTGGTGGCGAGGTTGCCGCCGATCGTGGAGATCTCGTAGGAGGAGGGGTCGGGGGCGTACATCAGCCCGTGCTCGCGGGCCGCCCTGTCCAGGTCGGCGGTGATGACGCCGGGCTCCACCACGGCGATCTCGTCGGCCGGGGACAGCTCCCGGATCGCGGTCATCTTGTGCAGCGCCAGCACCACGCCGCCGTCCACCGAGGTGGCTCCGCCCGCCAGGCCGGTCCCGGCGCCCCGGGGCACCACCGGCACCCGGTGACGGGTCGCCCATCGCATGACGGCCACCACGTCGTCGCGGCTCTCGGCCAGCACGACGGCCAGGGGCTTGCCCGGCTCCAGGAAGGTCCGGTCCCGGGCGTAGGAGTCGGTCACGTCGGGGTCGGTCAGGATCTTTCCGGGTGCGAGCGCGGCGGTGAGTTCGGCGATAGCAGTCACAAGGGGACTTTAAGCCCTCGGGTCGAGCCGCCCTGACCGGGAGTCGGCCCCGGGGCTCCGCCGGGGGGACCCGGGTGCGGACGGGGTCCGGCCCGATGCGAGAATTCGGGAAATAAGGGCGAATTCTCCCTGTAAGTGTAGATTTTGAGCTTAATTACCTTAATGAGACGATTAGTTGACTATGTAGCTACTCGTGCCGCGTGTTCGGGTTATCCGCACCGGGCAGAGGGCTGGTGAACGAACGGGGAGTTCCGCCGTATCCGGCCGTCGCCAACCGGAAGGAGCCGGCTGTGACAACTGTGCAGCAGCGGCCCGCGCTCGCGCCCACCGCCAAGGGTTCCCTGATCGTGTCGTGGCTGACCACGACCGATCACAAGATCATCGGGAACCTCTATCTGATCACGTCGTTCGCGTTCTTCGTGATCGCCGGGCTCATGGCGATGGTCATCCGCGCGGAGCTGCTCCAGCCGGGCCTCCAGTTCGTCAGCCAGGAACAGTACAACCAGATGTTCACCATGCACGGCGCGGTGATGCTGCTGCTGTTCGCCACGCCGCTGTTCGCCGGATTCGCCAACGCGATCATGCCGCTGCAGATCGGCGCGCCCGACGTGGCCTTCCCCCGGCTGAACATGGTGAGCTACTGGCTGTTCCTGTTCGGCGGGATCATCGTCATCTCGGGTTTCTTCACCACCGGCGGCGCGGCGAGCTTCGGCTGGTTCGCCTACACCCCGCTGTCGAGCATGGTCAGCTCGCCCGGAGCCGGCGGCGACCTGTGGATCATCGGCCTGGTCATCGCGGGTCTGGGCACGATCCTGGGCGCGGTCAACTTCATCACCACGATCATCTGCATGCGCGCCCCCGGCATGACCATGTTCCGGATGCCCATCTTCACCTGGAACGTGCTGCTCACCTCGATGCTGGTGCTGATGGCCTTCCCGGTGCTGGCCGCCGCGATGATGGCCCTGTTCATCGACCGGAAGCTCGACGCCCAGATCTACGCCCCCGAGACCGGCGGGCCGATCCTGTGGCAGCACCTGTTCTGGTTCTTCGGCCATCCCGAGGTGTACATCATCGCGCTGCCGTTCTTCGGCATCATCACCGAGGTCATCCCGGTCTTCAGCCGCAAGCCCGTCTTCGGCTACATCGGCCTGGTCGGCGCGACGATGGCCATCTCGGGACTGTCGATGACCGTGTGGGCGCACCACATGTTCCCGACCGGTCAGGTGCTGCTGCCGTTCTTCTCGTTCATGTCCTTCCTCATCGCGATCCCGACCGGGGTGAAGTTCTTCAACTGGACCGGCACCATGTGGCGCGGCCACCTGACCTTCGCCACCCCCATGCTGTTCGCGGTCGGCTTCCTGGTCACCTTCCTGCTCGGCGGCCTGACCGGCGTCATCCTCGCCTCGCCGCCGCTGGACTTCCACGTGACCGACTCCTACTTCGTGGTGGCCCACTTCCACTACGTCGTCTTCGGCACCGTGGTCTTCGCGATGTTCGCGGGGTTCTACTTCTGGTGGCCGAAGCTGACCGGGCGGATGATGAACGAGACGATCGGCAAGATCCATTTCTGGCTGCTGTTCATCGGGTTCCACACCACCTTCCTGGTCCAGCACTGGCTCGGCGTCGAGGGCTTCCCGCGCCGCTACGCCGACTACAGCGCGATCGACGGCTTCACCGGCCTGAACATGATCTCCTCGATCGGCGCGTTCGTCCTCGGAGCCTCCACGCTGCCGTTCTTCTACAACGTCTGGTGGTCCTTCCGCCACGGGGAGCGGGTCACGGTGGACGACCCCTGGGGGTTCGGGAACTCCCTGGAGTGGGCGACCTCCTGCCCGCCGCCGCGGCACAACTTCACCTCGCTGCCGCGCATCCGCTCCGAGCGTCCGGCCTTCGACCTGCACCACCCCAGGGTGAAGACCCAGCCGCGCCAGCTCGACCCGACCGCCCCGCGGGAGGAGATCTGACCGCCCGGTCCCTCCCGTCCTGACGTCGCGCCGGCGTCGCCCCGACGCCCCGACGCCCTGACGCCCTGACGCCCCGGCACCCCGGTGCCGGGGCGTCGCCGTGTCCCGGCACCCCGTGACGCCCGCCGTACGGCCGGCCCGTCCGTGACGCCCGTCGTACGGCCCGCGCCCCCGTGACGCCCGTCCGTCGCGTGCCCCCGTCCGCCGCGTGATCCTCCCGCCATGCGCACGGTCCCGTACGGCGGTCCCCGTACGGTCCGCCTCCCCCCGTCCGGCCCGCACGTCGGTGGCCTACCGCGCCCGACCTGCCGATTGACCTTCAGTAAAGGATCAAGGAGCGACATAACGTATTTACGCGACAAAAGGCTCTCAATTACAGTTTCGCAACATAAAGCCGACGTCTTTACTCTTGCTTTACCTTCTCGTCTAACGTCCCCGTCGGCGCGTGCACACGGCACGCAGGGATGTCCGCGCCCGGCGAACCCGGGCAGGGAGGGTATGCGTTGTCCAGTAGAGGCAGAGGCATCCGCAGGCGCGTTCTCGCGCTGGTGCCTGTGGTCGGCCTGGCCGCCGCGGGACTGGCCGTCGGCGGCCAGTCGGCGCAGGCCGACACTTCGGTCGCCCGGTACCAGCCGTCCGCGGCCGATTACTACATCAACTACGCGCCGCCCAGGGAAGAGCCGGAGGTGGCCGACCCGGCCGTCCCCGGCTCGCGCGCCAAGGCGCGTCAGGCCATCGCGGCGAAGAAGGTCAACCGCAAGTATTCCGAGGGCAACCCCGCCGCGGCCCGGGTGCTGGCCGCCCGCGAGGCCCAGGCGATCAGGACCGGGCTCAACCCGGCCGAGTTCCTGTTCAAGAAGTCGAAGGTCGTCAAGCAGGCCAAGCTCCTCACCCTCCTGGTGGAGTTCAACGACAAGGCCAACGACGACTTCTCGGGCTTCAGCCGTCCCAAGAGCGTGACCGAGGACGAGTGCGTGACCGAGCCTCCGGGCACGCTGATCAACGGTCCGCTGCACAACAAGATCCCCGACCCGGCGAAGCTGCCGCACAAGGACAACAACAGCTTCTGGGTGTCGGACTTCAGCCCCGAGCACTTCAACAAGATGCTTTACAGCTCCAAGGGCATCACCGAGCGGGTCCGCCCCGACCTGACCGACCCCCGGGACGGCCGCAAGGGCATCGACATCTCCGGCTCCACCATGAAGAACATGTACGAGGAGATGTCCAAGGGCGCCTACACCGTCAGCGGTCAGGCGAGCCCGTGGATCAAGGTCCCGCACTCCGAGGCCTACTACGGCGCCCGCGCCTGCGGCCAAGAGCCCCAGGACATGACCGGCCACCCGAGCAACCCGCTCGGCCCGGGCCAGCTCGCCATCGACGCGGTCGACTCCCTCGCCGCCGCCGACCCGAACTTCCCCTGGGCCGACTACGACGTCGAGGACGTCGCCGACGCCGACGGCGACGGCAACTTCGCCGAGCCCGACGGCGTGGTGGACCACCTGGTGCTGGTCCACGCCGGCAAGGACAAGTCCTCCGACGGCGGCGCCGAGGGCCCCTACGCGATCTGGGCGCACTCCAGCGCGGTGGCCGGCGGCTACAAGGTGCCCGGCAAGGACGTGAAGATCTCCAACTACATCGTCCAGCCGGAGGACTCCGGCGTCGGCGTCTTCGCCCACGAGTACGGCCACGACCTGGGCCTGCCGGACCTGTACGACACCACCGGCCAGGGGTCCTCCGCGGTCGACTTCTGGGACCTGATGTCCAGCGGCTCGCACAGCGGCCCGATCTTCCAGTCCATGCCCACCCACATGGGCATCTGGGACAAGTGGGTCCTCGGCTGGGCCAACCCCAAGGTTTTCAACGCCGGTGACTCCTCCCGCCTCGTGACGATCGGCCAGGCGTCGCGCACGCCCAAGCTCACCCAGGACGGCGTCCGGGTGAACGTGCCCAGCGCGCCGCTGAAGATGATCGCGCCGCACAGCGGCACGAAGATGTGGTGGTCCAACCTCGACCAGGAGTGGGGCGACGTCAAGCTCGCCCGCGACGTCCAGGTCCCGGCCGGCTCCGACGTGAAGTTCTGGCTCTGGAACAACTACGAGATCGAGCAGGACTGGGACTTCGGCTTCGTCGAGGCGTCCACCGACGGCGGCTCCACCTGGAGCCAGCTGAAGGTCTACACCGAGGGCGGCGCCCTGGTCTCGACCGGTGACGACTACCCCGACCCCAACAAGAACCTCGCCAAGTTCAACAACCGCAAGTACGGCCTCACCGGCGACACCGACGGCTGGCGGCACGACTACGTCGACCTGACCCCGTACGCGGGCAAGGACATCAAGCTGCGCCTGGTCTACGACACCGACGCGGCCTTCACCCCGCGCAGCTGGCACGTGGACGACTTCGCGCTCACCAACGGCGGCCAGACCGTCTGGAGCGACGACGTCGAGGGCGGCAACAACGGCTGGACCACCAGCGGCGGCACCTTCACCAACACCCACGGCCAGGGCTGGATCGTCAACGACGGCTACCGCGAGATCTCCCGCTTCTACCTCGCGGAGTGGCGCAACTTCGACGGCTTCGACAAGGGCCTGCAGTACACCTACACCACCAACTACTCCCGTGACGGCGCGTGGAAGGTGGAGAAGGTCAAGTACAACGCGCCCGGCCTGCTGGTGTGGTACCGCGACTCCACCTACACCAACAACTCCATCGTCGGCAACCTGGATCTGGCGCCGAGCATCGGCTCCAAGGGCAGCCTCCTCCTGGTCGACTCCCACTTCGACCCGCTCCGCCGCAACGGCGCGGGGGCCGAGAAGGACCCGACCGTGCTGAAGAACCTGCCCGGCCGTATGCAGACCTCGAACGCGGCCTTCTCCTTCGGCAAGACCTACCCCTTCACCGAGTGCATCGAGGGCCCGGGCGAGCCGTTCAGCGCCTACTGCAGCAAGCTGCCGGCCCAGAACGGGGTGCGCGAGTTCACCGACGCCAAGACCTGGTACCCGGGCTTCGAGTCCCGCGACGGCAACCTGTACTACCGCGACTTCGACGCCTCGGTGGTCGTCCCGTCCAAGGGCGACCAGCCCTACAGCACCCGGGTCGTCAACCCCGACGGCACCCCGGCCACCGACCTGTACGGCACCGACCTGGGCGACGGCCACGTCCTCGGCTCCGGCAACCCCGGCGACGAGGGCAAGGCGCTGGGCGTGAAGCTCAAGCTGATCTCCCCGCTGCCCGGCAACCTCGGGGCGATCGTCCAGGTGACCCCGCCGTCCAAGTGACCCGGAAGGTCCGCCTGACCGCCTGACCGCCTGACCACCCGGTCCCGGACCGCCCGGTTCTCCCGGGCGGCCCGGTTCCCCCGGCCGGGAACCGTGTATGGCCCCGCCGTCACCGACGGCGGGGCCATACCATTTGAGCGGCAGGAACGCCGAGGCGGAGAGGGACACGTGGCAGAGCTCCGAAGCAAGGCCGAGCACACCGAGGCCATCCGGACGAAGGGCAGGGTCTGCCTGGTCGTCAACACGCGTTCGCGCCGCGGCCGCCGGCTCTTCCCCGAGGTCGTCCGCGCGCTGCAGGCGGAGGGTTTCAAACCGGTCCGCATCCTCACCGTCGACGATCCCCGCCGCCTGCGGGCCACGCTGGACGCGGCGCTGGACGAGCACCCCGACCTGCTGGCCGTCGGCGGCGGCGACGGCACGCTCAGCGCCGCGGTCAAGCACGTCGCCCACCGCGACGTCGCCCTCGGCCTGCTGCCGCTGGGCACCACCAACAACTTCGCCCGCAGCCTCGGCCTTCCGCTGGACCTGCCCGGAGCGGTCCGGGTGTTCCGCACCGGCAAGGTCGCCGACATCGACCTGGGCGTCGCCGGTGACCGGGAGTTCGCCAACCTCGCCAGCTTCGGCGTCTCCGTCGAGGTGGCCGGCAAGGTGCGGCCCTGGCTCAAGCGCGTCCTGGGACGGCCGGCCTACCCCCTGACCGCCCTGACGATCCTCCCCGGGCACCGGCCCTTCCGCGCCGCCATCACGGTGGACGGCCGGCGCCACGAGCTGCTCACCCACCAGCTCAACATCGCCAACGGCCGCTTCCACGGCGGCTGGCAGGTCGCCAGGGACATCAGCATCGACAACGGCCAGCTCGTCGCCTACCAGCTCGGCTCGGGCAAGCGCCTCCGGCTGGTCGTGGAGACCCTGATCCGCGCCGCCACCGGCCGCTGGCGCAGCCTCGCGGGCGGCCCCTTCGTCGTCGGCCGGGAGATGCTCCTGGAGACCGACCCGCCGATGGCCGCCGACGTCGACGGAGAGGTCCGCCTGATGACGCCGATCACCATCCGGACCATCCCGAACGGCCTGCGGGTGATGGTCCCCGAAGAGTTCGTCGACTCCTGAGCGCCCCGGCCCCGCGCCGCCCGGCCGTCGTCACGGCCTTTCACGGCCGTCGTCACGGCCGTCGTCACGGCCGTGAAAGGCCGTCATCACGGGCGGCGGCCGGACAGGCGGCGGAACCTGCCGCGGATCCGGTCGAGCAGCACGGGGTCGCGCTCCGCCGCCCGCTCCCCGGGAGGCAGCCCCTCCCGGGCCCGCCGCAGGTCGTCGAGGGCCTCGGCGGCGCTCGGCCGCTTGTCCGGGGAGTGGTCGCGCATCCGCCGCAGCAGGTCCGTCACCTGCGTCGGGACGTCGTCCAGCGGGGTCTCGGCGTCCGGGTTCCCCGACGGGAGCCGCCCGGCGAGCAGGTGGAAGCCGATGACCCCCGCCGCGTACACGTCGGAGGCGGCCGTCATCAGCTCGGGCTGGTACTCGGGGGCGACGTAGGGGGTGTCGAGGACGTTGGGCAGCTCGCTGGCGACCGTGTAGGGCCGGGGGCCGGGCTTGGCGTAGTCGAACCCGGTCAGCATCGCCCGGCCGTCCTCGGTCACCAGGACCCACGCCGGGCTGAGCGCCCGGTGGATGACGTTGTTGGCGTGGACGTGGGCCAGGCCCGCCAGCATGTCCTCCAGCACGTCGAGCCGGGCCGCGACGGGCAGGGCCCGCCGGGACGCGGTCAGCCGCAGCTGCAGCGCCTGGCCGTGCACGTCGTCGAGGACCAGCACGAACCGGCTCTCGTCGTCGACGGCGAAGAAGTCGCGCGCTCGGACGACGCACGGGTGCGGCGGGATCCTGGTGAGGGCCTGGTAGGCGTTGGTGATCAGCCGCCGCTCGGCCGCGCGCGGCTCCTCCTCGGCCAGCGGATCGGCCCGGTACACCCGCAGCAGCACCGTCTCGCTGCCCGGGACCGTGGCGTTGAACGCGCGGTACTCGGTGACCCGGGCGTCCCCGCCGAGCTCCTCCTCCACCTCCCAGTTGCCGAACCGGGGCGGCGCGGTGGACCTCCGTACGGCGCCGTTCAGCGCCTCCAGGATCGCGGTCCGGTACGGCCCGGTGTCCGGGGTGCAGCCCCGCCTGATCCGGGAGACGTCGCGCAGCGTGGGGATCAGCCCGTCGAGGCCGGTCACGTGCCCGAGGTCGCGGCCGGCCGGGTCGACGAGCTCGGTGTCGGGCCCGGTCAGCACGACGAGGCTGTCGACGTACACCCGCTCCAGCTCCCTCCGCCGCTGGACCAGCAGGCCCTTCAGCGCCCGCCCGGTGCCGCGCAGCTTGGTCACGGGGGAGCCGAACGCCTCCCGCCGCGCCGGGAACCACCGCGACCCGGCGACCTCGATCCGCCCGCGTGTCCCCTTCACGTCGATCACGCACAGGGAGTGGCCGGTCAGGACCACCAGGTCCACCTCGAAGACGTCGCCGTCGCGCGGCACCTCGATGTTGTGCAGCAGCAGCCAGTCGTCGGGGGCGTTGTCCCGCAGATGCGCGATCACCCGTCGCTCGGCGTCGTTGACCGGGCGTCCGCCGCCGACGATCTGTGCCATCTCTAGCGTGCCGCCCTTCCCATCGCGTTCGGTAAGCAGAGCAAGGGTCTCATGATCTGGCGTAACAGACTTTCCTCGCGAGCCGACACGCCCCGTGTCCCGGGGCCGTCCGGCGCGTCGCCGATCCGGCCGCCGGGTCCGTCGCCCGTCCGGCCGGGAGCGGGCGGCGGGGGAGGGGAGCGGCTTCCGGCTGCGGGAGCCCGGCGGATCAGGCAAGATCGCTTCTGAACGGTGCGGCGCGGGCGGCGCGGCCCGGAACGGCCCGGTCGCGCGGCCGGCCCGCGGACCGGGACGGACCGGGACGGACGGGGGCGCGCCGGCCGTACGGGCGACGTCCGGCGGAGGCCGGCCACCTCGCGGGGGGAGTGGGAGTTGCGGATAGCCGAGGGCGCGCATCACTGCGGGCTGCCGTGCCGCTGGTGCGGCGGCGGCGGGACCTGGAGCCCGGAGAGGCCCAGCGTCCGGCAGTCGGGGGAGATCGTCTTCGTCCGGGCGGAGGAGGAGTGCCGGATGTGCCTGGGCACGGGGGAGTGCATGCACACCCATCCCGGCGACTCCCCGGACACGCCCATCTAAGGCGATATACGAAAAATTGCCAGGGAATATGATAAATCCGTAAAAGAATGATTTATCGGAAAATGTAGATCATCGGGTTCGTGGAGCCCGTCCGCGGGCCGATACGCTCGCGGCGTGGAACCCGCAGAGATCACCATCGGCGCGCTCCGCCTGCGCCCGTGGCGTCCCGGTGACGCCGGGGCGGTCGCGAAGGCGTTGAGCGACCCCGAGATCCGCCGGTGGACGCGCACGCGAGCGGGCGATCCCGGCCGGTGGATCGCCGACCGGGCCGCCGGATGGGCCGATGGCTCGTCGGCCTCGTTCGCGATCACCGACGCGACGACCGGAGAGGTGCTGGGCCACGTCAGGCTCCGCGTCGGTGACGCCGGAGCGCCGGCCGGCGCAGGGGCCGCCGGGGTGGGCTACTGGATCCTGCCCGCGGCCCGGGGCCGGGGCGCGGCCGCCCACGCGCTGGGCGCGGTCGCGCGGTGGGCGTTCACCCGTACGGACCTGTCCCGGCTGGAGTTGCGGCACTCCGTGGAGAACCCCGCCTCCTGCCGGGTCGCGCAGAAGGCCGGCTTTCCCCTGATGGAGGTGCTGGACGTACCGTTCTGGGGCGACGCCGGGAGCGGCGTCGAACTCCACCTTCATACCCTCGTCCGGGAATGACCTAGTCTGTCGGCCGATGTTCTTCGGTGAGCGGAACGGCGGGCGGGCATGGATGTTCTGACGGCGGCGGCCTTCGCGGGCACCGCGCTGCTGCTGGTGGGCGGGTTCGCCGTGGTCACCCGGCGGCTGCTCGACCTGCGCTTCGGGATCGTCCGCACGCTCATGGCCGGGGGACTGGTGGCCCTGGCCCTCGGGCCGCTGATGAAGGCGTTCTCCGGCGCGGTGGACATCCACGACCAAGGCGTCACGCCGCTGTGGTTCCTGCTGCTCGGCCTGGTCTGCGCGCTGCTGGCCGGGATGGTGTTCCTGGTGGTCGCCGAGGCGCTGGTGCCGCCGGGGTCGCTGCCGGGACCGCTGGAGATCGTCCGGGGGCTGCGCCGCCGCGTCTCCCGCTCGCGCCGCTACCTGCGGATCACCCGGATCCTGGTACGGCACGGCCTCGGCCCCTACCTGCGCGGCAGGGATCCCGACCTCGGCGCGCCCTCCAGCCGGGCGGGCCTGGCCCGGTCGCTGCGCGAGGCACTGGACGACGCCGGGGTCACCTTCGTCAAGCTCGGGCAGATCCTGTCCACCCGCGCCGACCTGCTGCCGGAGGAGTTCGTCGAGGAGCTGCGGCTGCTGCAGGACCGGGCGGCCCGGGCGCCCTGGGCGGAGATCGAGCCGGTGCTGACCGCCGAACTGGGCGGGCCGGTGGAGGAGACCTTCGCCCGCTTCGACCGCGAGCCGCTGGCCGCCGCCTCGATCGCGCAGGTCTACCGCGCCCGGCTGCGCACCGGCGAGGAGGTGGTGGTCAAGGTCCGGCGTCCCGGGATCACCGCCGTGGTCGAGCAGGACCTCGACATCGTCGACCGCCTGGCCAGGACGCTGGAGCGGCGCACCCGATGGGGCCGTGCCTTCGGCGTCGGCGACCTGGCCCGGGGGTTCGCCGTCGCGCTCCGGGAGGAGCTGGACTTCCGCATCGAGACGGCCAACATGGCCGCGGTGGCCGCCGCCTCCGCCGGGGAGCCGGTACGGGTGCCGACGCCGTACCCGGCGCTGTCGGGGCGGCGGGTGCTCGTCATGGAGCGGCTGGAGGGGGTGCCGCTCGGCTCGGCCGCGCCGGAGCGCGGCGAGGAGCTGGCCAGGACCCTCTTCGAGACCCTGCTGCGCCAGGTGATGCTGCACGGCGTCTTCCACGCCGACCCGCACCCGGGCAACCTCATGCTGCTCGACGACGGGCGGCTGGCGCTGCTGGACTTCGGCTCGGTGGGGCGGCTCGACGCCTCGCTGCGCGGCGCGCTGCAACGGCTGCTCGGCGCGCTGGACCGGGGAGACCCGCTCGGGGTGGGCGACGCGCTCCTGGAGGTCGTGCCGCGGCCCGACGAGATCGACGAGCGGGAACTGGAGCGTGAGCTGGGCCGGTTCATGGCCCGCCACCTGGCCGGCGGAGCCGTCCCGGACGCGCGGATGTTCGGCGAGCTGTTCCGGATCGTCTTCGCCCACGGCCTGTCCGTCCCGCCGGAGGTGGCCGCGGTGTTCCGGGCGCTGGCGACGGTCGAGGGCACGCTCGTCAAGATCGCGCCGGGCTTCGACATCGTCGCCGAGGCCCGCGCGTTCTCCACCCGGCATCTGGCCGAGCAGACGGACCCCGGGCGGGTGCGGCAGGCCCTCACCGCGGAGATGCTCGACCTGCTGCCCATGCTGCGGCGCCTGCCCCGCCGGGTGGAGCGGATCGTCGGCGCGGCCGAGAACGGCCGTTTCGGCCTGAACGTGCGGCTGTTCGCCGACGAACGCGACCGGCGGCACGTCACCGGACTGCTCCACCAGGTGCTGGTCACCGTGCTGTCGGCCACCACGGGCCTGATGGCCGCGCTGCTGCTCGGCGCCGGTCCCGGCCCGCGGGTCACCCCCGACGTCGGGCTCCACCAGCTCATCGCCTACAACCTGCTGGTGATCAGCGCGATCCTCGCGCTGCGGGTGCTGGTGGTCGTGTTCCGCCGGGACCGGTGAGCCGGGCGACGGCCGCGATCCCGGCGCCGGCGACGGCCGCGACCAGGGCGCAGACCAGCACGGCGGCGTCGGTCCCCGCCCGCGGGCCCGCGGTGCCGACCACCGCGGCCATGAGCGCCACGCCCAGCGTCGAGCCGACGTAGCGGGCGGTGTTGCCCGCCCCCGACCCCATCCCGGCCCGGTGGGCGGGCACGCTCTCGATCGCCAGCCGGGTGAGCGCCGCGTTGATCAGGCCGCTGCCGACCCCGGCGACGACCATCCCGGCCGCCACCCGGATCCAGGGGGCGTGGGCGGCCGCGTCCAGCAGCACGAGCGTGCCCGCGGCCGACAGCCCCAGTCCCAGCGCCAGGCCGCCACCGCCGCTCAGCGGCAGGCGGCGTGCCTGCAGTGCCGTCAGGAACGAGGTCCCCGACCAGGCGGCGAGCAACGCGGCGCTGCTCAGCGGGGTCATGCCCCGCGAGAGCTGCAGGACGGCGGGGAGGAAGCTCATCAGCCCGACCACGACCGTTCCGACGACGAGCGCCCCGCCGGTGGAGACGGCGAACAGGGGGCGCCGGAACAGCCCCAGGTCGAGCAGGGGGACCCGGCGGCGCCGCTCGACCGCGACGAAGAGGCCCAGCAGCAGCGCCGCCACGGCGAAGGCGACGGCGACGACCGGCCGGTCCCAGCCGGCGCGTCCCTCGGTGACGCCGGTGACCAGCGCGGCCAGGCCCGAGGCCAGTAGGAGGGCGCCGGGCACGTCCGGCGGCCGGCGCGTCGCGGACCGCGACTCCGGCAGCCACCGGGCCCCCAGCAGCGCCAGCGCCACCGAGGCCGCGGCGACCACCCAGTGGACCGCCCGCCAGCTCACCGCGTCGGCCAGGACCCCGGAGAGCAGCGGCCCCACGGCGATGCCCAGGCCGATCATGGCGCCGTAGCGGCCGACGGCCCGCAGGCGCCCGGGGCCGGAGGGGAAGGCGTGCCCGAGGACGCCCAGCCCGCCGGTGAGCACCGCCGCGCTGGCGGCTCCCTGCGCCACCCGGGCGGCGGCGAACATCCCGGTACCGGTCGCCAGGGCCGCCGCGACGGCGGTGGCGGCCAGCGTCCACAATCCGATCAGGTAGACCCGCCGCCGCCCGTAGGTGTCGGCCGCGTCCCCCGCCACCAGCAGCGCCGCAGCCAGGCCCAGCGAGATGCCGTTCAGCAGCCAGGCCGGCCCGGTGGGGCCCGAGCCGAGGTCCCTGGTCATCTGGGGCAGCGTCGTCATGGGCACGGTGTAGTTGACCAGCGCCAGCAGTGGCGCGGCGCAGGCGAGCGCGAGGGTGGGGCCGGGGGCCGGAGCGGCGTCCGGGGCGCGCCCGGGGGCGGCGAGTGCCATGAGGATCCTCCAGGTTCATTCAATGAACTGGCGGAAACCGTAACACGGGTCGGTTCGGTGAATGAACCCACATCGGACGCGCGGCCCCCGGGTTCGGTGAGCGAACTAACATGGGGCCATGGCGCTCGGCAAGAACTACGAAAGACAGGACTGCTCGCTCGCCCGCGCCCTGGAACTCGTCGGGGAGCGCTGGACGCTGCTGGTCGTCCGCGACGCGCTGTACGGCGTGCGCCGCTACAGCGACTTCCTCACCCATCTCGACATACCGCGGGCCGTCCTGTCGCAGCGGCTCCAGACGCTGGTCGACGCCGGGGTGCTGGAGCGGGCCCGATACTCCCAGGCGCCCCCTCGCGAGGAGTACGTCCTCACCGCGATGGGCCGCGAGCTCTGGGACCCGGTGTACCTGCTCTCCCAGTGGGGCGAGAGGCACCTGTCGCAGGAGGGGCCCCGCCGGGTCTTCCACCACCTCACCTGCGGCGTCCGCATCGACCCCCACGGGAACTGCCCCTCGTGCGGCGGGCCTCCCCCGCTGGAGGAGATCGAGATACGGCCCGGCCCCGGCGCCGACCCCTTCCGTGAGGACCCGGTCAGCGTGGCCCTGCGCCGCCCTCACCGGCTGCTCGACCCGCTGCCCGGCTGACCGGCCGCGCCGCCCTCGCCGTGTCCGGACCGGCCGCGTCCGGACACGTCCGGTGCCGGGTTCGCATCGGGACGCGCCGCCGAATGACTGCGGGTAACCGGTTGCCGTCGAACGGCAGGTGGGTATGGCCAGGATCGAACCGGTATCCACACCGGTCACATCGATCATGAATCCGCGCGGGCCCGGTCCACGGGACGCGCGGACGGGTGGGGAGGGGCGGTCCGCCGCTCCCTTCCCGGCGGCGTACGGGCCGTCACCGGCGCAGGCGCGCTCCTCCCCGCGGTGACGGCGCGGGCCGTCGCGAGCGCCGGTCGCGAGGCCGCCCGGCGCCTCGCGACCGGCCGCCGCCGGGGATGTTTGCCATGGCAGGAGGGGGTAGGCGCTTCTCCTGCAGGGAGGAGAGGCATGCCATGACCGACACTCACAGGGAGACCCTGTCCACGGCGGAGCTGGTCCGCCAGCTCTCGCAGGACGTCTCGCGCCTGGTCCGGGACGAGTTGCGCCTGGCCAAGCTCGAACTGACGGAGAAGGGCAGGCACGCCGGGCTCGGCGCCGGGCTGTTCGGCGGAGCGGGAGCCATGGCGTTGTACGGGGGCGGAGCCCTGGTCGCCGCGGCGATCCTGGCCCTCGCCCTGGTCCTGCCGGGCTGGCTGTCCGCGCTGATCGTGGGCGTGGTGCTGCTGGCGGTGGCCGGGATCCTCGGGCTGCTGGGCAAGCAGCAGGTGTCCGAGGCCGGTCCGCCGGCTCCGCGGCACACCATCGAGAGCGTCAAGCACGACATCGACACGGTGAAGGAGAGGGCGCACCGATGACCGAGACCGATCCGGGCAGGGCCGGCCGGGAGAGTGAGGCGGCCGGCGTCACCGGCTCCCGCCGGGAGCCGGTGGGCATGCCGGTGCCGCCGGACGAGAGGCAGTCGCTGGACATCCCGCCGAAGACGCCGTACGCCCCGGTCCCCGGCGCCTCGACGGGCGGGCACATCGGAACGGGCCCCGACGGCGACGCCGGGCCGTCCGCCGCCGTGGCGGGCGCCACCGGAGGGGACGCCGCCGGCGGGCGGTCCGGCGCGGTCGGGACCGGCACGGCGGCGAGCGGGGTGGGCGCGGCCGGTACGGGCACGGCCGGCGTCACCGCGTCCGGGGGGACGATGACCGACGGCAGGGCTCCGGCGCGGAACGACACGCGGGGCGACCGGGGCACGGTCAAGGACACCAAGGAGTCCGTGCGCCGCGACATCGAGAACTCCCGCCGGCAACTGGGTGACACCGTGGAGGCCCTGGTGCAGAAGACCGACGTCAAGGCCCGTGTCAAGCAGGGCGCCGACCGGATGGTCACCAGGGCGCGGGCCGCGGCGCCGGAGGTGGTCGGCCGGGTGAAGGAGAGGGCGCCCGTCCGGCTCAAGGACACGGCGGGCCGGCAACCGGCCGCCCTGGCCGCCGCGGCGGCGGCCGCCCTGGCCGTGCTCGTGCTCCGGTCGCTGCGCCGGAACCGGGCCGGGACCCGGCGGGTCACCGTACGGCGGACGGCCGCGCGACGACGCGGGTGGTAGGGGAGCCGGTCGCGCCCCGGCCCCACCGAGGGCCGGGGCGTGACCGGTCCTGAGGCCGATGGGGCCGGGGCGCGACCGGCCCCGAAGCCGACGGGGGTAGTCTGGCCGCCTCCGGGCGGACGGCGGACCCCCTCCCTTCCGTCCGCCCGGAAACCCTGGGATTCCCGGCGGGCTGAACCGTTCCGGGGCCGCGTCCGTTGTCCTCAGTGCCGATGCAGGCAACCCACCGGCGGGCGGGGCCCCACGGCCCCGCCCGATCGGCAGAACCCCCAGGAGGTCACATGCGCCGTGCTCTCGGACTGGCCGCGGGACTCACCCTCGTCGCGACCGCGCTGTCCCCGGCGTCGTCGGCCGACGCCGGCTGCCTCAGCGCCAGGAAGTGCGAGCGGGAGGCGCTCATCGCCTTCGACCTGACCGTGCGGGGCGCCTCCCGCGCCGCCCCCGGGCGGGAGGTCACCTACGTCCTGGACTACTCCACGACCTGGACGCCGTCCTTCGCCCCCTACTGGGGTTACCAGTGGGTGGGCGGCTCCTTCCCCAAGGGGGCCCGCGGGCCCTCGCGGGCGACGCTGTTCGACACCGCGGGCAGGCGGCTGGCGACCTTCCCCTGCAGGCGGTACGCCGACGGCGTCTGGTGCGAGGCCCGCGGCGGGCTCCCCAGGCAGGGCAGGGTCGTGCTCTCGGCCCGGCTTCCGGCCGGAGCCCACGGCGCGGCCGCGGCGACCCTGGGCTTCGACAGCTTCGACGGGCTCAACGAGCGGGACCACGCGCGGCGGCACACCCGCGCCCAGGCCCGGGCGAAGTTCTGCAACTACCGCTTCAGCCGTACGGTCACCACGAAGGTCTCCTGAGGCCCGGCGGGCGATCCGGGGACGGGTCGCGGGGAGGCGGGGCCGGCGGGGAGAGGGGTCCCGCCGGCCCCGCCCGCCGCGGGTGGCCGGCCGCGGTCAGCGGCGGTGGAGGCGGAAGTAGCCGAACCGCGCCGTGGCCCCGGCGCCTCCCATCGAGACGAGCCCGACGCGCACGTCGGCCCCGGCCGGCAGCGTCCACACGCCGCCGTGGACCCATTCGCGCCCGTCGCGGCTGGTGGCCGCGCGCAGCTCGTGCTCGCCGTCGCGCGGGTCCACGCGGTGGACCAGGCGCAGCCAGGTGGTCTCGGCGGGCGGCCCGACGATCGTGCCGCCGTAGGCGATCCGGCCGGCGTAGGGCATCTCCTTGCCGAACTCGGTCTGGCGGGTGTTCCAGATCGCGGCGTGGACGAGCTTGGCTTAGAGGTCGTCCCCGGCGTAGGCGATCAGGCCGGCCTGCTGGTAGTTGCGGACCGTGTCGGTCCCCAGGTCGATGGTCAGCTTCGTCTCGGCCGTCCAGTCGCCCTCGGGCACGTCGCGCAGCAGCACCGAGGCGGTGTTGTCGTCGCGGTTGAGCTCGGCGGCCTGCGTGGGCCAGCGCAGTTCCCCGTCGCGGAGCGCGCCCTGCGGGGAACGGATCCACGACCAGCCGGGGCCCAGGGCCGTGCCGTCGAACTCGTCGCTGCGGGCGCGGTCCACCGGGCCGGGGACCGGGTCCGGCGCGGGCCGGCGCCGCGGGTCGCGGCGGCCGGGCGCGGGCTGGGGGTCCTCGGAGGCCCAGCGGCCGCCCCGCACGGTCGGCCAGCCGTCGATCCAGTCGAGCCGGTCCATCAGCATGGGCCGCTCGTTGACGCCGTACGGCTCGTCGAGGTAGGGGTCGGAGCGGTCGATGGCGTGGTAGAGCAGCCAGTCCTGGCCCGTGTCGTCGGTCAGGACGGCGTTGTGGCCGGTGCCGACCCAGCGGTTGCCGTTGGGGGCGATGACGATCGTGCCGCCGGCCCGGGAGGTGTTCAGCGGAACACCCTGGCGGTCGAGGTAGGGGCCGGTGATGTCGCGGGAGCGGCCGGCGTAGACGCTGTAGCCGGTCGCCGGGCCCGCGCAGCAGTCGGCGGAGGAGGCGAACAGGTACCAGTAGCCGCCGTGGCGGACCAGGTAGCCGCCTTCGAAGCGGTTGTCGATGGCGATCATGGTGGGCTCGCCTGCGGCGCGCCGTCCGGCGGCGTCGAGCCGAGTGACGAAGACCCCGCCGTAGTAGGAGCCGTAGACGAGGTACTGGGCGCCGTCGGTGTCGACGGCCAGCGCCGGGTCGAAGGTCCACTGGAAGTCGCCCGCGCCGCCGGGGCCCCTGCGGGGCCCGACGACCGGCGCGCCGGAGTCGGTCCAGGGGCCGGCCGGGGTGGGCGCGGTGGCCATGCCGATCGCGTTGTCGTTCGGCTCGCCGGTGACGGTGGTCTGGGTGACCACGTAGTAGAGCCGGTACTCGCGGCCCACCTTGCGGATGTCGGGCGCCCACAGGCTCGCGCCGCCCGCGGCGTCGGCCCAGGAGGGCATGGTCTCCTCGGTGAAGGCGTCGCCGACGTGGGTCCAGTGGACCAGGTCGCGGGAGCGGGAGACGGGCAGCAGGTGGCGGGTGCCCTCGCCCTCCCGGAGGGGGTCGCTGGTGCCGTAGGCGTACCACCAGCCGTCGTCGCCCCGGATGACCGACGGGTCGGCGAAGGTGTCGGCGAAGTCCCGGCTGACCGGGTTGACGTACGTGCCCCGCGGAGTCCGGGCGGGGACGGCGGCGCCCCGGTCCCGGGCGCCGCCCGGCGCCCGGCCGGTGTCCTGGGCGGCGCTCCGGGCCGGGACGGTGCTCCGAGCGGTGTTCTGGGCCGGGACGGCGCTCTGCGGCCGGGTGGCGTCGCGCGGCCGGGTGATGTCTCGCGCCGGGGCGGCGCTGCTTCCGGCCGGGGTGGCGGGGGACGCCGCCAGGAGGCAGGCGGCCCCGGCCGCGACCGCGAGGGCGCGGCGGACGGTTCTGGTGCGCAAGGGGTCTCTCCTCGGTTCCTCGCCCCCGACGATCGTGTCCAGCCGTTTCTACAACGTTGTATTCAACGTTGTAAAGGGTCATTGGGTATTCACTGGTCCGTTCACGTCCATTTCATGATCTACTATGTAAAGTAACGTTGGCCGTACAACGATCCCGGCGGTAGGGTCCGGCACGTGGAACCCCTCGTCGCGGTGCTGGTGGTGACGGTCCTGGTCGGCGTCCCCGCGCTGGTGCTGTGGCGGGTGCTGCGCGGCCGGCGCGAACTGGGCAGCAGCCCGGCCGAGCGGGCCACGTTCGAGACCCTGCACACCGCCTCGCTCGCCGCGCCGCCGCTGCGGGCCGGGCTGACCGAGGCGGGCGCGCAGAAGGCGTCCCGGCACCTGCGCGAGCTGCTCGGCTCCCCGGCGCTGGCGATCACCGACGGGGAGCGGCTGCTGGTCTACGACGGCGAGGGCGACCACCACGCTCCGGACGCGTTCGGGCACGCGGCCAGGACGCTGGCGGGCGGCCGTACCCGGGTGCTGGGGCCGGAGGTCGTCTCGTGCGACATCCCCGAGTGCCCGATCAGGTTCGCCGTGGTGGTGCCGCTCACCACCGACGGCCGGGTGGTGGGGTCGCTGGCGGCCTACGGCGGGCACGCCTCGGCGGGGCTGGTCCGGGCGGCCCACGAGGTGGCGAGCTGGGTGGACTCCCAGCTGGAGCTGGCCGAGCTCGACCGGTCCAGGACGCGGCTGATGGAGGCGGAGGTGCGGGCGCTGCGGGCGCAGATCTCCCCGCACTTCATCTACAACTCGCTGACGACCATCGCGAGCTTCGTGCGTTCGGACCCGGACCGCTCGCGGGACCTGCTGCTGGACTTCGCGGACTTCACCCGGTACTCCTTCCGGCGGCACGGGGAGTTCACCACGCTGGCCGAGGAGCTGCACTCCATCGATCGGTACCTCACCCTGGAGCGGGCCCGGTTCGGCGACCAGCTCCAGGTGACGTTGCGGATCGCCCCGGAGGTGCTGGCGGTGGCGGTGCCGTTCCTGTGTCTTCAGCCGCTGGTGGAGAACGCGGTGCGGCACGGTCTGGAGAGCAAGCCGGGGACCGGGCGCATCGCGATCATCGCGGAGGACGCGGGCGCCGAGTGCCGGATCAGCGTGGAGGACGACGGGGTGGGGATGGATCCGGAGCGGCTGCGCGGGATCCTGGCGGGGGACGCCGAGGAGCGTTCCGGGGCCGGCGGGGTGGGGCTGGCGAACGTGGATGAGCGGCTGCGCCAGGTCTACGGCGACGAGTTCGGTCTGGTCGTGGAGACCGGCAGGGGCGCCGGGACCAAGATCAGTGTGCGGGTTCCCAAGTATCACCCGGGGGTGTCGGCCACCTGAGCCGGGCTCGAGGCCGGGAGCGGTCCTTCCGGAGGTTGGCGGAGAGTGTTGACACCTGATGTCTGGTTCATCACCCTCTAGGGATTCGCATGTGAACGATGTCGAGGGGTGACCGTGACCGGCCTGCGTGTGCTGGCGGTGGACGACGAGCTTCCCGCCCTGGAGGATCTGGCCTACCTGCTGCGGGACGATCCGCGGATCGGCGAGGTCTTCCTGGCCAGGGACGGCGCCGCGGCGCTGCGGGTGCTGGACCGGGCGATCGCCGAGGGGCGGCCGGTGGACGCGGTGTTCCTGGACATCCGGATGCGGGGGCTGGACGGGGTGGTGCTGGGCAGGTTGCTGTCGCAGTTCGCCAACCCGCCGCGGGTGGTGTTCGTGACGGCGTACGAGGAGCACGCGGTCGACGCGTTCGAGATCAAGGCCGAGGACTACCTGTTGAAGCCGGTGCGGCCGGAGCGGCTGGCGGAGGCGATCCGGCGGGTGTGCGTGGCGGCGGAGCTGCCGGACGGGGACGGTGCGGGCCGGGCCGAGCCGGAGACGATCCCGGTGGAGCTGGGGGGCGTCACCCGGTTCGTGTCCAGCGCCGAGGTGCGTTACGTGGAGGCGCAGGGCGACTACGCGCGGCTGCACACGGCCGCGGGCAGTCATCTGGTGCGCATCTCGCTGGCCACGCTGGAGGAGCGCTGGTCGGCGGCGGGGTTCGTACGGGTGCACCGCAGCCATCTGGTGGCGGTCAAGCATATCGACGAGCTGCACATCGAGTCGGGCCGGTGTGTGGTGCGGGTGGGCGGCAGTGAGATCCCGGTCAGCCGCCGGCACACGCGTGAGCTGCGTGATCTGCTGGTCCGCCGGGCCCGCCGGGGCAGGGGCGAATGAGCAGGGACGGCAGGGACGCCGAGCCGCGGGAGGAGGCCGAGCCGCGGCGGCGGATGGCCGAGCGGTTCACCCGGGCGGTGGACCGGGTGGGCAGGGATGCCCGGGAGGGCCGGGAGGGGGAGCGGCCGCGGCGGGAGCGGGAGGCCGAGCGGCCGCGCCGGGAGGTGGTGACCAGCCCGCGGACCACCGCGGCCCGGCATCCGCGGTATCCGGCGACGCGGGAGATCGACGAGCAGACGCGGCTGGGCGAGGTCTACATGAGGTCGCTGGTGCGGACGCAGTTCCGGCTGGCGTTGTTCGTCTGCACGGTGCTGGGGTGCGTGGCCGGCGGGTTGCCGCTGCTGTTCATGCTGGTTCCTGAACTGGGCGCGGCGCGTCTTCTCGGGGTGCCGGTGCCGTGGGCGCTGCTGGCGGGGCTGGTCTACCCGGGGTTCGTGGCCGGGGCGTGGCTGTACGTGCGGCAGGCCGAGCGTTACGAGCGGCACTTCGCCGAGCTGGTGGACCGGCCGGACGGGCGCGACGGGCGGCTTTCCGCCGAGCCGGCGGACCGGGCGGGCGGGCGTGAGGCGGATGAGGGGGCGGATCCGGCCGCGGAGCCGGTCACGGGCCCGGCTGCCGATCCGGTCGCGGGTCCCGGGACGGGCCGGGCGGGCGGCCGGTGAACGCGGCGTACGGTGTGACGGCCGTGGTCCTGGTGATGCTGGCCGCGGTGCTCATCGGGACGTTCGGGGTGCGGCTGTCGCGGACCACCTCGGACTTCTACGTCGCCTCCCGGACGGTCTCGCCGCTGTGGAACGCCTCGGCGATCGGCGGGGAGTACCTGTCGGCGGCGAGCTTCCTGGGGGTCGCCGGGCTGATCCTCACCTACGGCGTGGACATGCTGTGGCTGCCGGTGGGGTGGACGGGCGGGTACCTGGTGCTGCTGGTGCTGGTCTCGGCGCCGCTGCGCCGTTCGGGGGCCTACACGCTGCCGGACTTCGCCGAGGCGCGGCTGGAGTCGATGGCGGTGCGGCGGCTGGCCGGGGTGCTGGTGGTGCTGATCGGGTGGCTGTATCTGATGCCGCAGTTCCAGAGCGCGGGTCTGGTGCTGCGGGCCATCACCGGCGCGCCGGAGTGGATGGGCGGGTCGCTGGTGGCCGTGGTGGTGGCGGTCAACGTGGTGTCGGGCGGCATGCGGTCGATCACCTTCGTGCAGGCGTTCCAGTACTGGCTGAAGCTGACCGCGCTGGCCGTTCCGGTGGTGTTCCTGCTGGTGGCGTGGCGGGCGGACGGCACCCCGGGCCTGAGCGCGGGTGACGCGGCGACCTGGGCGCTGCCGCTGGCCAGCGGCAAGGAGTACGGCCTGTACTCGACGTACTCGCTGATCCTGGCGACGTTCCTGGGCACGATGGGGCTGCCGCACGTGCTGGTGCGGTTCTACACCAACCCCGACGGGCGGGCGGCGCGCCGTACGACGCTGGTGGTGCTGTCCCTGCTGGGGGTGTTCTACCTGCTGCCGGCGGTCTACGGCGCGCTGGGGCGGGTCTACGCGCCGGAGCTGTCGGGCGGTGACACGGTGGTGCTGGCGCTGCCCGGGCGGGTTGTCGGGGGAGTGGTGGGCGACCTGCTGGGGGCGCTGGTCACGGCGGGGGCGTTCGCGGCGTTCCTGTCGACCTCCTCGGGGCTGACGGTGTCGGTGGCGGGGGTGATCGGCCAGGACATCCTCAAGGGCGGGGTGCGCTCGTTCCGCGCGGCGGCGGTGGTGGCGGTGGTGGTTCCGCTGGGCCTGGCGACGTGGGCGCGCACGCTGCCGGTGGCCGACGTGGTGGGGCTGGCGTTCGCGGTGGCGGCCTCCTCCTTCTGCCCGCTGCTGGTGCTGGGCATCTGGTGGCGGCGGCTGACCTCGGCCGGGGCGATGGCCGGGCTGCTGGCGGGCGGCGGGCTGGCGTGCGGGGCGGTGCTGCTGACGATCGGCGGCGGCCCGCACACCGGGCTGGCCGGGGCGTTGCTGGCGCAGCCGGCGGCGTGGACGGTGCCGGTGGCGTTCGGGGTGATGATCGTGGTCTCGCTGCTGACGCCGGGCCGCATCCCGCCGGGGGTGGCGCGCACGATGGTGCGCCTGCACACCCCCGAGACCCTCAACCTGGACCGGGGCGACTGGCGGCCCCGTTCTTCCTGACGGGGCCCGGCTCGCGGGTCTCCACCGCGATCTCGTTCCCTCTGACGAGGCCCGGCCCGGTGTGGGCCGGCGCCGGGCCTCCGCCACGATCCCCTCTCTCTCCCCGATCGGAGGCCGGAGACCGGTGGTTCCGATGGTTCCGGGGTCGCGCCGGGCCCCGTGGCCCCCGATCCGGACAGGGGCGGCCGGATGTCCCCGCCGCCCTTGACGCGGATCATGACGTGTGAAGAAATGATCGGAAAGGGTCCGTTTCGAGGTGGGGAGCGTGCGATGGGGAACAGCAACTCCAACGGCCGGTGCCTCACCGGGGAGGACGGCTTCCAGTTGGAGGCGTCCTTCTCCTTCAGCCCCGCCGAGGCGCTTCTCCTCGATGAGTTCTTCTCCGTGCGGTTCGCGCCCGGCGTGCTCGCCGGCGCCCGCTGACGGCCGGTGGCGCGCGCCCAGCGGGAGCGTGAGACCGGCCTGACGGAGGCGTTGTCCGTCATCGAGGAGATGTTCGCCGGCTTCGGCCTGTCGGCGGAGTTCGTCTCCGCCGGCTCGCCGGAGTTCCCCGTCCATCGCTGCACCGTCCGTGACCGGTCGGGGAGGGTCGTGACGGCGTCCCTGGGCAAGGGGGCCGGCGCGCAGAGCAGGGTGAGTGCGATGTTCGAGGCGTGGCAGCACCTCGAACACGATCGGGGGCAGGCCGCGCTCGCCCGGGACGCCGGCCGGGTGCGGGTGCTGCCGGTGGAGGCCGTGGTGGCCCAGCCGGAGCTGCGCGGCGAGGAGATGATCCATCGCCTCGCCCGTGACCATCCCGGTGTCGCGGTGGCCTGCCTGCGGGCCGAGCCGCTGGGGGAGCCGCCGGGGGAGCCGTCGCGGGTGTCCGGGCTGGTCGCCGGTCCCGGGCGGGCCGGGGCCGCGTCGTCTCCCGCGGGAGGTTCCTCCCCGGGGCGGCCGGCGATCTGGTATCCGGCCTTCGCCCGGTCGCCGTCCTGCCGCAGCCATCCCGTTCCCGGTGACGACCTGTGCTACGAGTCGTATCTGCGGTACGCCTACGACAGCGGCACGGCCGCCGGGACGACCGAGACCGAGGCCGTCCTGCACGGGCTGCTGGAGGTCGTCGAGCGGGACGCCCTGTCGCACGCCCTGCTCGACTGGTATCTCGACGCGGACACGCCGATCCGGGTCGTCGACCCGGATGGGCTGCCGGGTGACCTGCGTCGCCTGCACGCCGAGGCGCGGACGCGCCTCGGGGCGCCGCCGCTGGTCATCGACATGACCTCCGACCTGGGAATCCCCGCCTACTGTGCGCTCCCCTCCCGGGCCGGACCGTACCCCGGGGTGATCGGCTCGGGGGCCTCGCTGGATCCGGAGTACGCGGTGGAGCGCGCGTTGAGCGAGGTGGTCCAGTCGTCGTTCAACATGTCGCTCGGGGTGGATCTGACCCTGGCGCGCAGGCTGGAGAGCCTACGGCGCTGGCCGCTGCTGGAGCGGTGCGCGCGGCTGGATCCCGAGCCGCTGGGCCCGCGCCTGGTGGCCGGTGTCTGGCCGGGCGGAGAGCCGGGCGGTGAGCCGAGCGGTGTCCGGCCGGGCGGTGTCCGGCCGGGCGGAGAGGAGAGCCGGTCGGGCGCGGCAGGCGAGGCGGATCGGACGGCGGGTGATCACCTGACGGAGCGGGAGCGCATGGGCGAGCGGTTCGAACGACGGCGGAGCGTGGCCGGGCAGGTCGCCGAGATCCTCGGGCGGCTGGAGGCCGCGGGATTCGCCGCCTACGCCTTCCGCTGGAATCCCGGGCGGGCCCGCTGCCCGGTGCTCACCGTGATCGTTCCCGGTCTGGACGCGTTCGCGATGGTGCACAGCGCCGTCCCGGTGCTGCCGACGGGACGGGCCGCGCGGCGGCTCGCCGGTAAGCGGTGATGCGCGCGGCCCTGCGCGACCGGCGGTTCCGGATCGTCTACTTCGCGATGGTCGTCAGCCTGCTGGGGGACGCGTCGCTGCTGCTGATCCCGGCGGTCCTGGCGAAGAAGCTCACCGGCTCCGACGGCGCCGCCGGGCTGACCCTGTTCTTCTTCACCGCGCCGCTGTGCCTGTCGCCGCTGCTCGGATATGTGATCGACCGGGTGGACCGCAGGAGGTTCCTGGTCGCGACCTGCCTGCTGGCGGCCATGGCGATCACCCCGCTCGCCGCCGTGACCGGGCGCGACACCTTCTGGCTGGTCTATCCGGTCTCGGCCGCCATGGGGCTCTCGTACGCCGCGACGTCCGGGGCGCTCGGCGGGCTGCTGAAGGCCATCCTGCCGGCGGAGGCACTCGCCGGGGCCAACGGGGCGCTGCAGACCGCCCGGCAGGGGCTGCGCCTGGTGGGGCCGCTGTTCGGCATGGCCGTCTACGCGGTATGGGGAATCGGCGCGGTGGTGCTGTTCGACGTCGTCACCTTCGCGGTGGCCGCCGCGGCCTTCGCGTCGCTGTCCGCGCCGCCGCCGCCGCCGGCGCCGGCCGCTCCGCGGGGCCGGCCACGGGACGAGTTCCTGGCCGGTGCCCGGCACCTGGCCGGTGATCCGTTGCTGCGCCGTACCGTGACGGCGTTCTGCATGATGTTCGCGATCGCGGGCGCCACCGAGTCGCTGATCTTCGCGGTCATCGAGCACGGCCTGGGCCGGCCGCCGGAGTTCACCGCGGTCACCTCCACCGCCATGGGCGTCGGCGCGATCGCCGGTGGCCTGGGCGCGGCGGCGGTGATCGCCCGTTACGGCGAGTTGTTCGCGGTCGGCGCCGGCATCGCCCTGTACGGCGTGGCCGTGCTGCTGTGGATGGTGCCCGCCGGGGTGGTCGTGCTCGCCGCGATGGCGGCGGGGGGCGCCGGGCTGACGCTGGCGGGCGTGGCCGAGGCGACGCTGACGCAGCGGCGCAGCCCCGGTCATCTGGTCGGGAGGGTCTCGGCCGCCTTCGACGCGGTCGCCGGCGCCGTTCAGCTGGCGTCCCTGGCGGCGGGGGCGGTGCTGGTGTCGCTCTTCGACCACCGGGTCCTGCTGGGCGTGGTGGGGGTGACGGTGTGCCTGGCCGGGGCGCACGCTCTGCGGGCCCGGTCCATGGGGTCCTCGGCCGCGCGTCCGAGCGCCGTCTGACCGGGCCTCCCGTGGAGGGCCGGTCAGGCCGGTTGCCGGGTGGCGCGGTATCCGGAGGGGGAGACGCCGTAGCGGGCGACGAAGGCCTGGCGCAGGGTCTCGGCGGTGCCGAAGCCGCAGCGGGCCGCCACGGCGGCCACCGGCAGGGAGGTGGAGGTCAGCAGGTGGGCGGCGGCTTCGGTGCGGGCCTGCCGTACGAAACGGCCGGGGGTCTGTCCGAGGTGCCGCAGGAACAGGCGGGTCAGGTGCCGCTCGCTGACGCCGGCGACGGCCGCCAGCGTCGCGGCCGACAGGTCGGCGGCCGGGTCGGCGGTGATCTGCGCGACGATCCGTTTGACGAGGGTGTCCTCGGGCGACGGGGCGGCGGTGAACATGCTCATCTGCGCCTGGTCGCCGGGGCGTTGCAGGTAGGTCACCAGGTAGCGGGCCACCCGCCGGGCCAGTTCGGCGCCGTTGTCCTCCTCGATGAAGGCGAGCGTGAGGTCCAGTGCGCTGGTGACGCCGGCCGCGGTGGCGGTGTCGCCGTCGCGGATGAAGATCGGTGCGGGGTCGACGGTGACCTCCGGGTGGCGGGAGGCCAGGCGGTGGGCCCACTGCCAGTGGGTGGTGGCGCGCCGGCCGTTCAGCAGGCCGGCGGCGGCCAGGACGCTGCTGCCGGTGCAGACCGACGCGATCCGGCGGCTGTCGCGGGCCAGGCGGCGGACGTGGGCGAGGATCAGCCGGTTGGCGGCGGCGGCCTCGTGCCCGATGCCGCCGGAGACGATGACGGTGTCCAGGGGCCCGTTCACCCGTTCCAGGGCCTCCTGTGCCTGGAGTACCAGGCCGGTGCCGCAGGTGACGGGGTGGCCGCCGGGGGTGGCCAGGCGCACGCGGTAGGCGGGCGCGGCGCCCGCCAGGTTGGCGATCTCCAGGGGCGTGGTCACGCAGGCCATGTCGAGGAGCTCGGCTCCGTCGTAGCCGATGACCGTGATGCGCCGTTCGCTCATGGGAGGGACCTTATGAGTTGATCGCCGGTTCGGAGGACATTATGCCCAAGTTTCCGGACATATACCCCCTCCGGGTTCCGGCAGGAGGCCGATCCGGCCGCACAGTGGAGCCATGAACGACACCGCATCCCCCGCCCGTCCCTCCTGGGGCCGCTTCGCCCGCCACTACGCCGAGATGGTCGTCGCCATGTTCGCCGGGATGCTCCTCCTCGGACTGGCGCTGGACGCCGCCGGGCTGGGCCTGTCCCACGCCGAGCACCCCGAGGCGGCGTACCTGGTGATGGCGGTGAACATGTCCGTCGGCATGGCCGTGTGGATGCGCTACCGCGGCCACGGCTGGGCGAGCACCCTGGAGATGTGCGCCGCCATGTTCGTGCCGGTGGTGCCGCTCTTCCCGCTGCTGTGGGCCGGCGTCATCGGCGCCGGGACCATGATGACGGCGGCGCACGTGGCGATGTTCCCCCTCATGCTCGCCGCGATGCTGTGGCGCCGCGACGAGTACGCCGGCTGCCACGCCCCCGCCGGAACCGTCGTCCCCGCCTCCGCCGAGGCCGTCGCCGTCTCCGCCCCTGCCGTCCCCGCGGCCCCCGCCGGCTCCACCGCCACGGCCGATTGAGGGTACGGCGGACCGTTCGGCGCAGGGATCGCACCGTTCATCGCGGGCCGTGACCGGTTGAACGCCGTCCGGCGGCGGCTGGGCGAAGAGTCCGCCGCCGGGTCTCCTCGCCGGAGAACCCCTCCTCCTACGTTGTCGGTGACCCAGATCACATGCGTGGGAGGTCCGGTGACCACCAGACAACATGATTCATCCCTATATGAACAGATCCAGAGTGAGGAGCGGTTCCAGGAGCTGAAGCGGCGCTTCCGGGCGTGGGTGTTCCCGATGACCGCGGTGTTCCTGGTGTGGTACCTGCTGTACGTCGTGTTGTCGGCCTGGGCGCGCGGTTTCATGGGCACGAAGGTCTTCGGCAACATCAACGTGGCGCTGATCTTCGGCCTGCTGCAGTTCGTCTCGACGTTCCTCATCGCCTGGGCCTACTCCCGGCACGCCGCCGCGAAGCTCGACCCCCTGGCCGACGAGATCCGCCACGAGGCGGAGGGCGGCGCCGACATGGCCGGGACCGTAGCGGCCGGGACCGGAGTGGCCGGGGCCGAGGCGAAGGACGGGACCGACGTGAAGGGCGGCGCCGAATGAGCCACCAGACGCTTTCCACGATCCTGTTCCTGCTCTTCGTCGCGATCACGCTGGGCATCACCTTCCGGGCCAGCCGCAGCACCAAGGACGCCGCGGGCTTCTACGCCGGCAACCGGTCCTTCAGCGGCGCGCAGAACGGCCTGGCGATCGGCGGCGACTACATGTCGGCCGCGAGCTTCCTGGGCATCGCCGGCACCATCGCGCTGTCGGGCTACGACGGCTTCCTGTACTCGATCGGCTTCCTGGTCGCCTGGCTCGTGGCGCTGCTGCTGGTCGCCGAGCTGATGCGCAACTCCGGCAAGTTCACCATGGCCGACGTGCTGGCCTTCCGGATGAGCCCGCGCCCGGTGCGCACCGCGGCGGGCGTCTCCACCATCGTGGTGTCGATCTTCTACCTGCTGGCCCAGATGGTCGGCGCGGGCGCGCTGGTCGGCCTGCTGCTCGGCGTCACCTCCCCGGCGGGCAAGGCGCTCACCATCGTCGCCGTGGGCCTGCTGATGATCGTCTACGTGGTCGTCGGCGGCATGAAGGGCACCACCTGGGTGCAGATCGTCAAGGCCGTGCTGCTCATGGGCGGCGCGACCCTGATCACCCTGCTGGTGCTCGGCAAGTACGGGTTCAACCTCTCCGGCCTGCTCGGCGACGCCGCCGCGCAGAGCGGCAAGGGCGAGGCGTTCCTCAACCCGGGCGGCAAGTACGGCACTGCCGCGCAGGGCCTGGCCGGCAAGCTCGACCTGATCAGCCTGGGCCTGGCGCTGGTGCTGGGCACCGCGGGCCTGCCGCACATCCTGATCCGCTTCTACACCGTCCCCACCGCCAAGGAGGCCCGCAAGTCGGTGCTGTGGGGCATCGGCATCATCGGCGTCTTCTACCTGCTGACCCTCGTGCTGGGCTTCGGCGCGGCGGCGCTGGTCGGCGGCAAGGCCATCGCCGCGCAGGACAAGGCGGGCAACACCGCCGCGCCGATGCTCGCCGAGGCGATCGGCCGGGCCGTCTTCGGCGAGGTCGGCGGCACGATCCTGCTGGCGGTGATCGCCGCGGTCGCCTTCGCGACGATCCTGGCGGTCGTCGCCGGACTGACGCTGGCCTCCTCCTCCAGCTTCGCCCACGACCTGTACGCGCACGTCTTCAAGCGCGGCCAGACCACCGACCGGGAGGAGATCGCGGTCGCCCGGATCGCCGCCTTCGTCATCGGCGCCGTCGCCATCGGCCTGGGCATCCTCGCCCAGAAGCAGAACGTGGCGTTCCTGGTGGCGCTGGCCTTCGCGGTCGCCGCCTCGGGCAACCTGCCGGCGATCCTCTACAGCCTGTTCTGGCGCCGGTTCAACACCTCCGGCGCGGTCTGGTCGATCTACGGCGGCCTGGCCTCGGCCCTGCTGCTGGTGATCTTCTCACCGGTCGTGTCGGGCGCGGAGACCTCGCTGATCCCGGGCGCGGACTTCTCCTGGTTCCCGCTCAGCAACCCCGGCCTGGTCTCGATCCCGCTGGGCTTCCTGTTCGGCTACCTCGGGACCGTGCTCAGCAAGGAGCACAACGCCGCCAAGTACGCCGAGATCGAGGTCCGCTCGCTCACCGGCGTCGGCGCGGAGAAGGCCGTCCAGCACTGACCGCGCCGCGGGGCCCGGCGGGTCCCGCGGCGTCGAAGTTCAGGTACAGCTTGATCCGGGCCTTCTCCTCGGCGGAGAGGCTGTCC
>NZ_JBEZNH010000045.1:0-72514 GCF_040653115.1 Streptosporangium sp. NPDC048047 | reverse complement strand
CTGTGGCGTCAGTGGCGCTTTTTGTTTGGGTTCCTGTTTGACATACCTCTGTCATCCTCATCGGCGCCCCCCGGCCCCCGCGGGCCCGCGATCAGGGCGTCTCAGATCATCAGGTACGCGACCACGGCGATGACGGCCAGCACCACGACCGCTATCGCGATCGGCACGACCGGCGACTTCTTCTGAGGGGCCGCCTCCGGCTCCGCCCCCTGGGCGAACGCGCGGAACTGCTGGGTGCTGCCGGCCGGGTCAATCTGCGGATCAGACATGGAACGACTTTAGCGATATAGCGGGTTCTTCCACCACCACTCATGTCATTTTCGCGAAGAGCCCGGCCGCTCTCCCCGCACTCCCTCCCTGCTGGAGACGGGACCGCCGATCCGGGCGGATAGCGTGGTGTCATGCTCCGCATCCTGTTCTCGCCCCGCGCGCTGGTGCTCCACCTGCTCGCGGTCGGGGCCCTCGTCGTGTGCGCGCTGCTCGGCCGGTGGCAGCTCGGCGTCTTCGAGGACTCGGGGAAGCCCCGCGCGGCGCGCGACCCCGCCCCGGTGGCCGTGCAGACCCTCGCCAGGCAGGGAAGCCACCTGACGAGCGACGCGGTCAGCCGCCGGGTGACGGCGCAGGGAACGTTCGAGCGGTCCAGGCAGCTCCTGGTGGCCGAACGCGACGGCGGCCTGTGGCTGCTCGTCCCGCTCGATCTCGGGGACGGCACCGCGATCCCCGTCGTACGCGGATGGGTGCCCCGGGCCGACGACCCGGCCGTCGCCGCGGTGCCGGAGGGGACGGTGACCGTGACCGGGCGGTTGCAGCCCTCGGAGCCGACCGACAGCGTGCCGCGCAGGGCGCGGGCGCTTCCGGCGGGGCAGGTGCTGACCGTTTCGTCGCCAGAGCTGATCAACCTGTGGCCGGGCGCCGGGCTGCGCGACGGGTTCGTGTCCGCCGAGACCCAGTCGCCCGCCCCGGCGGTCGCGGTCAAGCCGGTGAGCGTGCCCCCGCCGACCGAGCCCGGCGGGCTCACCTGGCGCAACCTCGCCTACGCCGCCCAGTGGTGGATCTTCGGGTTGTTCGCCGTCTTCATGTGGTGGCATTTCCTGCGCGACATGGTCCGCGGCCGTTCCGGCGGCCGGGACTCCGGCGCCGAACCGGCCGCCGCCTGATCCGCATATCGTTGCAGTGCCGACAACTCACAGACCGAGGTAGATGACCGTGGAATCCGCCCTCAAGCCCTTTCGTGTCCTGGCCTACATCGTCGGGACCATGCTGCTCGTCCTGTGCACGTGCATCGTGCTGCGGTACGGGTTCGACATCGAGGGGCCGTCGAAGGTCGTCTCGCCGATCCACGGCTTCCTCTACATGCTCTACCTCGTCGCCACGATGAACCTCGGGATGAAGGCCCGCTGGTCGTGGCCGTACGTCCTGGGCGTGATGCTCGCGGGCACGGTCCCGTTCCTGTCGTTCGTGTTCGAGCGGCGGGTCACCCACCGCGTGGAGGCCGAACTCGCCGCCGCGGCCCCCACTGCCGCCTGAGCCTTCGCCGCGGGCGCTCCACGGCGTCCGGGCCGGGGCGTCCGCCGTACGGAAGCGCGCGGGCCCGCGCCCCGGCGGGGGCACGGGCCTGCGGGTCGTCGTCTTCGGCGGTCTCAGGTCTTCCCGGGGGCTCGGAGGTCCGGAGGCGTCAGCGGCCGATGCCGCGCCTGCGGGCGCGCTTGAGCCGCGCGCGCTGGGACGGGTCGAGCATGAGGTAACCGACCACCGGGGCGGCGATGACGCCCAGGACGATCAACCAGGTGACGATGCCCGGCAGGGGCAGGATCCAGGCGAGCACGATCACCGCGGCGGCCCCGACGGCGTACTTCTGGACGGGCGACATCCTCAACATCCTCCGAACGCGGAGCCGGCGCCCCGCCTTTAGTTCATTCTGCGTCGCCCGTCCAACGAGTGGGCCCGCCCCCCGGGTTCCGGCGAGATATATCTCGTGCGTCCGTGATCGCCGCGCCGTACCGCCCCGGAGTCTCCGCCGATCCCGAATCCCGCCGGCCCGGTCTCCGCGGCGCGGATCCCCGGGTACGGCTCAGCCCGCCCGGGACAGGGCCGAGAGAACCCATCGGGTCGCCCGCATCGCTCCCGAGCGGGTGTGGTCGCCGGGATCCTCGCCGCCTCCGCCGCGCTGGTACTGGACCGCGACCACGAGGTTGGCCGCGCGGAAGACCACGCCGCTGTTGTAGGTGATCTCGTTGGTGGTGGAGAAGGTGTACGCCTCCGCCGCGATGCCGGGCTGCGCCGTGACGGGCCTGGCCAGCCGCAGCGGGGAGCCCGCCGGGGTCCTGTCCTTCTTCGCCTCGGCGGCCATGAAGCGCGCGTAGCCCGCGTGGGCCTTCTCGCCCGTCGGGTAGCGCAGGACCTCGACGGCGAGCCTGTACTGGAGGTTCCGTGGCAGCTCGCGGTCCTCGGTGCCCCAGTCGCATCCGGTCTTTCCCCTCGGCTGCGGCTCGGCGGCCAGCGACAGCTCGGCCGCCTGCGCCGCGGAGATCAGCGAGCAGGGGTCGGGGGCGGCGGCGAAGGAGGCGGGCAGCGTGACCGGCGGCGGGGCGGCGGGGTCGGCGGTGCGGGGCCAGAGCCAGAACGCGGCGCCGGCCAGGAGCGCGACGGCCGCCACCGCCGCCGTGACGAGGTGCCTGCGCCGGGACGAGGGAGGGGCGGGGGCGACCCGCTCCAGGGTGAGGCGGACCGAGGTGGCGTCGGGGCGGTGCGCCGGATCGGCCGCCAGCAGCCCCTCCACCAGCGGCGCGAGCGGCCCGGACGTCACCGTCCCGGTGGTGGGGTCGGGATCGGCCAGGGGCATGCCGTTCACCATCGGCGGGAGGGATCCCGTGGCCGGGGCCCGGCCCTCCAGGGCGGTGAACAGGGTGGCGCCCAGGTCCCGCAGGTCGTCGGCGGGCGCGGGACCGGCGACGCCGGTCAGCACGACCCGGCCGTCCGCGCCGAGCAGCACGGTGTCCGGGGTGGCGGCGAGACGGACGCCCCGGCCGTGGGCGGCGGTCAGCGCGTCCAGCACCCGCAGGCCCACCTCGGCCGCCCGCTCGGGGGCGAGCGGCCCTTCGGCGCGCACGGTCTGCAGCAGCGAACGGCCGTCGACCGACTCCAGCACCAGCCACACCCGGTCCGGGGCGGAGATCACGTCGTGCAGGGCGACGACGCCGGGGTGGCGCAGGCCGGCGGCGGCCCGTACCTGGCCGAGGAGCCGGTCCCGGTGCGGGCCCGGCGGCGGGAGCCGGACCTCCGAGACGGTGACGTCGCGGTGGAGCACCTCGTCGCGGGCGCGCCAGGCGGTCCCGGTGCGGTCGCGGCGCTCCAGCAGGCGGTAGCGTCCGGCCAGCAGGTTGCTGGGCGCGCTCACGACGCCCGCTCCGATCCCGCCCGGTTCCCGGACATCCCGGCGCGGCCCGCCGTACGGCCCGGCCGGCGCGCGGGCCGCGTGCGGCGCGGTCCCTCCGGGGCGCGGGTCTGCTCAGTCACGGCTGTTCAGCTCCTCGGCGATCTGGCGCGCGGCGGTGAGCGCGTTCCCGCGCAGCGCGGCGCCGGCCTGCTTGCCCTTCCGCGACACGTTCACCTCGACCAGCACGTTGCTGACCCGGAAGTGGACCTCGGAGTAGACGCGATCGCCGGAGGTCAGGTCGAAGGCGAACGCCTCCGCGCCGATCCGGCCCGCGTCGCGCAGCGGGCCGACCGCGCCGAAGAGGCCCGTACCGGCGTCGGCGGCGGTCCTGGTGCGGTCGGCGGCGAAGAACGCCTTCGCCGTCTCCGGCGCGGTCTTCCCCGGCACGGACCCGTGGTGGGTGACGGTGACGCGGATCTGCGGGGTGCCCGATCCGCTGTCCCAGGAGCACGAGGGGCCGTGGCCGCTCATGGCGTCCAACGGGGACGGCTCACCGGTCGGGCCCACCGCCCGGACCTGCCCGGCGGTCAGCAGGGAGCAGGGGTCGGGGGCGGCGGTGAACCGTCCGGCGCGCGGGTCGGGCCCGGCGGGGACGGGCTTCGCGGAGCCGTCCGAGGAGGTCAGCACCACCGTCCCGGCCACCACGGCGGCCACCGCCGCCAGCCCCGCCCCCACGATGAGGCCGGTGCGACCCCGCTTCGCCGTACCCGCCGGCGCGGTCTGGTCCTCGGGGAGGAGCGGCCCGGCGGGCAGTCCCCGGGCCACCCGCTGCAGGGCCGCGCGCAGGACGGCCTCCCCGGGCCGCCGCCGGGGGTCCTTGTCCAGTACGGCGAGCAGCACCGGCGTCAGCTCGCCCGCCCGCGCGGGGACCGGGGTCTCCTCGGTGAGCACCGCGCCGAGGGTGGCGGCGGAGGCCCCCCGGTGGAACGGCCCGCGCCCCTCGACGGCGGTGTAGAGGGTCGCGCCCAGCGACCACAGGTCGGCCGCGGGGCCGTCGCCGGTGCCTCGCAGCCGTTCCGGGGCGATGTACCCGGGGGAGCCGACCAGCGCGTCGGGGGAGGTGAGCTGGACGTCGCCCTCCAGCGTGGCGATGCCGAAGTCGGTGAGCAGCACCCCGCCGTCGTCGGCCAGCATGATGTTGGCCGGCTTCACGTCGCGGTGCATGATGCCCCGGCTGTGCGCGAGGGCCAGCCCGTCCAGCACGGCCGCCCCGATGGCCGCGGCCCGCCGCGGGTCGATCGGCCCGGAGGAGCGGATCACCTGCTGCAGGGAGCGGCCCCGGACGAGGTCCATCACGATCCACGGCCGGCCGTCCTGGGAGATGACGTCGTGCACGGTCACGATGGACGGGTGGCCCAGCCGGGCGGCGGCCCTGGCCTCGCGCAGGGTGCGCTCGCGCATCTCGGCGCGCTGCGCCTCCGGCAGGCCGGGGCCGAGCTTGACCTCCTTGATCGCCACCTCGCGGTGCAGCATCTCGTCCCGGGCGCGCCAGACCACGCCCATCCCGCCCGCGCCGAGCCGGTCGATCGCCCGGTAGCGGCCCGCGAGGACGGGAAGGGCCGGGTCAGCCATTGGCCTTGAGGGACTCGACGATCCAGCGGGCGGCCTTCTGCGCCCCCGCCGCGAGCCTGCCCTCGGCGTCCTCGTCGACGCCACCCTGCTCGTACTCGACCTCCCCGATCAGGTTGCTGACCCGGAAGACCACGCTCACCTTGTACGACCCCCCGTACAGGTTGATCTTGCTGTACTTGCCGGTGGTGAACGCCTCCTCGCCGATGCCCTTCAGGTCACCCGGCGGGGCGGGCTTCGGGGTGGCGAACTGGGCGTCGGTGACGAAGTCCTTCTTCTTGCCCGCGATGTACTCCTTCGCCCGCTGGACGCCGGAGTCGCTCTGCTTCATGGCCACCAGCCGCACGTGCAGGTCGTACTTCTGCGTGCTCGGCTTGCGCCAGTCCTGCTGGTTGAGCCAGTCGCAGACGCCGGGTTCGACCTCGGAGCTGCGGAAGCCCGGCACCAGCTCCCCGGCCTGCTTCTCGTCGAGCATGCTGCAGGTGCGGGGCGCGGCGGCGAACCGGCCCCCGGGTCCGGCGGAGGCGGACGCGACCGGCTCGGCCGCGGCGGGGTCGCCGGGCGCCGAGGCGAGCAGGTAGCCGATGACGGCCGCCATGCCGACGACCAGGGCGCCGGTCAGCGCCACGATCGGCATGGGAACCAGCAACCCGGACCTGCCCCGGGCGTGCTCGGTCGGGCCGGTCGGGCCCTCCTGGCGCCGCGAGCGGGAGACGGGGCCGGAGCCGGGCGCCGCCTCGTGCCGGGCGGGCGCGCCGGGACCGGCCTGGAGTGAGGACGCCGCCGGTCCCGGACCGACGACGACGGCCGGGCGCGGCGCGGTCGCCTCGGGGTTGGCCGCGGGGTCGTCGTCCGGCGGCCCCGGCTCCGGGACGGCGTGCCCCGGGCCCGGGCCCGCGTGACCCGGGCCCGCGTGCTCCCGGTCCGGCGCCGCCGTCCCGGAGCCGGCGGGAAGCGCGAGCGGCGGGCCCGCCGGGGACGTCCGGGCGTCCCGCCGTGCCGTGCCGGGGGCCGTCGGGGGAGCCTGGTCCGGGGCGGGCGGCTGGAACGGCACCGCCGGAGCCGTGCCGGTCAGGGAGATCTCCAGCAGGACGTTGCGCAGCGTCCCCGGGTCGGGCCGCCGCCCGGGGTCCCCGGACAGCAGGTGGGTCAGGATCGGCCCGAGCGGGCCGGCGTTGTCCAGCGACCCGCCGGGGGCCGGCGGACGGCCCTCGACGGCGGTGTAGACGGTCGCGCCGAGCGACCACAGGTCGGCGGCCGGGCCCGTCACCCCCTCGGGGGCGGTGAAGGTCGGCGACCTGAAGGTCGGCCCGAGGAGCGTGACCCGGTCGTTCGGGCCGAGCAGCACCGATCCCGGCCGCACGTCGCCGTGGAGCGTCCCCCGGGCGTGCATGGCGACGATCTGGTCCAGTACGGCCAGGCCGACCGCCGCGGCCTGGCGCGGCGCCATCGGACCGCCCCGCCCGACCGCGTGCTCCAGTGAGATCTGCTCGCCCGGGGACTGCTCCAGCACGGCGGGCAGCGCCGCCCCGGCGGGCTCCGTCTCGGAGGTGGCGTGCCTGCGGCCGCGCCTGCCCTGGGGCCGGGTGACGTCTGGGTCGTTCATCCGTTCGCCTTCTGCTTGTTCAGCGCGTTCGCGATCCAGGTGGCGGCGGTGTGGGCGCCGGCCTGGATCGCCGGGGCGTCCTTGCTGCCGTCCACCACCGTGTAACCGACGTCCAGCACCAGGTTGTCGACGCGGAAGATCACGTGGCTCTGCTCCAGGCGGCCGGTCTTCCGGTTCTCGTAGTAGTCGTAGCCGAACGCCTCCTCCCCGACCGGCTTCACCGGCAGCGCGCCGGTGGTGCGGGTGGACCGGCCGGCGGCCTTGATCTCCGACCAGCTCCAGAGGATCGAACCGGTCGGCACGGTGCCGTTGCGCTGGTTCACCAGTATCTCGTGGGCCCGCCGGGGGCTCTTGCCCCACGGCTTGTCCATCCCGTCGCTCAGGGGATCGATCCGCAGGCCGGCCCCGGGGACCGCCCACGCGCAGCCGCCGGTGTTGAGCGGCTCTCCCTTGGCGTCCGACGCCGGCAGGAGTTTCTTGACGTCGGCCGCGGTGACCAGCTTGCACATGTCCACGGGTACGGCGAAGGCGCCCGGCTTCTCGCTCAGCCGGGCCGGTTTCGCCGGGGCGGCTGAGGCGCCGGTGACGTGGACCACGCCCATGGTCGCCCCGATGACCGCCGCGACCGCCGCGATCTCGGCGGACGCCCACAGCGCGACGCGGGCGCCGGGACGGTCCGCCCGGCGCGCGGCGGGGACGGAGGACGGCGCGGGTCCCGCTCCCCTCCCGTGCCGCGGACCGGCCTCCCGTTCCGGAGCCGGGAAGGGGGCGGGGAACGGCGCGGGGGGCGCGGAGGGCACGGCGGCCGGGCGGCCCGCGGCGAGCTCGCGCAGGGCCTGGACGACCTCCTCGAAGAGCGGCCGGTCCTCGGGCAGGGAGGCGAGCATGCCGAGCAGCAGCGAGCCCAGGGCACCGGCCCGCTCCGGCGGCCGGGGAGGCTCGGTCAGCACCCGGCTGATCGCCGAGACGGGGGTGTCCGCCGGGTGCGGCGGAACGCCCTCGACGGCGAAGTAGAGCGTGGCGCCCAGGGACCACAGGTCCGAGGCGGGCCCGCCCCGCTCGCCGCGCAACCGTTCGGGGGCGATGTAGTTGGGCGAGCCGACCAGCCGGCCGGTCTGCGCCGCGGTGGCCTCGTCCTCGACGACGGCGATGCCGAAGTCGGTCAGCACGGCCCGGCCGGTCCTGGTGAGGAAGACGTTGCCGGGCTTGACGTCCCGGTGGACCACCCCGGCGGCATGCGCGGCGACCAGCGCGCCGGCGACGCTCACGCCGATCCGGGCGGCCTGGCGCACCGGCAGCGGCCGGCCGTCGCGGACCGTCTGCTCCAGCGACGCGCCGGACAGCAGTTCCATGACGAGCCACGGCCGGTCCTGCTCGACGATCACGTCGTGGACGGTGACGATGGACGGATGCTTGATCCGGGCCGCCAGGTTGGCCTCGCGCAGCGCCGCGTCGCACAGCTCCTGCCGCCGGGCGGGGTCGAGGTCGGGCGGCAGCCGTACCTCCTTGACGGCCACGTCGCGGCCGAGCATCTCGTCGGCGGCAAGCCAGACGGTGCCCATCCCGCCCTCGGCGAGCGGGTTGAGCAGCCGGTAGCGGTCCGCTAACAGTCGAGTGTCGATCCCGTTCACCCCGTTCACTGTCCCATCGAGCACAGAAACATAGCCACTTAGCGCGATATGGACCAATGAACCAGCACCTTTCGCATCACCGAAATACCGGTGAACGGAACGGGCGGCTGGAGGTCCCGGTCGTCGATCTCGGCGGGTCATCGGGGCCGGCGGAGCGGATGACCCGGCCTTCCGGCCGTCGGCGGCGACGAAACGGCCTCCCGTTCACCGGCCGCGACCAGGCGGCCTCCGACCGCCGGCCGGATAACCGGTTGAGGGCCCGGCGGCCCTCCCGCTACTCTTGCGGCCTCACCGGCCGAGGTCCGGCCGGTGACGCGAGACAGGACAGGAGGTGAGGAGTGATGTCCGCCATCGTCACGCGCTCCCGCCTCGGGCTGCAGAACGCCTGAGACCCGGGGAAGCGCACCGCTTTTTCGGAGAAAACGTGTCTGACCTGACCTTCCGTCCGCTCACCGCGGACGACCTCCACCTCTTCCACGCCTACGGCCCGCCGCCCGCCTCCGGGGTCGGCGCCCGCTTCCTCCCCTTCGAGGAGCTGGGCTACGGCCGGCCCGACTGGCTCTGGGTCGCGCTGCGCGACGATCAGGTGGTGGCCCGTGCCGCCTTCTGGGGCCCGCCCGGCGCCGGGCACCCGTTCAGTCTCGACTGGTTCGACCCCGGCACCGGCCCGGACCGTGTCGAGACGGGCGCGGCCCTGCTGCGCGCCGCCTACGCCGCGCTCGTCACGCCGGACTACTCCTCGCCCGCCGGGGACCGCCCCGACTTCCACCTGTTCCTGCCCGCCGACTGGAACGACCGCCCCGACGCCGTGGCCGACGTCGCCGACCGGGTCGAGGCGGCCGAACGGGCCGGGCTGCGCCACTCCGTGGAGCGGCTCAACCTGCGCTGGATCCCCGAGTACGGCCTGCCGCCCCGCTCCACCCGGCTCACCTTCACCCCGGCCGACGACGACGAGGCCGTGATCGACGTGCTGACCCGGATCGCCGAGGGCAGCCTCGACGCCTCGGACCGCCGCGGTCTCGCCGAGCACGGGCCGAGGAGGACCGCGGAGGACACCCTGAAGGACATCGCGGACTTCCCCGGCGGCCGGCACCGCTGGCGGCTGGCGCACGACGCCGCGGGCGACGTGGTGGGCATCACGATGCCCACCCGCAACGCCACCACCGCCACGATCGGCTACATCGGCGTGGACCCCGCGTACCGGGGCCGCCGTTACATCGACGACCTGGTCGCCGAGACGCTGCACATCTTCGCCGCCGAGGGCGAGCCCCAGGTCAGGGACAGCACCGACGTGGGCAACGCGCCCATGGCGGCGTCGTTCGCCCGGATCGGCTACCGGGTCGTCGGCCGCCGGCTGATCATGATCTGACCGCCGTGACCGCGCACCCGCGCCCTCCCGGCGCGGGTGCGCGAAACATTCACAATTATCCGCCGACCGTCTGCACCGCCCCGGTCTACGCTCCGGCGTATGGCGACACCTCAGCAACGACGCGTCCTCCTGGTGGAGGACGACGAGACGATCGCGCGGGCCGTACGGCACCGGCTGGCCGCCGAGGGCTTCGACGTGTCGGCCGTCGGGGACGGTGAGGCGGCGCTGGCGGCGTACGCGAGGTCGCGGCCCGACGTGGTGGTGCTCGACCGGCTGCTGCCCGGTCTCGACGGGCTGGAGGTGTGCCGGCGGATGCAGGCCGCCCGGCCGGTGCCCGTGCTCATGCTCACCGCGCTCGCCGAGGAGACGGACCTGCTCGTGGGGCTCGGCGTCGGGGCCGACGACTACATGACCAAGCCGTTCAGCATGCGCGAGCTGGTCGCCCGGGTGCACGCGCTGCTGCGGCGGGTGGAGCGGGCCTCCCAGCTCGCCGGGCCGGACACGGTGATCCGGCTCGGCGACGTCGAGATCGACGTCGCCGAGCGGCGCGTCTACACCCGGGGCGCCGAGGTGCAGCTCACCCGGACCGAGTTCGACCTGCTGTGCCGCATGGCGGACCGGCCCGGCCAGGTGTTCGAGCGGGAACGGCTGCTCGCCGACATCTGGGGCTTCTCCGAGGCCGCCGCCACCCGCACGGTCGACAGCCACGTGCGGGCGCTGCGCCGCAAGCTGGGACCCGGCGTCGTGCGGACCGTCCACGGCGTCGGCTACGCCCTCGTCCGCCCGTGACCGCGGACGTCCCCGCCCGGCGACCGGCGGCTCGCCACCCGGTCCCCCCGCGCCCTTCCCCTCCCCTCTCCCTCCTCCCCTCCGACCTTCCCTCCGACGGCGGGACGTGCTCCGCTTGAGGCCCCTCGACTTCCTGGGCCGGATCAAGGTCAAGCTCGGGCTGGTGATCCTGCTGGCCGTGGTCGTGGCGTTCGTCGTCAACGAGGTCGGCATCAACTCCGGCTACTCGCGCGACGTCCGCGTCGCGGTGGCCGCCGTGCTCGCCCTGGTCATCATGCAGCTCCTCGCGCGGGGGATGACCAAGCCGCTGCGCGAGATGGCCGCCGCCGCGCAGACCATCGCCAAGGGACGGTACGGCCTTCGCGTCACCGCGACCTCCCGCGACGAGGTCGGCGAGCTGGCCCGCGCGTTCAACGCCATGGCGGCCGACCTGGCCGAGGTGGACCGCCAGCGGCGCGCGCTGGTGGCGGACGTCAGCCACGAGCTCCGCACGCCGATCACCGCGCTGCGGGCCGTGCTGGAGAACGTCGTGGACGGCGTCTCCGCGCCCGATCAGGCGACGCTGGAGACGGCGCTGGCCCAGACCGAACGGCTCGGCCGGCTGGTCACCCAGCTGCTGGACCTGTCCCGGCTGGAGTCGGGGGCCCGGCTGATCGAGCTGGAGAACGTCGGGCTGCGGCCCCTGTGCGAGCAGGCGCTGCGCGAGGCCGTACTGGCCAGGGACGGGGTCGCCGCGCGCTGCGAGGTGCCCGAGGGGCTGGGCGTGCGCGCCGACCCCGACCTGCTGGCCCAGGTGCTGGCCAACCTGCTGGACAACGCCGTACGGCACAGCCCCGACGGCGGCGCCGTGGTGCTGGCGGCGGCACCGGAGGGCGGCGGGGTGCGGCTGCGCGTCACCGACGAGGGGCCCGGCATCCCGGAGGCGGAGCGGGCCCGGGTCTTCGAGCGGTTCTCCCGCCTGGACGCCGGTCGCACGGCGGACGACGGCGGCGCCGGGCTGGGGCTGGCCATCACCAAGGAGATCGTCGAACTGCACGGCGGATCCATCCGGGTGGAGGACGGTCCGGGCTGCCGCGTCGCGGTCGACCTGCCGGGGCGCACCGCCGGGGACGCCGCCCCGCCCGCGATGCCGCCCGTCCCGGTCCGGCCACCGCCCGTCCCGGCCCCGTCCGGACCGGATGTCCCGGAGCCGTCCCGGTGGGAGGCCCCGGCCCCGTGCGAGCGGCGGATGACGTTCACCGTTCCGGCCCGGCCGTCCGGTGCGCCGGCGCCCGCCCCGTCCACGCGAGGGAACGCGGTGGAGCCATCCCCGGCCCCGCCCGGGACCACCGCGGAGTACGTGGTGCCGCCCGTGCTGCCCCGGCCCGAGCTGCCGCCCACTCCCCGGTGGGCGCTCCCGGCGTGCGCAGCCGTCGGGCTCCTCGCCGCCGTCGCGCTCCCGGGCAGTGCGATGAGCCTGGGGTTCGTCCTGGTCGCCGCGGCCATGGGGGCGGCGGCGCTGCCCGCCGTACGGCGTCGCGTCACCCCCTGGTCGGCGGTGCTCGGCCTGATCGCCTACGGGCTGGTCGCGGTGGCGGCGTTCCGGGACGCCGACTGGCTCGCCGGGCCGCTCCTGCCGGCCGGGTTCCTGCTGGCCGCGCTCGCCCTGTCGGGGGCCGGGCGCGGCTGGGCGGGTGTGCTGCGGGGCGGGGCGTCGGTGGTGCTGGGCCTGCTGCCGGTGCCGTGGTTCCTGGCCGCGCCGGTGAGGCCGGCGAGGGGGCTGCCGCTGCGGCGGCGGGTCGTGCCGGTGCTCGCCGGGACCGCGCTGAGCGCCGTGCTGGTGGCGGTGTTCGGCGCGCTGTTCGCCTCGGCCGACGCGGTCTTCGCCGAGGCCGTCGCCAGGGTCTTCAGCGTCCGGGACCTGCTGGGCGCGGGGGCGCTGCCGCTGCGGATCCTGCTGTTCGGCGTCTTCGCGGCGGTGACCGCCTCCGCCGTGCTGGCCGGCCTGCGGCCGGTGGCGGAGCCGGAGGTCCCGGGCGCGCGCCTCGCGGTGAGCCGGGGGGTGTGGGTGCTGCCGCTCGTCGCGCTCGACCTGCTGTTCGGCGTGTTCGTGGCGATGCAGCTCACGGTCCTGTTCGGTTCGTCCAGGTGGCTGGTGTCGGCGACCGGCCTGACCTACGCCCAGTACGCCCGTTCGGGGTTCTTCCAGCTCGCCGCGGTCAGCGTGTTCGTGCTGGCGATCGTGGCGGTCGCCTCGGGCGCGATCAGGCTGCGGGGCGGGGAGCGGTGGCTGATGGCCGGGCTGCTCGGCCCGCTCTGCGCGCTGACCATGGTCGTCCTGGTCTCGGCCCTGCACCGGCTGGACCTCTACGTCGGCGCCTACGGCTTCACCCGGTTGCGGGCCTCGGTGGAGGCGGCGATCTGGTGGCTGGGCGCCGTCTTCGCGCTGGTGCTCGTGGCCGGCGCCGTACGGCTCGTCCGGCGCCGCGCCGTCCGGTGGCTGCCCAGGACCCTGGTCGCGATGACCGGGGCGGCGCTGCTGGTCTTCGCCGTGTGGAACCCGGACCTGCGGGTCGCCGAGACCCAGATCGCCGTCCGGGGCCCGGACCGGATCGACCACCGCTACCTGGGCGGCCTGGGGGCGGAGGCCGTACCCGCGCTGGACCGGCTGCCCGAGCCGGTCCGCAGCTGCGTGCTGCGGAACGTGACCGAACGCAACGACCTGGCCGCGCCGGACCCGTGGAACGGCTGGAACCTCGCCAGGGAGCGGGCCAGGGAGGTGCTGGCCCGCCACCCGGTCAGGGCGTCCAGCGATTGCCGGACACGGTGATCATCGCCTGGAGGGTCACGCTGGCGGAGAAGTAGTCCCGGCGGCCGAAGGCGGCGGAGGCCATCTCGTCCCACAGGGCGTCCAGCCACGCCTGGCCGCCGGGGTCGGCCATCGCCGCCACCGCGAACGGGGCGGAGAAGGCGAGTTCGGCGTCGCCGGAGAGGCGGCGTCCGGCGAGGGTGTAGCCGGCGCCGATCCGGCCGGGGTCCCCGCCGGTCTCCTTCCTGATCCAGGCGCTCACCCGGCGGACCGCGGCGAGCGACCGGGCGTCCCCGGAGGTCACCGCGTCGTCGCCGATCCGCCACGGCGTACGGCAGGCGTTCCACCAGTACGCGCCGTCGTGCGGGTCCTCCAGGACCTCCCGGGGCGCGGGCTTCGGATCGGTGCGGGTGCCGACCACGAAGTCGGCCAGCAGCCCGGTGCCCGGGGCGTACCGCGTCTGCTGGGCGGCGATCAGGTCCTGGTGGGCGGCGATCACCTCGTCCCAGGACGGGTCGCCGGTGGCGCGGCGGAAGGCCCGGAAGTGGCCGATCATCCAGTCGGAGGACCGGCTGACCCAGTAGTACTCGTCGCCCCGGTCGGTCCAGTCGCCCAGCTTGGTCAGCCGGGTGACCGGGTTGATCTCGCCCTTCCTGATCGCGCGGATCCGGTCGAGCGCCAGCCCGCGGTAGTCGAACGCGCCCGAGCTTCCCCACTGCCGGTCGGCCAGGAGCAGTCCGTAGGCGACGTCGAGGTCGCCGTCGGTGGCGGAGTCGCCGCCGTTCACGCTCCTGCACGAGGCGTCCTGCTCGGCCGCGAGCAGGCCGGGGGTGATCGACGAGGGGTGGGCCAGCACGTACCGGAGGAGCCCGTCGAAGATCTTCTTCGCGTCCGGGTCCGCCCCTGCCATGGTCGCGGTGACGACCATGCCGTACCCCTGCGCCTCGGCCACGTACGGGTGGTCGGCGTCGGGGGAGAGGACCTGGTACCGGCCGTGGCCGCAACCGCGCCGGACGAAGGCGGCCTTCCACCGCCGGTAGTGCTCGACGACCTTCGCGTCGAGGACGGCCTGGTCGCCGCTCGGGCGCAGCGTCCCGGCGGCGTAGCGGCCCGCGTGGCCGCCGAACGGCACGCGGGGCGCGTCCGGGGCCGCCGGGGCGGGCGTGCCGGTGGCCCCGCCGGTGCCGCTCGCCGCGGGGGTCCGGGCGGCGGCGGAGCCGTGGGCCGCGTCGTCGGCCGTACCCCCGTCCGCGGCGCAGCCGGCCACCGCGAGCGCCGCCGCGGCCAGCGCCGCCGTCACCGCCGGGACGGCGGCCGGGAGACCGCGGGGACGACGGAGGAGCTGCCTCATGCGCACGGGACGACGGCCTTCCTGCGGGGAGATGTCTGACCCGTTGAAGGATGCCACCGCCCTCGGCCCGGGGCGGCACCGGCCCACCGGGGAGCCTCGGGGAGCATCGGGGAGGGGCCGGCCCGGGGGTCTCGCGCGGCCGGGGGAGTGTGCCGGGGGCCGGCCCGGGGGTCCCGCGTGGACGGGGGAGTGCGCCGGGGCCGGCCCGGGGCCCCTCGTGGCCCCGGAGGCTCCTCTTTCCGCGAGGCGTCGCGGAGAGGAAAGTGCGCCGGGGTACGGCGGAGTGGTTCAATCCCGGTGTGATCTTCGATGTGCTGGTCCGGGGTGGCCGGGTGCTGGACGGCACGGGAGCCCCCGCGTTCCCGGCGGACGTCGGCGTCGTCGGCGACGAGATCGTCGCGGTGGGGAGACTGTCCGAGGCCGGAGCCGAGGCCGGCACGGTCGTCGACGCCTCCGGGCGGCACGTCATGCCCGGCCTCGTCGACTGCCACGTCCACGGTGACGCCCTGGCCGGTGATCCGGCGGTGCAGCTCGCCGCGCTCCGCCAGGGCGTGACCACGTTCGTCCTCGGTCAGGACGGCCTGTCCTTCGCCCCGGCCACGACCCCCGGGACCCTCGACTACGTCACCCGCTACTTCGCGGCCGTCAACGGCGCGCACCCCTGGGCCGACGGGCCGCTGAGCGTCCGCGAGCTGCTGGACGGCCACGACGGGACGACCGCGCTCAACACCGCCTACCTGCTGCCGCACGGCACGATCCGCTACGACGTGATGGGCCCCGCCGAGCGGGCCGCCACCCGCGAGGAGCTGGCCGCGATGCTCGCCCGGGTCGAACGCGGCCTGGAGGAGGGCGCGGCGGGCCTGTCCACCGGGCTGGAGTACGCCCCCGGCCGCTACGCCGACGCCGCCGAGATCGCCGCGCTGTGCGCGCCGCTGGGTGGCCTGCCGTACGTCACCCACATGCGCGCGTACGGCGAGCGGGCCCCGATCGGCATGGCCGAGGTGACCGCCATCGCCCGCGCGTCCGGCGCCTCCGTCCACGTCTCGCACTATCACGGCCCGGCGTCCGTCCTGCTGCCGCGCCTCGACGCGGCCCTCGCCGAGGGGCTGGACGTCACCTTCGACAGCTACCCCTACCTGCGCGGCAGCACGATCCTGGCGATGGTCGCGCTTCCCGCGCGGATCCCGGCCGCCGACACCGGACGGGCGCTGGAGATCCTCGCGTCCGGGCCCATCGAGTGGGACGACTCCATCTGGCCGAGGATCACCCTGTCCCACGTGCCCGGGGACGAGTGGGCCGAGGGGATGACGCTCCCGGAGGCCGCCGCCGAGGCCGGGACCGACCCGGGGGAGTTCTGCCGCCGGATCCTCCTCGGCACCCGGCTGGAAGCCGGCTGCGTGACGGCCCGCCCGGACGAGGGCCCCGAGGGGGAGGAGTCGGTCCGCGCGATCCTGCGCCACCCGGCCCACACGGGCGGCTCCGACGGCATCTACGTCGGCGGGCACCCCCATCCCCGGGGGTACGGGGCGTTCGCCCGCATGCTCGGCCGTCACGTCCGCGAGACCGGCGACTGGAGCCTGGAGGCGGCCGCCGTCCACCTGGCCTCCCACCCGGCCCGCCGCTTCGGCCTGCCCCGCCGGGGCCTGGTCCGTCCCGGGCAGATCGCCGACCTCGCCGTCGTGGACGCCGCCGCCGTCCGCGACCTGGCCACCTACGGATCCCCCCGCGTCCCGGCCGCCGGGGTGGACGACGTCCTCGTCTCCGGCGTGCCGGTCCTGGCCGCGGGACGGCTCACCGGCGCCACCCCCGGACGGGCGCTGCGACCCTGACGGGTCCGGTCCCGTTTCCCCGGTGATCGTGAAGGGTCCGGTCCCGTTTCCCGGTGGCTCTGACGGGTCCGGCCCGTTTCCCCTGTGAGCCGTGGGCCGCGAGGATAGGGTCGGCGGGCAGACCGAAGGGAGCGGTGCGATGACGGCGACGGTGAAGGGGATCGTGGACCCCGAGAAGGCGGTGGGGTCCTCGCTGTTCGGTGGGGCCTTCAGTTTCCCGGTCATGGTGGCGCGCCGCTCCGCGCTGGAGCACAACATCGCCACGCTCGCGGACTTCGCCGGGCGGCACGGCATGCTGCTCGCCCCGCACGCCAAGACGACCATGTCCCCTGAGCTGGTCCGCGCCCAACTGGACGCGGGCGCGTGGGGGATGACGGCCGCCACCCCGAGCCAGGTCCTCATCCTGCGCGAGTTCGGGGTCTCCCGGATCGTCCTGGCCAACCAGTTCTTCGACCCCGCCGGGCTCGACGCGGTCGCCGCGTGGCTGGAGGAGGACCCGGCGGCCGAGTTCCTGTGCTTCGTGGACTCGGTGGCGGGGGTGGAGACGCTGTCGGCGCACGCGGGCGCCAGGCCGTTCCGGGTGCTGGCCGAGCTGGGCGTCGCGGGCGCGCGGTGCGGCAGCCGCACGCTCGGCGAGCTGCTGGAGGTCGCCGGGGCGGCGCAGGCGGCCGAGGGCGTGGAGCTCGCCGGCGTCGCCGGGTACGAAGGGGTGCTCGGCACGGCCGAAGAGGTGCGGGCCTACCTGGGCCGGATGCTGGAGGCGCTGGAACACCTGCGGGTGCGCGACCCGATCCTGTCGGTCGGCGGCAGCCAGTGGTTCGACGTGGTCGGCAGGGAGCTCGCCGCCTGCCAGGCCAGGATCGTGCTGCGCAGCGGCGCCTACGTCACCCACGACGACGGCCACTACCGCGAGCGCACGCCGTACAACCGCATCGAGGGCGAGCTGCGGGCGGCGCTGGAGGTCTGGGCGCATGTGCTGAGCGTCCCCGAGCCGGGGACGGCCGTCGTCGGGCTCGGCAAGCGCGACGCCCCCTTCGACGAGGGGTTCCCGGTGCCGCGCGGCGTCCTGGACGGCTCGGAGGTGATCAGGATGCACGACCAGCACGCGGTCGTACGGCTCGCGCCCGGATCGCGGGCCACGCCGGGCGAGCTGGTGCCGTTCGGCATCTCCCATCCGTGCACCGCCTTCGACAAGTGGCGGGTCATCCCGGTGGTGGACGACGACTACCGAGTCGTCGATCTCGTCACGACCTTCTTCTGAGTTCCGTATATTTCCCTCTGTTTCACTTGCTCCCGTTCGTCCGTGACCCGCCGAGCCGGCGGTCGCGGACACACGACCCGATCGGAGGCGCGGCGGTGCGCCGCGCCTCCTCCCGGCCCTGAGGGCCGGGTTCCACGCTGGAGGTAGTTGATGAGCGTCAAGCAGGAGCTGCGCACCGCCGAGGGTGCGGCGCCGGTCGGGGCGTACTCCCAGGGCCTCGTCGTCGGGGACTTCGTCTACACCTCCGGCATGGGACCGCTGCACCCCGAGACCGGCGAGGTCGTCGGGACCGACGTGGCCGAGCAGACCCACCAGGTCATGCGCAACCTCGGCGCGATCCTGGCCGCCCACGGACTGGGCTTCGACGACGTGGTGAAGGCGACCGTCCACCTCCAGCACCTCAAGCGTGACTTCGCCGCCTACAACGAGGTCTACAAGTCCTACTTCACCCGGCCCTACCCGGTCCGCACCACCGTCGGGTCCGACCTGATGGACATCCTCGTCGAGATCGACTTCATCGCCTACAAGGGACGTTAGAGTCTGACCGGCTTCGACTCCGACTCCGGAACCGGGTGAAGGGCGGCGGTTTGGACAGCTCGCTACACGTCCACGTCGAGGACGTGCGCGGGGAGGGCCGCGCGGCGGTCCTCGACCGGATCGCCGGGTACGGCGTCGCGGGCGTGACCGTGGCGGCGGCCGGTGAGCGGTCCCGCGACATCACGCCCCACGGCCCGGCCCGGGTGACGCTGCGGGCGGACGGGGTCCACTTCACGCCGCCCGCCGACCTGTTCGACGGATTGCGACTGGCCCCGCCCGTCCAGGCCGGGGCCGCCGGGGGGCCGCTGGCCGCCCTGCGCGCGGACACCGCCCGGCGCGGCCTGAGGCTGCACGGCTGGGCGGTCTTCCTGCGCAACGCCACGCTGGGCCTGGCCGCCCCCGACGTGACCGTGCGGAGCTGCTTCGGCGACCGGGGCGCGCCCGCCGACCTGTGCCCCTCCCACCCGGACGTCCGCTCCTACGCGGTGGCGCTGGGCCGGGCGGTGGCCAGGCAGGGGGTGGACAGCGTGGTCGCCGAGGCGCTGCACTTCGGCGCCTTCGGCGGTCCCTGCGGCTTCGGCGGCGCGGGCCGTGGGCACGGCCCCGGGTGCGGCCACGTCCCCATGGGCCCGATGGACGCGTTCCTGTTCGGCCTGTGCTTCTGCGACTTCTGCATGCGGCGCGCGACCGACCTGGGCGTCAACGCCGAGGCGGCGCGCGAGGAGTGCGCGCGGATCGTGGGCGGCGTGCTCGGCGGAGACCCTCCGGCGCAGGGCGAGGTGACCCGGGCGGCGCTGACCGCCTACGCGGGCCCCGAGGCCGTCGCCTACGCCAGGGCCCGCTCCGAGGCGGTGACCTCGCTGGTCTCGGAGGTCTCCGCCGCCGTCGCCGGCGAGGGCTCCCGGCTCGTCTTCCTCGACGGGACCGGCGCGGTGAAGGGACACGACGACGGCCTGCCCTCCCCGGGGCTGGCCGCGCACGACGCCTGGCAGCTCGGCGTGGACCTGGTGGCGCTGGGCGACCTGGTGCCCTCGCTCGGCGCGTTCGGCTACGCCCGCGACGCCGTACGGGTGGCCGACGACGTGGGCGCCTACCGCCGCTCGGCGGGCGAGGAGCGGGAGCTGAGGGTCGTGCTGCGGCCCGGCCCGCCCGACACCGACTCGGCCGACAGGCTCGCCGCCAAGGTCCGCGCGGCCCGCGCGGCCGGGGCGGACGCGGTCGACTTCCACGCCTACGGGCTGGTGCCGTACCCGATCCTGGAGCGCGTCACGGCCGCGCTCACGGGCTGACCGCCGCCCGGCCCGCCCGGAGCGATCCTCCGACCGGCGGGACGGTGATCGGCGGGACGGTGATCGGTGGGAGACGGACCGGCGGGACGATGGCCGGCGGGGACGGCGGCCGGGCTGTCGGCGGGCCGTGACATACTCGCCGTCGTGGGCTGGCAAAAGGCGCTCAATGCGCTTATCGGGCGATCGGCGGAGCTCGACCGCCTGACCGCCGTCCTCGACTCCGCCGCCGCGGGGCTCGCGGGAGTGGCCCTCGTCGGCGGCGACGCCGGGATCGGCAAGACCCGGCTGGTCACCGAGCTGGCCGAACGGGCCGAGGCGGCCGGCTTCGCCGTACTGGTCGGGCAGTGCGCCGAACTGGGCGACGCGCTGCCGTACCTTCCGCTGGCCGACGCCCTGCGCGGCGCGCCCGCGGAGCTGCGCGCCGAGATCGAGGCCCGTCCGGTGCTCGGCAGGCTGCTGCCCGGCGGCGCCGACCTCGATGCCGGGACCGACTCGGCCCTCACCCAGCAGCGGCTCTTCGGCTCGATGCTGGGCTTCCTGGCGGCGAGGCCCGTGCTGCTGATCCTGGAGGACCTGCACTGGGCCGACCGGTCCACCCGCGACCTGCTCGTCTTCCTCAGCCGGATGCTGCAGACCGAGCGCGTCTGCCTCGTCGGCACCTACCGCACCGACGACCTACGCCGCCGCCATCCGCTGCGCCGCGTCCTCGCCGAGCTCAAGCGCCTCCCCACGGTGACCGCCGTAGAGCTGAACCCGCTCGGTCCCGACGAGATGGCCGGCCACCTCTCCGAGTTCGGCGGGGCGGACCCACGGGTGATCAGAGAGATCGTCGACCGGGCCGAGGGCAACCCGTTCTACGCCGAGGAGCTCCTGGAGGCGGCGACCGACGGCTGCTCGATGAGCGACGGCCTGGCCGACCTGCTGCTCTCCCGGATCGAACCGCTCTCCGACGCCGCACAGCGGGTGCTGCGGGGCGCCGCCGTGGCCGGACGGCGCGTCGACCACGCCCTGCTCCAGGAGGCATCCGGCCTGGACGACCTCACCTTCGAGGACGCCATGCGGGAGATCATCTCCCAGGGGCTGCTCCGCCCCGACGGAGGATACGGCTACGCCTTCCGTCACGCCCTGCTCCAGGAGGCCGTCTACACCGACCTGCTGCCCGGCGAGCGGACCCGGCTGCACTCGGAGTTCGCCCGGCTGCTCACCGCCCGCGAGGGCGCCGCGGCCGAGCTGGCCTACCACTACCTCGCCGGTCACGACCTCGCCGAGGCGCTGTCGGCCTCCGTCGAGGCGGGCCGGCGGGCCGAGCGCCTCGGCGCGCCCGCCGAGGCCCACCGCCACTTCGAGCAGGCGCTCGGGCTCTGGGACCGCGTCCCCGACGCCGAGATCCGCGCCGGAACCGACCGCGTACGGCTCGCCATGCGCACCGCCGTCGCCGCGGCCGGCACGGGCGACGACCACCGGGCCATCGCCCAGTTGCGGGAGCTGCCCCCGACGGCCGAGACCCACGAGCGGCTCGCCTACTACCTCTACGACTCCGACGACGTGCCGGCGGCCGTCGCCGCCGCCGAGGAGGCCGTCGCGGCGGCCGACCCGGACACGGCGGTACTGGCGCGGGCGCTGGCGACCCTCGCCCGCACCCTCATCGCCACCGACCGCCGCGGGGAGGTCCGGCCGCTCGCCGAACGCGCCCTGGAGATCGCGCGGGCCACCGGGGCGTGCGACGCGGAGAAGAGCGCGATGGTCACGCTCGCCTCCTGCGCCGAGTACGACGGCGACCCCGGCCGGGCCGGGGAGTTGTTCGGCACCGCCGCAGCCCAGGCGTCCGGCGACCTGGCCGTCGACCTGCGGGCGATCTTCCAGCACGCCAGGGTCGAGTTCGAGCACGGCTCGATGGCCGAGGCCGCCGTGATCGCCGAGCGCGGCATCCGGCTGGCCGAGGACAGCGGTCTGTCCTGGAGCACCTTCGGCACCGACCTGCGGTTCCTCCAGTTGCTGATCCACTACACGGCGGGGGACTGGGTCCGGGCCCGCAGGGAGGGTGCGGGCTTCGGTGTGCGCGTCGGCACGGGCCACGAGGCGGTCCTGTCGTCCTTCGCGCTGTTCGTCGAGGTCGCCATGGGGCTGCCCGAGGTGGACGAGCGGCTGACCTGGGTGCGTCCCTTCTGGTCCGACTCCCTGGTCGCCTACATGTCGCGGGCGCTGGCCGCCGAGCACGCCCTGTGGAACGGCGACCCCGAACTCGCCCTGGAGCACGTGACCGCCGTCCTCGACGCCCTCGGCCCGGACGACATGGGCAACATCCGCATCGGGGCGGTCGGGCTGTGGGCGCTGGCCGAGCTGGGCCGTTCCGACGGCGCCGACGAGCTGCTGGCCCGCGCCCGCAAGCCGGTCCGGCCCGGGACGGGCGCCGAGGGGCACGCCTGGCTGGCGAGGGCCGAGGCCGAGTGGCACCGCGCGCACGGCCGCGCCGACGTCGGGGCCTGGCGGGCCGCGGTCGAGGCGTTCGACTACGGGTTCGTCTACGAGACCGCACGCTCGCGCTGGCGGCTGGCCGAGGCGCTGCTCGTCTCGGGAGACCACGCCGCGGCCCTTGAGGAATGGCGGACGGCCGTCCGGACCGCCGCGTCACTCGGCGCCCGGCCGCTGGGCGACGCCCTGGCCGACCTGGGCCTCCGGGCGCGGTTCCCCGCGGCCGGGTCCGGGGCGCTGTCCGGGGGCGCTTCCGGGGGCGGGCCCGAGGACGCTTCCGGCGGTCTCTCCGGGGGTGCGGCGGGGTCCGGGGCAGGGGCCACCGGGGGGCGGGAGCCACGGGACGGCGCGCGGGGACGGGCGTCCGCCGGGCCGCGTCCGGGCGCGCTCACCGGGCGGGAGCGGGAGGTGCTCTCGCTGGTGGCCGAGGGCCTGGCCAACCGGGAGATCGGCGAGCGGCTGTTCATCGCGCAGAAGACGGTGAGCGTGCACGTCTCCAACATCCTGGGCAAGCTCGGGGTCTCCTCCCGCACCCAGGCCGCCGCCGTGGCCCGCAGGGAGGGCCTGCTGTAGGAGCCTCCGGCCCCGGCGGGCGCCGAGAGCCCTGCGAGGCTCTCCGGGGTGCCTTCTCATGGCGTCGGGAGGTTTTCCGGAACGTCCGGAACGTCCGGGCGACGGAGAACCGACCCGGAGGTCAGCGGCTCCGGGTGGAGACGGCCAGCTCGCGGACGACCTGGATCAGCTCGGCCGGGTCGAACGGCTTGGTGAGGTAGGCGTCGACCCCGATGCCGAACCCGCGCCGCCTGTCGTCCTCCTGCGCCCGCGCGGTGATCAGCACGACCCTGATGTGGCTCGTCCCCTCGTTCCTCCGCAGCTTCGTGGCGGTCATCCAGCCGTCGAGCCGCGGCATCATGACGTCCAGCGTGATCACATCCGGCATCACGTCCCGCACCTTGTCCAGGCAGTCCTGCCCGTCGAAGGCGGTCTCCACCTGGAACCCCTCAAGGGTCAGGTTGACCGCGATGAGCTGCCGGATGACCTCGTCGTCATCCACCACCAGTACCTTGCCCAGAACCTCGCCCACGGCCGTGAGGCTAACCCGTGGGAGCGGGGCCACGCGTGGTTTTCGCCGGACGCGTATCCGCCGCGTCCTGGAAAAGCCGTGGAGGACGCCGTGGAGGACGCCGTGGAGGACGCCGCGTTATCCACAGAATCCCGTTCGGCTCCTTGGCGATCACGTGTTCCGGCCGACCCTGGACCCCGGTCATCCGCCGAACCCGGGAGGACACATGATCACCGCATTCCTCACCACCGCCGCCCTCGCGGCTGCTCTCGCGGGAGCGCCGCAGGCGTCCCCGGCCCGTCGCTGCCCCGACGCCGTACGGCTCCTGTCGGGTATCCGCTCCCTCCTCGGAGCCGGGATGCCGGACGGCATCCGGAGATGGGTCGAGAGCGAGGTGCGGGACGCGCTCGCCTCCGCCTGCGAGGCCCGCCGGGAGTTCCCGGCCCCCGCGCCACCATGGGAACCGCCCCCGGCCTCCGCTCCCGCGCCACCATGGGCACCGTCCGTGACCCCTGCCCCCATGTCGCCGTGGACGCCGTCTCCGGCACCCACTCCGCCCCCGTCGTGGGTGCCGCCCTCGACCCGGGATGAGACCGAGATCGGAAGCCCTCCCGCCGATCAGCCTCCCGCCGATCAGCCGGCCGCTGGTCGGCCTTCCGCTGGTCGGCCTTCGGCTGGTCGGTCTCCTGCCGGTCGGCCGGCGGTCAGGGCGGGGAAACCCGGCGCTTCACCCATCCCCACTCCCTCTTCGAGGTCGCGCCGGGCCTCGCCCGGCCTGACGGCCGTGGCCGCCGCCCTCCGCCATGTCGGCAGGCCGTACGTCTGGGGAGGCGGGTCCGGGGCGGGCCCGACGGGCGGCGGCTTCGACTGCTCGGGGCTCGCCCTGCACGCGTGGTCCAGGGCGGGCGTCACCCTCACCCACTACACCGGCAGCCAGTTCAGGCAGGGCCACCGGGTGCCGCTCTCCCGGCTCCGCGCCGGAGACCTGGTCTTCTTCGGCGGCGGCACGGGAGACCCCACCCACGTGGGCGTCTACGTCAAGAACGGCGTCATGGTCCACGCCCCCAAGACCGGTGACGTCGTCAAGCTGACGAACTTCACCGCCTCCCCCTACTACCGCGCCCGCTACCGCGGAGCCGTCCGCCCGGGTCCCCGGTGAGCCGGGCGGACGGCCCCCGGTGACCGTTCGCCTTCCGTGATCTCCCCTCTGCGCTTCGAGTGTCAGTCCACCTCCAGAACCTGGTAATCTTTCACTCGCTGGCCCCCTTAGCTCAGGGGATAGAGCACCGGCCTCCGGAGCCGGGTGCGCAGGTTCGAATCCTGCAGGGGGCACCAGTGATCCACCAGGGGAAACCCGGCTACGACCCGCGGAAACGCGGGTCGTTTTGCTTTTTCTGGCGGGTGCGGGCTCACCCGTCCAGCACGGACTCCGCGACCCGGGATCCAGCGTCGGTCGCCGGCTGCCGGACCCTGGGGTCCGACGCCGGTCCGCCCGGACGCCGGGTCCTGACACCGGTCCGCCGGGCTTCGGGTCCGGTCCGTCGAGCCCCGGAATCGGCATCGGTCCGCCGGGGCCCGGAGTCGGGGCCCGGCGGACCGGGGACGAGCGGTCAGGCGAGAGACGTCAGGCGAAGGACGTCAGGTGAAGGACCAGGTGAAGATGTGCATCTGGCCCTCGCCCACCGGTGAGAAGCTCAGGGACTTGAGCGTCTTCCCCGGGGTCAGAGCGATGGGCTGGGAGGCGTACACATTGGCGCTGATGGGCTGGAGCAGCCAGGATCCCCAGAACTGCCGATAGGGGGCGGTGGCCACGATCTCGTTGCCGTACTGGGGGGTGTCGTTGCCGAAGTCCAGGATCCAGTCGCTGAAGCCCAGCCGGGCCGTGCTCGTGGTCCCGTCGGTGTAGGTGAGCGTCACGGTGGTCTGGGGGTTGCCCTGGGTTCCGGCGCCGAGGAAGGAGAGCTTGCTCGCTCCGGCCGGGGCCGTCGCGTCGAGGGGGGTGGAGCCGACGCGGATGTTGTCCCAGTCGCCCTTCTTGGTGTCGGGCCAGGTGAAGCGGAAGTCCTTCCAGGTCACCGGCTCGCCGGGGCGCAGGCCCGCCTCGGCGAGCGCCTGGGCGGAGTAGCTGAAGCCGGGGCCGTCGAGGTTGGACTCGCCGGGCGAGGCGACGTCGCCGATGCCGGCGTTGTTGCGGTGCCACTCGGGGGTGCCGCGGGCGGCGACGTTGAGCCGGACGCCGGCGGTCGTGTCGCCCACCGTGATCGGCACGGTGCGGAAGCCGGGCGCAGTGTCCTTCTGCACCGAGATCTTGAGCTTCACCTGCGCCTTCCCCGACGCCGTCACGGACAGCGTGCCGCTGGACGGCGTCACCGTGACGCCCGCGGGGGGCTGGGCCCGCCAGGTGAGGGTCGCCGCCCGGCTCAGGGAGCGGACGACCAGGTCCGTCTCGAAGGCGCCGCCCGGCTCCACCGGGCCGCTGCCGCGGGTCAGGCCCGCCAGGTACGGCTTCGAGCCCTGGTCGAAGGAGGGCGGGACGTCACGCGGGTCGCTCCCGAACCCCCGGTTCGGGGTGGAGCCGAGCGTGAAGTCGAGTTGCCCGCCGGCCGTGGCGAACGACTCCGGCAGCCACGCCCGGCTCGTCGCCGTGCCGTTGACCTTCAGCCCGCGGATGTACGGGGAGGCGGCGCCGGGCGCGTTGACGACGATGTCGCCCGCGGGCCGGTCGATGACCACGCGGTCGAACAGCGGCGTGCTGACCAGCAGTTCGGCGCGGCCGGGGATGGCGGGGTACAGGCCGATCGCCGACCAGACGTACCAGGCGCCCATGGTGCCCAGGTCGTCGTTGCCGACCAGTCCGTCGGGCCCGGGGCCGAACAGCTCCTTCTGCACGCGGCGTACCAGTTCCTGCGTCTTGTACGCCTGCCCGGTCCACGCGTACAGCCACGGCGCGGGCATCGCGGGCTCGTTGCCCATGTAGGCGTAGGGCCGTGCCGGACCGGCGTTGAGCTCGGTGAAGTACTCGTCCAGGCGGGCGGCGGCCTTGTCGCGTCCGCCCATCGCCGTGAACAGCCCCTGCACGTTCTGCGGCACGAGCCACTGGTATTGGGCGCCGTTGCCCTCCATGTAGACGTCGGGGTCGCCCGGGTCGAACGGCGACTTGAACGAGCCCTCGCCCATGCGGGGCTGGATCCAGTCGTTGCCGGCGTTGAAGAGGTTCTGCCACGCCTGCGCCCGCCCCATGAACTCGGCGGTCGTGGCCCGGTCGCCGAGGCGGGCGGCGAGCTGGGCGATGCCGAAGTCGGCTATGCCGTACTCGAGGGTGGAGGAGGGGTCGTTCGGGACGTAGCCCTGCTTCATGAAGGCGGCGTTGCCGGGGCGTTCGTCGTAGCCGAGCTGCGGGTGGCCGATGTCCATGGGGCCGACCCGGCGTGCGGCATCCGCCATGGCCCGGAGTGCGGCGGTGTACTCGAAGTCGCGGGCGCCGAAGGCGTACACGGTGGAGAGGATCACGTGGAACGGGTCGCCGACCATGACGCCGGTGACCGCGGTCTGGTGGGACCAGCGGTCCCAGACGTTGCCGAGGGACTGGGCGTTGGCGTACATCGACTGGGCGATGTCGGAGGCCGCGTCGGGCGCGAGGAGTGCCAGGAGCTGCACCTCGCTGCGGTAGATGTCCCAGCCGGAGAAGGTCGCGTACTGGTGGTGGCCGGGGCGGACCGTGTGGGTCTTGCCGTCCGGGCCGGTGTAGGAGCCGTCCACGTCGTCGAAGACGTACGGCTGGAGGAGGGTGTGGTAGAGGTTGCTGTAGAACGTCCGGCGCTGGTCCTTGGTGCCGCCGCCGACGGCCACCTTGCGCAGGCGGTCGTTCCAGACGGCGCCGGCCGCCTGCTTCACCTGGTCGAGGCTCTTGCCGCCGATCTCCGCCGTCAGGTTCCGCTTGGCGCCGTCGATGCTGACGTACGACAGGCCGACCCGCATCTGGACCGGCTGGGACGGGTCGAACTGCAGGTAGGCTCCCGACCCGGGCCCGTTGACCGTGACGTCGCCCGGCTCCACCAGGTCGCCCCTGACCCTGGCCTCACCGGCGTTGTCCACCGTGGCCGCGCCGGGGCGGACCTCGTCGTCCTTCCAGGTGCCGTGGCCGGTGACCGGGCGGTCGAACTCGGCGTGGAAGTACACCTTGTAGCGCATCGGCGGGCCGCAGAAGCCACCGGTCTGGACCCATCCCTCGACCGTGTTCCCGCTGATCCTGGTCTCGCCGTCGTCCACGCCGTTGACCGAGCCGCTGGTGTTCAGCAAGATCGTCCCGGGTTTGCCCTGCGGGAACGCGAAGCGGGCCACGCCGGCCCGCGCGGACACCGAGATCTCCGTCTTGATCCCGGTGTCCAGGACGCTGCTGTAGAAGCCGGGGGAGGCCGTCTCGTTCTCGTGTTTGAAGGTCTGGACGTAGTCCTCGCCGTGGGTGGCGGGGGAGCGGCCGACCGGCCCGGAGAAGGGCAGCACCGGGAAGTCCTGAGCGCCCGTGCAGCCCGGCCCCGAGATGTGCGTCATCGAGAATCCGCGTAGCCGGTCGTCCTCCCACCGGTAGCCGCCGCCCGCGTTGGCCACCGTGTCGGGGCTCCACTGCAGCATGCCGAACGGCAGCACGGCGCCGGGGAACGTCATGCCCCCGCCTCCGCCGTGGCCGAAGTCGGCCGCCGCCTCCTTGGTTCCGTGGAAGACGTTGACCAGGGAGGCGGGGTCGCGTTCGAGCGCCGTGTCCGTGGCGGTCACGGCCGGGCCGGGTGATATCAGGGTGGTCGCGACGAGGGCGGCGACCACGGGTAGGGACCATTGAGACAAGGCAGTCCTCCAGGGATGAGACCGCTATCACCGCACCTCGGGCCGCCGGTCGGGGTCAACGGGCAGAAGGGGCGGTCACAACCTGCCGTCCGGGGTAGGGGTGGACGGGCACGGGAACCGGTTGCCACATTCGCAGGTACCTGCGTGTCGAGCCGGTGTGAGGAAAGCAGCGATGACTGTCGTGCCCGCGGTTCCCGTCGAAAGCGCCGAAAGCGTCGAAAGCCCAGCAGAGCCCGCCGCCGATCCCCGTGATCCCACGGTCAGGCTCGACCTGCTCCTCGATCCGGACTCGGCCGTGCCGCTCGGCGGCGCGGACGGGAGCGGCGTGACGGCCGTACACGGGCTGGTCGGCGGGGCTCCCGTCGTCGCCTACTGCACCGACGCCCGCGTGATGGGCGGTGCGCTGGGCGCGGCCGGGGCCATGCGCGTCGTGGAGGCCATCGAGGCCGCCGTACGCCGGGGCCGCCCGGTGATCGGCCTGTGGCACTCCGGGGGCGCCCGGCTGGCCGACGGCGTGGAGTCCATGGACGGCGTGGGCCGCATGTTCGCCGCGATGACCCGGGCCTCGGGCGTGGTGCCGCAGATCTCGGTCATCCTCGGACCCGCGGCGGGCGCGGCGGCGTACGGGCCCGCGCTCACCGACCTGGTCGTCATGGCGCCCGCCGGACGGGTCTTCGTGACCGGCCCCGAGATCGTCCGCAGCGTCACCGGCGAGGTCATCGACATGGAGGGGCTCGGCGGTCCCGACGCGCACGCCCGCAGGTCAGGCGTGACCCACGTGGTGGCCGCCGACGAGCGGGACGCGATCCGCCGCGCCCGCCTGCTGACCGGCTTCTTCACCTGCCGGGGGGCGTTCGACCTGGCCGCGCTGCGTGAACCCCATGAGACCCGCGAGCTCCGTGATCTGCGTGCGCTGCTGCCCGAGTCACCGCGCCGCGCCTATGACGTGCGCCCGCTGGTGCGCGGCCTGCTGGACGCCGACGGCGGCTTCGAGGAGCTGCAGCCCCGGTGGGCGGCCAACATCCTGGTCGGTCTCGGCCGGCTCGGCGGCCGGCCGGTCGGCGTGCTGGCCAACAACCCCCGCCACAAGGGCGGCTGCCTCGACGCGCTGTCGGCGGAGAAGGCCGCCAGGTTCGTCCGCATGTGCGATGCCCACGGGGTGCCGCTCGTCGTGCTGGTGGACGTGCCCGGCTACCTGCCGGGCGTCGGCCAGGAGTGGGACGGGGTGGTACGCCGCGGCGCCAAGCTGCTGCACGCCTTCGCCGAGTCCGTCGTGCCGCGGGTCACGCTGATCACCCGGAAGGCGTACGGCGGGGCGTACATCGCGATGAACTCCCGCTCGCTCGGCGCGACCACCACGTTCGCCTGGCCCGGCGCCGAGGTCGCGGTCATGGGCGCGGAGTCGGCCGTCGGCGTGCTGCACCGCAAGGCCCTCGCGGCCGTCCCCGAGGAGGAGCGCGAGGGGCTGCGCGCCCGGCTGGCCGAGGAGCACCGCCGGGTCGCGGGCGGCGTGGAGCGGGCCGTGGCCATCGGCGTCGTGGACGAAGTGATCGCTCCCGAGACCACCCGCCTGCGGATCGCCGAGGCCCTCGCCCGTGCCCCGCACACCCGTGGCCATCACTCCAACATCCCCTTGTGAGGAAACAGGAGGCACATCATGTCCCAGTTCACAGCCGTACTGGTGGGCGGGCCCGCCCACCTGCCCGCCGAGCGGCGGATCCAGAGCGTGGGCTCCCCGGACGAGACGCTCAAGCTCCCCCACGGCGCGGGGTACGAGCACTTCCGGCACCGTGGCGAGTCCACCGAGATCGGCGGTGAACCGGCCCTGGTCTTCGCCTGGGTCATGCGCACGGCCGTCGCGGAGTGACTCACAGGCGCTCACCGACCAGCCGGGCCGGCAGATCGGCGCGGCGGGACACGCTGAGCTTGCGGTAGACCCGTGTCAGGTGCTGTTCCACGGTACTGACCGTGATGTGCAATTTGGCAGAGATATCCCGGTTCGAGTAGCCGTCGGCGGCCAGCGCGGCCACCCGCCGCTCCGCGTCGCTGAGGATCGGCTGCACACCCGGCGCCTCGCCGTCGTGGTCGCCCGGGGACAGCGCCTGACTCAACCCGTCCGCGTGACACTCCTGCGCCAGCGCCCTCGCCCGCCGCGCCAGCATCCCGCCGCGCCGGTACTCGCCGCTGGCGTGGTACGCCTCCACGAGGTCGAACAGGGCCCTGGCCAGCTCGTACCTGTCGCCGCCCGCCTGGAGCAGGTCGGCTGAGCGGCGCAGCAGGTTCACCCGGTGCCTGGCCTCCCCGGTGGCGGCCAGCACCCGCATCGCCATGCCGTGCACCCGTTTGGAGCGTCCATGGCAGCGGTGCATCTCCTCCTCGGCCAGGCGCCGCGCCTCGTCGAGGTCTCCGAGGCGGACCAGGCACTCGGCCGCGTCCACCCGCCAGGGGAGGAACTCCGGGCCGTCCAGACCCCACCGGGCCGTCAGCTCACCGCACAGCCGCAGGTCCCTCAGCGCCTGCTCGGCCTGCCCCGCCATGAGCGTGAAGCGGGCCTTGCCGTACAGGTAGAGCAGGCCGAAGCGGGTCTCCAGCATGGCCTCCGGCACGGGCTGGGTGGCGTGCGGCAGGCACGCGTCGTGGTGGGACATCGCCGCGCCGGCCCACAGCAGCGTGCCCAGCGGGGCGCCGACGGCCACGCCCCAGCTGGCCGGAGGGATGATCTCCAGGGCGCGGCGGGCGTCGTGCGCGGCCGCGGCCAGGTCGCCGCGGCGCAGCCCGATCTCGGCGCGGATGGCCGACAGCCGGGCCTGCCTGCTGGGCGCCCGGCGGCGTACGGCCTCGTCGATGAAGGCGTCGCACCACGGCGCGGCCCGGTCGGCGCGTCCCACGTACGTGAGGGTCAGCAGCGCGCTCTCGACCGTGTCCATGGACATCTCGTCCAGCTGCGAGCCGCCCAGGACGCGTTCGGCGGTCGCCGCGGTCCCCGTGTTCGGGCCCTCCCTCAGGGCCTTCACCAGCATGTTCGCCGACTCGATGCGGCGGGACGCGGTGAGCGAGTGCGCGGCGCAGGCGTTCTCGCGGGCGTTCGGCTCGGGCAGGTGGGACAGGAACGACGGGGAGGCGCCGCGGAACCAGGCGCGGGCGACGGTCAGCTCCGTCATGCCCTCCCGGTCCAGCTCGTCCAGGTCCCCGAGGTGGTCCAGGACGTCCTTGGCGTCGGCCACGTGGCCGTGCCACAGCAGCGCCTTGGCGAGCACCACGGCGTCGCCGCCGCCCAGATGGCCCTTGTGCAGGGCCTCGGTCAGCTCGGCCAGCTGCCCGGCCGGGGTGCTGGGGTTGATGCGCCACTTGGCGCGCACGAGCTTGGTGGCGATCCTGGCGCGCCACCGTTCGTCGGCACAGCCCTGCCAGGCCAGTTTCAGGTACTCGATGGCCGGTTCCACGCGGCCGTCGCGCAGCGCGTGGCCCGCGGCCTCCTCCAGCACCGACACGTTCCACGGCTCGTCGGCGTGGCCGGCCAGCAGCAGGTGGCCGGCCACCACCGCCACCGCCGCGCCGTCGTGGTAGGTCAGCTCGGCGGCGCGGCGGTGCAGGCCGGCGCGGTCGGCGGAGTCGATCGCGGCCAGCACCGCCGACCGGGCGGCGTCGTGCCGGAAACCGCTCTCGGCCAGCAGCCCGGCGCGGGTCAGCGTCCGGACCGCCTGGGCGGTGTCGGCCTCGCTCTCGCCCAGCAGGCGGGCGGCCGGACCGGGCTCGCCCAGGACGGCCAGCGCGCGGGCCACCCGCAGCAGGTCCGGATCGGCGCCGTGCAGGCAGGTCAGCACGGCCTCGCCGTACCGCTCGCCGGGGGCGCCCGTCTCCCGGAAGTCATCGGCGAGCGCGTCCACCAGGAGACGGTTGCCGCCGCTCAGCTCGTGGCAGCGCGCCGCGTGGAGTTCGGCCGTCTCCCGGCCCGCCCGTTCGGCCACCCGTTCGGCCACCTCCCCCGGCGACAGATGGGCGAGCGTGACCTGGCGGCAGTGGGGCAGGCGCAGCAGGTCGGCGTGGAGCGGGAACGGCCGGCGCGAGTCCCGGCCGGCGCCGCCGAAGACCAGCATGACCTTGGCGTACTTCACCCGGCGGGCCAGGTAGGACAGGCAGAGCTGGGAGCCGCGGTCGGCGTGGTGGGCGTCGTCCACCACGATCAGCAGCGGGCAGCGCTCCGACAGCTCCAGCAGGACCGTGCAGAGCGCGTCCACGATCTGCACGTCCATGTGGCCGAGGGTCTCGCCCGTGAGCTGGGCGCGGGCGCCCTCCTGCAGGAGGCTCAGCGTGGTCGCGCGGTGCTCCTCCGGCATCGGCGTGTTGTGCACGAGCTGCGACAGCACGCCGAGGGGCAGGTCCCGTTCCGTCCGCGAGCCGGTCGCGGTGAGCGGGAGGGCGCCGTGGTCGAACGCGTGCTCGGTGAGGCCGTCCAGCAACCGGCTCTTGCCGGTGGCGATCGGGCCCGTGACCATCGCGATGCGGCCCTGCCCCGACACCGCCTCGTTCAGGAGGTCCCGCAGGAGGGCCATCCCCTGTACCTGGTCGTGCTCGGCCATGAAGGCCCTCCTTGACGGTGGTGCTGGTATGGCGGGGTTGGCGGGTCGTGTGCCGGCGGGGTGCGCGGGCCGGACCGGCGGACGCGTCCGGGGCGGGGCGGTCTCCTCCTCGCGCCGGTGGCCGCCGGCCGGCCGTGCGCCCGTCAGCCCGCGGTGGCGAGGGGCCGGGGGAGGGGGCGGCGGGACGGCTCGGGGCACTCCACCGGACGGCCCCGCAGCGCCGCGCGGACGGCCGAGAAGGCGGAGGCGGCCACGTCGGCGTGCATGCCCGCGCCCCAGGACGTGCCCCCGTCCACCGCGCACTCCGCGTAGATCACGACCTCGCCGGGGGAGCGGCCGCCGGGCGGCCTCCCCGGGTGCGCGTCGTGCAGCGGCGGCTCGGTGGTGTGGACCGCGAGGACCCGGATCCCCCAGGGGGCGAGCACCGAGGCCAGGTCCTCGGTGGCGGCCGCGCCCGGCCCGGCCGGCACCGCGCCCCCGTCGATGTGGAGCGTGACCTCGACCGGTTCCCGGCTCAGCGGCAGCGGGCGGAAGGGGTCGCCGTGGTAGAGGTGCGCCTCGCGGAACAGCGCGCCGATGCGCTCCGGCGACAGCTCGCCGCCGTCGGCGTCGGCCTGCGCCTGCACGCGGGCGGCCAGGTCCGCCTGGAGGCCGCGCGGCAGGTTGAGCCCGTGCCAGGCGCTCATCACGTACGCCACGCCGCCCTTGCCGGACTGGCTGTTGACCCGGACCACCGCCTCGTAGGTGCGGCCCACGTCCCTGGGGTCGACCGGCAGGTACGGCATCTCCCACGGCAGCTCGTCCACCGGCGTCCCGGTCGTGGCGGAGCGCCGTTCGCGCTCGTCGAAGCCCTTCTTGATGGCGTCCTGGTGGGAACCGGAGAACGCCGTGTAGACCAGGTCGCCGCCGTAGGGGTGGCGCGGGTGGACCGGGAGCTGGTTGCACAGCTCGACGGTGCGGCGCACGGCGTTGATGTCGGAGAAGTCGATGCCCGGGTCGACGCCCTGGACGTACATGTTCATGCCCAGGGTCACCAGGCAGACGTTGCCCGCGCGCTCGCCGTTGCCGAACAGGCAGCCCTCGATCCGCTCGGCCCCCGCGAGCAGCGCCAGCTCGGCGGAGGCCACGCCGGTGCCGCGGTCGTTGTGCGGGTGGATCGACAGGCAGACGTGCGCGCGGCGGGACAGGTTGCGGTCGAGCCACTCGATCTGGTCGGCGAAGACGTTCGGCAGGGAGCGCTCGACGGTCGTGGGGAAGTTCAGGATGATGTCGCGGCCCGCCTCCGGCTGCCAGACGTCCATGACGGCCTCGCAGACCTCCAGCGAGAAGTCGAGCTCGGTCTCGTTGAACAGCTCGGGGGAGTACTGGTAGCCGAGGTCGCAGTCGCCGAGCACGCGTTCGGCGTGGTCCATCATGACCTGCGTGGCGCGCACGGCCAGGTCGCGGCAGTCGTCCCGGCCGATGCCGAAGACCAGCCGGCGGAACAGCGGGGACGTGGCGTTGTAGATGTGGACCAGCGCGCGCGGGGCGCCCCTGAGCGCGTCGACGGTGTCCCTGATCAGCTCCTCGCGGGCCTGCGTCAGCACGGTGATGCGGACGTCGTCGGGGATGCGGTCCTCCTCGATGAGCAGGCGCAGGAAGTCGCGGTCGTCCTGGCTGGCGACGGGGAAGCCGACCTCGATCTCCTTGTATCCCATGCGCACGAGCAGCTCGAACATCACCAGCTTGCGCTCGGGGGACATCGGGCGGGCCAGCGACTGGTTGCCGTCGCGCAGGTCGGTGGACAGCCAGCGGGGGGCCTCATGGATGCGCCTGCCGGGCCATGTGCGGTCCGTCAGGTCGATAGGCCGGAATTCTCGGTAGCGTTCGGCACCCAGCATCCTCGGATTTCCTTTCCCTGGATCGGATGAGTCGCGGCGGTCCGCGGGGTTACCGTTGTCGCGGCGTTCTTCACGAGCGCGGCGCACGGGGGGAGAAACGGAACGCTCGCCTCTCCTCCGCGAATCCGCTCCGGTCCTTTGGGGATCTTGACTGGGTGTGCCGAAGTTATAGGGGGTCGCGGACCGCGACAAGGCAGGGGGTCAGGAGTTCGTCCCCGGTGTCGGGAGGAGCACTCCAGGGGTATCGAAAGGCGCATCCCCCCTGCTGCTTTCGGATCACGCCACTTATCGCGGCCCTGACGGCGGTCAACACTCCAGTCATGGCGGCTATCGATCTCACGCTCCGGACCGTTCCGGCTCTTCCCCGCACCTTCGCCCGCACCCTCGCCCTCTGCCTCGCCGAGGCCCGCCCGCTCGTCCTGGCGGTCTCGCTCCTGCGCTTCCTGTCCGGCGTCGCCCTGGCCGTGCCGGTGGCCGCGGCGCCCGATCCGCTGACGGTCCTGAGGGGGGCGGCCGCCTGGGTGCTGTCCGTTTTCGCCGTCTACCTGTTCAACGGCGTCACCGACGTCACCGAGGACCGGATCAACGGCTCCGGCAGGCCGATCGCCCGCGGCGCCCTGGACCGGCGGGCCGCCGCCGCCGTCGGCGCCGTGGGCGCCGGCCTGGCGATGTCGGCCACCGTGGGGCTTCCGGCGCCGATGGCCTGGATCGTCGGGGGCAACCTGGTGCTGGGCTACCTCTACTCGGGACCGCCGCTGCGGCTCAAGGGCAGCGCGGCCGGGACGGTGGCCGTGCTGTGCCTGTCAGGGCTGCTGTCGTACCTGGGCGGGTTCGTCGTGGCGACGGCCGGCGGTACGGACGTCCCGGTGCCGCCGGACCTGGCGGTCTTCGCCGCGGCGGCGATCGGGTGGATGGTGCTGGTCGGCGTGCCCGCGAAGGACCTCTCCGACATCGAGGGCGACGCCGCCGCCGGACGGCGCACGTTCGGCGTGCTCGTCGGAGAGCGCGGGGCGCGGCTGGCGATGACGGCGGCCTCGCTGACCCTGTGCGCCGCGCTCGGCGCGGCCGTCTGGCGGCTCGGGCTGCCCCTGCTGGGCGTCCTGGCGGCCATGGCCGCGGGGAGCGCCGGCGTCGTCGCCGCGGCCCGCCGGCGGCGGGCGGAGAGGGGACGCAGATCGCTGCGCCGGCCGTACGGTGTTTTTATGGGAACGCAATATGCCGTTCATCTGGCCGCTGTTGTGTGTGCCATGTGAATGCACCTTTGAATGGCGTGTGAAGGGCCGGCGGGCGGCCCCGGCCGCGGCGGCTTCGCCGGTCGTCACCGCGACGGTCCCGAACCGCCTTGCGGCGCCGTCGCCCCGGCGGGCCCTGCGTGCTGCGCCGGAAGGCGGGTGGACGGCCGCGCCGTCCCGGACCGTCTCCTCCGGCGGGTGGCACGGGGGTGCGGGAGGCCCGGCCTCACGGGATCGGCGGCGCGCCACAGACGCGCCGCCGACGGCCGCTCCGGCGCGGTGGGCGGTGGAAGACGGGATTCCTCCTGGCCATCTGACCCATATGAACGGAAATGTTGCCTTATTGTCGGAGGCAAGGGATAGTTGGGGAGCGCTCCATCGTTAGTCCCGCAGCGGAGGGGGGATATTGGCGGTGCACGGGCAGTCGGACGATCCGGCGAAATTAGTTGAAGCGTGTCGCAATGAAATACTCGCCGAGTTCGAGTCGGCCCTGCAGGCCGCCGGGAGCATGGTCTTCACGGATACGCAGGCCCGTGACCAGGCCCTCTCGACCGCCCGATACGTCCTGGACGACGTGGTGGCCACGCTACGCGCCGGTAAGGTGCAGATAAGCGAACTGTACAAATTCCACGCCTGGGAAGTCGGAAACGCGAGGGCGGTCGCCGGCGTTCATCCGAAAGCCTCACTTGAGGCGGGCTCACTTTTTTTCCGCGTGGCGTTACGCCATCTGGTCAGGGGAATCGCCGCGGAGACGGACTACGGCACGACCGCGGAGCTGGTCACGCTGGCGGTCGCCGGCCTGGAGGAGAGCCTGTCCCGGCGGGTGCGCGAGTCCGCCGACAGCTACCACGGCTTCCTGCTCGACCTGGTGCGCGAGGCGCAGGAGGAGGAGCGCCGCCGTATCGCCCGTGAGCTGCACGACCGCATCGGCCACGGCCTCAGCGTGGCCCACCAGCAACTGGCGCTGTCGGAGGCGTACCGCGCGTCCGACGCGGCCCGCGCCTCCGCCAAGACCGGCATGGTGCAGCAGGCCATCCAGGAGACCATGGAGAACCTGCGGCAGCTCACCTCCGAGCTGCACCCGCAGACGCCGGTCAAGAGCCTGGAGAAGTCGCTGATCGGCTTCCTGGAGGAGATGGAGGACGACGAGGTCTCCATTGTGCTCGACCTCAGCGGCGACGAGTCGTGGGCCGAGCCGCGGGTGCGCGACGAGGCGTTCCTCATCGTGCGCGAGGCCCTGCGCAACGCCCTCGCCCACGGGAACCCGCCCATGGTCCTGGTGCGCGTGAACATCGCCCCCCACGAGCTTTCGGCATCGGTGCGGGACAACGGCCGCGGCTTCGATCCGGGGGCCGTGCGCGGCCACGGGGTCGGCATGACGTCCATGCGCGAACGCGCCGAGCTGCTCGGCGGGCAGGTCGTCATCACCAGCGATCCGGGGCAGGGCTGCCTCGTCGAGCTGTTCGTCCCGCTGAAAAGACGGTCCCGTGGTCGCAGAGACGTCTAGCGACGCCATCTCCGTGGTGCTGGTCGACGACCACGCGCTGTTCCGTGAGGGGCTGCGCGAGATCCTCGAGTGCGACGGCGGCATCCGCATCGTCGGCGAGGCCGGCGACTCCGAGACGGCCGTGGCCGTGGTCGCGAGGACCCGCCCCGACGTGGTGCTGCTCGACGTCGAGATCCCCGGCGACGAGGTCACCGAGACGGTCGCCAACATCAGGAGGCTGTCGCCCGACAGCCGGATCATCATCCTCAGCATGTACGACGGCTCGCAGCTCCTCATCCGGCTGCTGTCCGCGGGCATCCGCGGCTACCTGCTCAAGAGCGTGCACCGGCACGAGCTGATCGCGGCGGTGCACAGCGTGCACGAGGACGCCTCCAGGGTCGTGCTGGCCGTCTCGCGTCACAGTCTGGCCAGGGTGGAGTCGCCGAGTGCCGGGACGTTGTCGCAGAAGGAGCTGGAGGTGCTGCAGCTGGCGGCGCAGGCGCTGAGCAACGTGCAGATCGCGCGGCGGCTCGGGCTGGCCGAGGCCACCGTGAAGCGGCACCTGCGCAACATCTTCGTCAAGCTCAACGCGGTCTCGCGGATCGACGCGGTGAACAAGGCCCTGGCCATGTCCCTGATCTCGCCCCCGTCCAGGAGCGAGGTGGACTGATCCCGGCCGGAGACCGCTCACAGTGGCGGTGACTCCGGCGGGACGCAGTGGGGGGCGGGGAACAGGTCGTCCAGCCTGGCGAGGGTCTCGGGAGGCAGCTCGACCGAGGCGGCGGCCAGGTTCATCTCCAGGTGCACCGGGTCGCGGGTGCTCGGCACGGGGATGACGTGCTCGCCCCGCGAGAACAGCCAGCTCAGCGCGACCCGTCCGGCCCCCAGGTCGAGCTGGGCCGCCGCCGACTCGAGCTCCTGGAGCCGGGAGCAGCTGCTGTGGCGGTGGTCGGGGTGGAAGCGGGGGTCGGCGTGCCGCCAGTCGTCCGGCTCGAACCTGGCCTGCGGCCGGACCCGGCCGGTGAGGAAGCCGCGGCCGAGCGGCCGGGCGGCGATCACGGCGATGCCCAGCTCGCGGGCGGCGGCCAGCAGCCCGGGGGAGGGCGGCGGCCCCCACAGGGAGTACTCGACGCCGATCGCGCTGACCGGATGGACGGCGTGCGCGCGGCGCACCTGCTCGGTCGTGCCGCCGGACAGCCCCAAACGACGGATCTTGCCCGCGCGCACCAGCTCGGCCAGCCCCGCCACGCTCTCCTCCAGGGGTACCCGGGTGTCCTGGCAGTGGAGATGGAACAGGTCGACGCAATCGGTGCGCAGGCGCCTGAGCGAGGCGTGCAGGGAACGCTCCAGCTCGCGCGGACGGCCGTCGAACACGACCGGGCCGCCGGGCCCGGCCACGCGAGCCCCGCCGCGGGTGCACACCACCACCTCGCCGGACCGTCCGGCGAGCACCCGCCCGATCAGGCTCTCCACCTGCCCGTCCGCGTAGAAGTCCGCCGTGTCGAGCAGTGTCACCCCGGCGTCGAGCGCCCTGCGCACCAGCCGCTCGGCATCGTGGGGCTCGACCGGCCCGTACGCGCCGCTCAGGGCGAGTGTGCCGAGCCCGACGGCGGAGACGACCGGGCCCGCAGGACCCAACCTGGTGTGACGCACGAAATCCCCTTCGCGGAACGGAAATTCTTCTCGACAGGGTAAGTCAAGAGTGGAAACTTTGTTTGTCGACCGACATGACTTTAAGCCGGTGCGCAGATGCAACAATGACACATTAGGGGGCGGAAGGCATACGGGAGGGCAGGTCGAGGGGTGGGCGGGTGCGCCGGACCCCTAGTCGAACCCCTGTTTTCCGGGCCGTCCCCACTGATACTCCGTGCAGCCCTTTTCGGGAAATGCCGTGCCTGGTTACTGTGCGACGGAGGGCGGACGAGAGGAGGCGCGGGGTGATCGAAGAGATTCTTCCCGACACCGTCGTGTCCTTCCATGCCTTCACCGACCCGCCCGGCGTCGTGCTCTTCCCCGAAGAGGCCGATCTGGTCCGGAACGCCGTGGAGAAACGGCGCAGGGAGTTCACCACCGCCCGCCACTGCGTGCACCGCGCCATGGAACTCCTGGGCGTGCCCCCCGTCCCCGTGCTGTCCGGCGCCTACGGCGAGCCCGTCTGGCCCCCCGGCGTGGTCGGCAGCATCACCCACTGCGCCGGCTACCGCGCCGCCGCGGTCGGCGCGGCGCCCGCCGCCATCGGCATCGACGCCGAGCCCGACGGGCCGCTGCCGCCCGGGGTGCTGGAGGCCGTCTCGCTTCCCCAGGAGCGCCGGATGCTGCGCCGGCTGGCCGCCGACCATCCGGGCCCGAGCTGGGACCGCATCCTGTTCAGCGCCAAGGAGTCGGTCTACAAGGCGTGGTATCCGCTGGCCTGGCGCTGGCTGGACTTCCAGGACGCGGTGATCGTCCTGGATCCGCTGCGGGGCACGTTCGAGGCCCGGCTGCTGGTGGCCGGGCTGCGCTGGCAGGGGAGACCGCTGAGCGGGTTCGCGGGGCGCTGGACGTCCGGCAACGGGCTGGTGCTCACGGCGATCGTCATGACCGCCGCCCGGGCCGGGGGATCCGCGGAAGGCGCGGCGGCATGACCGGGCCCGGGGCCCGCGCGGCACGGGCCTGACATGGAGTACCGCGAGCTGGCCGTGACGGGCGCGTACGCGTTCGTCCCCGAGGTCCTCCCCGACGCCCGGGGCGGCTCCGTCTCCCCGTACCGGGAGAGCGTGTTCACCGCGGCGGTGGGGCGGCTGTTCCCCGTGGCGGAGGTCGGCAGGAGCGTGTCCCGGCGCGGCGTGGTCCGCGGCGTGCACTACACGCTGACGCCGCCCGGCACCGCCAGGTACGTCCACTGCGCCGCGGGACGGGCCCTGGACGTCGCCGTGGACCTGCGGGCGGGCTCGCCCACGTTCGGGCGGTGGGAGGCGGTCGAGCTGAGCGGCGACGGTGGGGAGGCGGTCTACCTGCCGCCCGGGGTCGGGCACGCGTTCACCGCGCTGGAGGACGGCACGGTGATGTGCCACCTCCTGTCGAGGGAGCACCGCGGGGAGCACGAGCTCGCGCTGTCGTACTTCGACCGCGAACTGGGGCTGCCCCTGCCGGTCGAGTCCCCGCTGGTGTCGGAGCGCGACCGGCGGGCACCCACCCTGGCCGAGGCGGCGGCCCGCGGCCTGCTGCCCCGCTACTGAGCCGGCGGCACGCGGCCTCCACGGTCTCCACGGCGTTCACGGCGCCTGCGGGTCCGGTCGCGTATCCCGAAAGGACGGCTCCGGAAAGGACGGCTCCGGCCATGAGTGGGAACGGCCGCGTACTCGGAAAGGACGGTCCCGGCCATGAGCGGAACGGCCGTGGGTGAAACGCGGCCTTCCCCGGCGTGAAGCCCCTAGGGGAGACGGCGCGCTTGAGGGGACGGATAGGGGATGACGCCTGATATCCGCCCTCCCTACCGTGGGCGGTGGGTGACAGTGCTTATGAACCGAAAGACTTTGATATGACGGGGCATTGTCTTTTCATCTTGCATTCCGACCGCGGTGATGTGATTCCCGTTCCGGCCGTGGTCGCCGAATCGACGCGACGGGCGGTGTGATGGAGATCTCCGCTTTCGAGTTCCGCGTGCTCGGCCCGGTCAAGGTGGTCAGGGACGGCGTCGAGCTGTTCATGAACGCCAGCCGGGAGCAGGTCATCCTGGCCTGCCTGCTGCTCAACGCCAACCGGGTGATGAGCGTGGAACGGCTGATCGAGGCCGTGTGGGCCGGGTCCGCGCCGCCGAGCGCGTGGCGGCAGGTGGCCATCTGCGTGTCGCGGCTGCGCCGTACGCTGGGGGCCGGGGTCATCAAGACCTCCAGCCCCGGCTACCTGCTGCGGGCCGAGCCCGACAGCATCGACTGGCTGAGGTTCACCTCCATGGTCGACAGGTCGCGCGCCCTGGTCAGTCTGGGCTCGGCCGAGGAGGCCGTCCTGCTGCTGCGGGAGGCGCTGGCGCTGTGGCGGGGCAGGCCGTTCGGGGACATCCGGGGGCTTCGGTACGACGTGGCGTGGATGGAGGAGTCGCGGCTGGAGGCGCTGGAGACCCGCCTGGAGCTGGAGATCGAGCTGGGACGCCACCACCAGGTGATCCCCGAGCTCGTGGCGCTGGTGGCCGAGTCGCCGTTCCGTGAGCGGGTGCGGGCACAGCTCATGCTGGCCCAGTACCGCGCGGGACGGCGGGCCGAGGCGCTGCGCACGTACCAGGAGACGCGCCGCTACCTGCTGGAGCAGATCGGTCTCGAACCGGGGCCGGTGCTGCGGCGGCTGCACGAGCAGATCCTCAGGGACGAGTCCGCGCTGATGCGGCCCCGTGCCCGCGCCGTCCCCCCGCCCGTCGCGACGATGCCTCCCTGCCAGCTGCCGCCGCAGGTCCTGCCGTTCGTGGGGCGGGAGAAGGAACTGGCCGCGCTGGACGCCTCCCTGCTCGGGGGCGCCGCGCCGGCCACCGTGGTCATCAGCGGCCGCGGCGACGTGGGGAAGACCACGCTGGCGGTGCGCTGGGCCCACGCCCGGCTGGACGCCTTCCCCGACGGGCAGCTCTACGCCGACCTGGCCGGCGCCGGCCCGGACGCCGTGCTCGACCGGTTCCTGCGCGCGCTGGGCGTTCCCGCCCAGGACCTCCCCTGCGACCCCGACGAGAAGCTCGCGCTCTACCGGAGCTTCACGGCCCGGCGGAGGGTGCTGGTGGTGCTGGACAACGCCCGTGACAGCGACCAGGTGCTCGCCCTGCTGCCGGGCGGCGCGCACTGCCGCGTGCTCGTCACCGCCGGGGACCCCCTGGACGACCTGGTGGCCCGGCAGGGCGCGCACCGCGTGTTCCTGCGGCCGCTGCCCGAGGACGCGGCGCGGGAGCTCGTCGGCCTGCTGGCCGGGCCCACGTCCGCGCAGGAGGTGCGCGAGCTCGTGGCCACCTCCCGCGGGAACCCCCTCTCGCTGCGGCTGGCGGTCGCCCGCCTCCGCTCCCGTGACGTGACCCCGGCTCAGGAGGGCCGGGTGGGGAGGGCGGGACAGCCCGCCGCGTGACCTCCCCGGCGGCGCCCCGCCCCGGCTCCGCCCTCCGCCCTCGGGTGATGCCCTCCCTCGGTGACGCGTTCCTCCGGTGACGCGTCCCCCGGCGGCGCCTTCCCTCAGCGGCGCCTCGCGAGGACGGTCGCGAGGACCGCCTCCAGGGCGCCGGGGGAGGGGGCGTCGTCGCGGACGCGCCAGGCCACGTGGCCGTCGGGGCGGACGAGGACCGCGCCGCACGGGCCGAGCCCGTACTCCTTCGCCCAGGTGGGAGAGGTGAGGGCGGCGGCCCCGCCCGTCTCGGCGATCTCCACCGCCCGCACCGGGAGGCCGTCCGCCGCCCGGAGCCAGCCGCTGCCCGCCGGCGTCAGCAGGGTGAAGCGCGGACCGAGGAGGTCGAGCGTGGAGATCCGGCCGTCCTCGCCGGTCAGCCACACGTGCGGGGCGCGGTGGCCGGGGCGGGCCGTGGGGACGTGGTCGCGGTAGGGGTCCTCCACCGCGGGGGGCGGCGTGCCGTCGGGGACGACGGCGGACGAGTCGTAGTGGTGGCCCAGGACCAGGCCCTCCGAGCTGCGCCGGTCCGCCTGCCGCCGGAGGGCCTCGTCCATGGGCAGCAGGCCCCCCATCATCTGCCGGGTGATCAGGGCGTTGGTCAGGCTCTCGTCCACCGTGCGGGCGGCGATCGGGCGGCGTTCGGCCTCGTACGTGTCCAGCAGCCCCTCGCCCGCCTCCCCGCGTAGGACGGCGGCCAGCTTCCAGGCCAGGTTGTGCGCGTCCTGGATGCCGCAGTTCATGCCGAAACCGCCCTGCGGGGTGGCGACGTGGGCGGCGTCGCCGGCCAGGAAGACCGGGCCCGCGCGGAAGGCGGTGGCGACGCGTGCCTGCTGCAGCCACGGCATGACGCCCAGGAGCGTGACCGGCAGATCGGGCACCCCCACGGCGGCCCGTACGGCGCGCAGGCACACCTCCTCGGTGAAGTCCTCGGGGCTGCCGCCCCTCTCCGGGTCGTACCCCGTCTGCACCATCCAGCGCAGCCCGTGGTCCACGGCCTCCACGGCGCACGGCGGGTCGGTCAGGAAGGACAGCGCGGCCCGGCGGTCGGCGGGCAGGAAGCCCAGGTCGGCCTCGAACATGATGCTGATCATGTGGCCCAGCGGGGGCGGTCCCTCGGTGGAGATGCCCAGCGACTCGCGGACCCCGCTGCGGCTGCCGTCCGCGGCCACCAGGTAGCGGCACCGCACCAGCGTTGGCTCGGGGCCCTCGACCAGCGCCTCCACGCCGGAGTCCGTCACGGTCATGCGGGTCATGGCGGCGCCGAAGCGCACTTCGGCCGGCGTCGCCGACGAAACCGACGACGCCGGCGCCCTGGCCAGCCGGCGCAGGACGACCTCCAGCACGTCCTGCGCGCACAGGTAGGTGTAGGTGGGGCTCTGCGGGGTGTCGCGCTCCAGCTCGGCCGCGGCGCGGACGAAGTCGCCGGCCGCCAGCGAGCTGCCCACGCCCACCGCGAGGTACTCCTCGCGCGGCATCCCCACGCTCTCCACCTCGTCCTGGATCCCCCACGCGCGGAAGAGTTCCATGGTCCTGGTGGTGATGAGCCGCGCCTTCGGGAAAACCGACGTTCCGGAGTGGCGTTCCACCAGCAGGGTCGATATTCCGTGGCGGGACAGCTCAATGGCGGCGCAGAGTCCCACCGGGCCGCCGCCGACCACCAGGACTTCGATGTCGAGCTCTTTCATGCCGCCCAGCGTTATGCAGCGGAATTGCCGGGTCAATGCGGAGATAATCGCATGATACAGACGTGATACACCTGCTCAGTAGTTTCATTCACGGAAGATCCAGATAAGTCGATCCGGTGATTGCCGAATTCCTGGAGACCGTGATGCTGTTTGCGCAGGGAGCCGTGGCGCTGGTGACCGGCGGGTCGCGTGGAATCGGCCGGGCCGTCGCACTCGACCTGGCCCGTGAGGGTGCCACGGTCATCGTCAACTACGCCCGCTCCGAGAGCGACGCCAAGGATGTCGTCGCGCGGATCGAGGACGAGGGCGGCCGCGCGACGGCGGTCCAGGCCGACGTCACGGACGAGGAGGCCGTACGGGCCATGTTCCGCGGTGTGCGGGCCGACCACGGGCGCCTGGACGTGCTGGTGACCAGCGCCGGCATCACCTCCGACCGCTACCTGGTGGCGATGGGGCTGGAGCAGTTCCGCGCGCCGATCGAGACCAACCTCATCGGCACGTTCCTGAGCTGCAGGGAGGCGCTGCGGCTGATGCAGCACCAGCGCAGCGGCTCCATCGTGACGCTGTCGTCCTCCAGCGGGCTCGACGGGGGCTTCCCCGGCCAGACCAACTACGTGGCCTCCAAGGGCGCGATCGTCGCGTTCACCCACGCGCTGTCGAACGAGGCCGCCCCCCACGGGGTGCGGGCCAACGTCGTGTGCCCCGGGTTCGTGGCCACAGACATGACGCGCAAGGTCCCCGCGGACCTCAAGAAGCAGTACGAGTCCCGTATCCGCCTGGGCCGCATGGGCCGTCCCGAAGAGATCGCGTCCATCGTGAGCTTCCTGGCCTCGGCCAAGGCGTCGTACATGTCCGGATCCGTGGTGGTCGCGCATGGCGGCGGCCTCGGCTGAGCGAGACAAGGAAGGACCCCATGACCATCGACGAACTGCGCGCCAGGGCCGCGGAACGGCAGCAGACGTGCTCCCAGATCAAGAAGATGATCGTCTCCCGGCTCGACCTGGAGATCGACCCTGACTGGATCACCGACGACCAGCCGCTGTTCGGCCGCGGGCTCGAACTGGACAGCCTCGACGTGCTCGAACTGTACGTGGCGATCGAGGCCGAGTTCGGCGTGGCGCTCTATGACAGCGACATGGCGGGATTCGGTTCGGTGTCGCGGCTGGCCGAAGAGGTCAACCCGGCGCTGCGGGCGGTCTCCGCATGACGACCGCGGAGACGGCCCCGGTCACGGAACTCCCGGTCGCGGAGCTTCCGTCCGTGGAGCTCCCGGCCGCGGAGCCGGGCAGGGCGCCCGCCGCCGTCCGGCTCTCCCACGACCAGGTACGGCAGCTGCTGCCCCACCGGTGGCCGATGCTGCTGCTGGACCGGGTCGGCTCCGTGGTGCCCGGGGTCAAGGGCACGGCCACCAAGAACGTGGCGGGGACCGAGCTGTGGTTCCAGGGGCACTTCCCGAACGAGGCGGTGCTTCCCGGCGTCGTGATCGTCGAGGCCATGGCCCAGCTCAGCGGGGTGGTCTTCGCCCTGGCGGGGGCCAGCGAGATCAGCTACCTGGCCGGGGTCAGGTCGATGCGGTTCCGCCGCCCGATCGTCCCCGGAGACCAGGTCGTCCTGACCGCCGAACGGACCGCGGGCACCGGCGGGTTCGCCGAGTTCCGCGTGTCGGCGCGGGTGGACGGCCAGGTCGCCGCCGAAGGAAACCTCACGATCGCCGATCCGGCGTCGCAACGTACCGCGCGAAAGGTGTGATCATGGCAAGCGTCCTCGCGACCGAGCATCCGGAGGACACCGCGTACGGCGAGGTGGGCGATGCCACCGTGCCGCTGCGTTTCTCGTCACTCGCGGAGGAGTACCGGGTGCTCAGAGACCGTGCCGTGGTCCTGGACCTCGGAGGGCACGGCCTCATCGAGATCACCGGATCCGGCGGTGTGGACTTCGCGCAGCGCGTGCTGGCCCGCGACGTGGAGTACCTCACCTCCGATCGCTGCATGATGAGCCTCGTCCTGGACGAGGCCGGGCAGGTCGTGGACCAGGTCCTCGCCTTCGGGCGGGAGGACGGGATGCTGCTGGAGAGCTCCTGCGGCGCCGGCGGCCGTCTTCTCGAGCACCTGCTGGCCCGGGTGGAGGAGGACGACGACGTCCGGATCACCGACCGCTCCGGGGACCTGACCGTCATCGGACTGGAGGGTCCGTACGCGTGGGGCGTGGTCGGGCGGCTGATCGACGCCGAGCTGGCGTCGTTGCCGTTCGAGTCGGTGGTGGACACCGCCTGGGACGACGTGGAGATCGTCTTCGCCCGTACCGGCCTCACCGGCGAGTACGGCTACCAGATGATCGTCCCCATCGAGTCCGCCGCCGCCCTGTGGCGCAGGTCGCTGGAGCACGCGCAGGCGGCGGGGCTGGAGGCGCTGGAGCTCGCGATGCTGGAGGTGCGCCAGCCCGTGCCCCGCCACGAGGTCACCCCCGGCGCGTCCGTCATCGAGATCGGCGCCAACTGGCTCGTGGACATCACCAAGGACGGCTTCGTCGGCAAGGACGCGGTGGTCGAGGCGTTCGAGGCCGGCGGCGGGCGGCGCACGGTCGGCTTCACCGGCTGCTCCGGCGTCCCCACCCCGGGCACCCGCGTGCAGGCCGGCGGCGAGGACATCGGCGAGGTCGTGTACGCCGTGCACAGCGTCGGCCTCGACGCCACCCTCGGCCTGGCCCGCGTGTCGGGGGACCTCGCCGCGGCGGGCCTCGAACTCAGCGTCGGCGGGCTGCCCGTGACCACGCTGACCAGTCCCTACATCGTGCCCAAGAGCTGGAGCATTCCGATCATCTGACCGGCCGGTGCCGAGTTCCGGTGCCGAGTTAAGGAGGGCAAGCATGGCGCTGCGGCCCGTCGTGGTCACCGGCCTGGGCATCATCTGCGCGGCCGGTCGCGACCCCGCCGAGTTCTGGCGGCGGCTCACCGCCGGCCAGGGTGGTCTCACCCCCATCGAGGACGAGGCGTTCGCCGTCTTCACGGCCCGGTACGCGGGCCAGGTGCCGGACGCGTGGATCGACGAACGGCTTCCGGACGACGACCGCGACGACGACCGGACCGCCAGGCTCGCGCTCGTCGCCGCCCGTCAGGCGCTCGAACAGGCCGGCCTCGCCGGCCCGCCGGGGACGGGAACGGCCGGCCGGCCCGCGGCCGGCCGGTTCGGGATCATCCTCGGGAAATGCCAGGCGACGCCCGACGCGGCGGGGCGCTACCAGCCCATGCACCGCACGGGCGACGTGGTGGCCGACCGGCTGGGGCTGCTCGGCCCGCGCGTCCTGGTCTCCACCGCCTGCGCGGCCGGAGGCAACGCGGTCGGCCTGGCCAGGGACAAGATCCTCACCGGCGAGGCGGACGCCGTGCTGGCCGGCGGCGTCGACCCGCTGCTGTTCGGCACGTACGCGGGCTTCGCGGGACTGCAGGCGCTGAGCACCGGCCCCTGCCGCCCGTACAGCAGCTCCGACGGTCTCAACCTGGGCGAGGGCGCGGCGTTCCTGCTGCTGGAACCGCTGGACCTGGCGCTGGCCAGGGGCGCGACCCCGCTGGCCGAGGTGGCCGGGTACGGCCTGTCCGCCGACGCCTACCACGCCACCGCCCCCGACCCCACCGGCCGCGGCGGGGCCAGCGCGGTGCGGCGGGCCCTGGCCGACGCCGGCCTCACCCCCGCCGACGTCCACTACGTCAGCGGCCACGGCACCGGCACCCCCGCCAACGACGCCATGGAGGCCAAGGTCATGCGCCTGGTCTTCGGCGAACGTGCCGGGCAGGTTCCCACCAGCAGCATCAAGTCGTTCGTCGGCCACACCCTGGGCGCGGCCGGCGCGGTGGAGGCGGTGGCCGGCGTGCTGGCGCTCCAGCACGGCGCCGCCCCGCCCACGATCGGCTTCGAGGACGAACCGGCCGCGAGCGACCTGGACTTCGTGCCCAATACGGCGCGGCCGATGACGATCGACACCGTCGTCTCCAACAACTACGCCTTCGGCGGCAACAACGTCTCCCTCGTGCTGACACGGCCCCGTGACCCGCGCCCGTACGACGCGCTGCCGCGCCGTACCGCCGTGATCACCGGCCTCGGGCCGGTGACCGGGGCCGGCGCCGGGATCGCCGAGGTCGCCGAGGCGGTCGCCGCCGGGCGTCAGGAGCCCGGAAGGCCGCCGTCGCTGGACGGGCGCACGTACGCGCCGCGCTCGCTGTGGCGGCACATGAACCACCTGTCGCGCATGGCCATCGCCGCCTCCCGCCTGGCCTGGGAGGACGCCGGGCTGAAACTGCCCAGGAAGGCGCTGGACGACGTGGGACTGGTGTTCGCCACCGCCGCCGGGTCGGCGGAGAGCACCGGCGGATTCGACGAGAGCATCGCGCTCAACCCGAACAAGCCGGCCGTGCTCAGCTTCTCCAACGTCGTGCTGAACGCCACGGGAGGCGCGGTCTGCCAGACGCTCGGGCTGCGCGGGCCGACCACCACGATCTGCAACGGCGGCGCGTCGGCCTCGATCGCCCTGGACTGCGCGCTGGAGATGATCCGGGCGGGCAAGGCCGAGGTGGTCCTGATCGTCGCCGCCGACGAGACGACCGCGTCCGCGCCGCCGGAGGATCCGCCGGTCCCGTACGGCGAGGGCTCACCCGCGCCCGTGCCGGGGTCGGCGGCCGTGGCCTTCGTCGTCGAGTCGGCCGAGCACTGCGCGGGCCGCAGTGGCCGGGCGTACGCGACGGTGACCGCCACCGCCCACACCCCCGACACCGGCACCGACCCCGACCCCGACCCCGGCACCGGCACCGAGGCGGTCCTCCGGGCCCTGACGGCGCTCGGCACGCCGGAGCCGCCGGCGGGGGCGGGACCGGCGGAGCTGGTGATCGGCGCCGGGGCCGGGGCGCCCGAGGACGGCGCGGAGGCCGGCGCCGTGCTCGCCCGCCTGCCGGGCGCGCTGCTGACCGCCTCGGCCGGGCTGACCGGAGACTGCCAGGCGGCCACCGGCGCCATGAACATCGTCCTGGCCGCCCTGGCCCTGCGCGACCAGGTCGCCCCCGCGCTGACCGGGCTCACCGCGCCCCGCGCCGGTGATCTCGCCTCGTACGTGACCAAGCCGGACCTCCCCGGCCCCGTGCGCCGCGCGGTGGCGCTCACCGCGGCCCCCGGCTCGGTGCGCGGCGCGACACTGCTGGAGGCCCTGTGAGCGCGCCCCCCTTCGACGTGGCCGAGACCGACCGGCTGCTGACCACCACCCGGTCCGTGCGCCGCCGCCTCGACCTGGAGCGGCCCGTCCCCCGCGAGGTCGTCGAGGAGTGCCTGGAGGTCGCCGTCCAGGCGCCCACCGCCAACAACCACCAGAACTGGCGGTGGCTGGTCGTCACCGAGCCCGCGGTCAAGGCGCGGCTGGCCGAGATGATCCGCTCGTCGTGGCAGTTCCACCTCAACGACATCTGGGTCAGGGCCGGACGCCGCCGCAACGACCGGCAGGCCCGCCGCAACCACGACTCCGCCCAGGCGCTCACCGAGACGATCGCCCGGGTTCCCGCGCTGGTCATCCCGTGCGTGCTGGGCCGCCCGCCGGACGTCGCGGCCATCAACGCCGCCTGGCGCGAGCGCATGGCGGACAAGGTCTCCGAGGACCCCGGCCACGAGGTCCAGCACGGCGAGACCCGGGCCAGCATCTTCTACGGCTCGATCTTCCCGGCCGTCTGGTCCTTCCAGCTCGCCCTGCGCAGCCGGGGCCTCGGCAGCACCATCACCTGCCTGCACGTCCCCCACGAACGCGCCGTGGGACGACTGCTCGGCATCCCCTCCGGGGTCACGCAGGTGTGCATGATCCCGGTCGCCTACACGGTCGGCACCGACTTCCGTCCCGCCGACCGCCACAGCGCCAAGGAGCGCACCTACTGGGAGAGGTGGGGGACGTGACCCGACGACCCGAGGACCCCGACGTCGTGATCGTCGGCGGCGGCATCTCCGGCGCGTCGGCGGCCTGCAGGCTGGCCGCCGGCGGGCTGTCGGTGGTGCTGCTGGAGAAGCAGGACGCCTACCACGACCTCGTACGCGGCGAGTGGCTGGCGCCGTGGGGGATCAGGGAGGCCCAGCGGCTGGGCGTGTACGACTGCTTCTCCGCCGGCGGCGGCTGGGAGATCCGCGAGTGGATGACCTGGGACGAGGCCGTCACCGAGGACGAGGTCGAGGCCGTGGACATGACCCGGTTCATCCCGGGCATCGGCGGGCCGCTGTCCTTCCCCCACCACAGCGTCTGCGAGCTCATGGCCGAGCAGGCCGTGTCCTCCGGAGCGCGCCTCGTCATGGACGCCTCCAGGATCGGCGTCACCGCCGGGCCGCGGCCGGCGGTGACGTACCGGACGCCCGAGGGCGACCACGAGCTGCGGCCCCGCATGGTGCTCGGCGCGACGGGGCGCGGCAACACCGTCGGACGCCAGGTCGGCGCCACCATGCGCAACTCCATGCACCACTGGGGCGGCGGCATGATGGTCGAGGGCCTGGACTCCTGGCCGGCGGACGTGCAGGCCATGGGCACCGAGGGCGACGTGATGTTCATGGTCTTCCCCCAGGGGTACGGCCGTGCCCGCCTCTACCTGAACTTCCCCGTCGCCAACAAGCACCGCTACCGGGGGCCGGGCGGCGTGGAGCGGTTCCTGGCCGCGTTCGAGCTCGACTGCCTGCCCGACCGGGGCAAGGCGGTCGCCGAGGCGGTGCCGGCCGGGCCGCTGTCGGTGTGGCCGTCGGTGTCCAGCTTCCCCGAGAGGTCGCCCGTGTTCGAGGGCGTGATCCTGATCGGCGACGAGGCGGGCAACGCCGACACCGTGCTCGGCACCGGCCTGTCCTGCGCGATGCGCGACTCCCGCACGGTCTGCGACATCCTGCTGGCCTCCGGCGACTGGTCGCCCGAGGCGTTCGCCCCGTACGTGGAGGAGCGGAACTCCCGCCTGGAGCGGCTCCACTTCGGAGCCTCCATCATCAGCAGGCTGCACGTCGAGTTCGGGCCGGCGGCCGTCGAGCGGCGGCGGCGGGTGCGCAGGCTCATGGCGAAGAACTTCGCCGCGCAGGTGACCGGGCTGCTCAACATGGTCGCCCCGGAGGACGTACCGGAGTTCGGCTTCAGCGAGTTCTTCGCTGAACGGCTGTTCAGGGAGACGGCATGACGGAGAAGAAGTTCGTCCGCGTCAACGACGTGGACCTGGCCTACGTGGACGAGGGCGAGGGTGACGCCGTCATCCTGCTGCACGGCTTCCCCGACTCCTCCTACCTGTGGCGGCACCAGATCCCCGCCCTGGTCGAGGGCGGCTTCCGGGTCATCGCGCCCGACCTGCGCGGCTTCGGCGACTCCGGCAAGCCGCAGGAGGTCGAGGCGTACGGCATGCAGACCATCGTCAACGACGTCGTGGCCCTCACCATGAAACTCGGCGTCAAGCGGCCCCACCTGGTGGGCCACGACTGGGGCGCGGCCATCGCCTGGATGTACGCCTTCCTCATGCCCCGCCGCGTCGACCACCTGGCGGTGCTCTCGGTCGGGCACCCCGGGGTCTTCGCCACCCCGTCGCTGGAGCAGCGCGCGGCCTCCTGGTACATGCTCTTCTACCAGTTCCCCGGCGTGAGCGAGGAGCTGCTGCGGCGCAACGGGTGGCGGCTGTTCAAGGAGATCATGGGCCGGGACGGCGACTACGACCGCTACCTGCGCGACCTGGCCAGGCCCGGCGCGCTGACCGCGGGGCTCAACTGGTACCGCGCCAACCGCTCGCCGGCCGCCGAACTGCGTCCGGCCCGCCCCTTCCCGCCCGTGCTCGCGCCGACGCTCGGCGTCTGGGGCGCCGGGGACAAGGCGCTGCTGGAGGAGGGCATGTCCGCCTCCGGCAAGTTCGTCAAGGGCCCCTGGCGGTACGAGCGCGTCGAGGACGCCGGCCACTGGCTGCCCCTCGACGCCCCCGACGAGGTCAGCAAGCTGCTGCTCGGCTTCCTCGGCACGGAACAACCCGCGCACGAGGAACGGCGTCCGCGCCGTCGCCTCTAGCCGCCCCGGAAAGGTGTGCATCGCATGCTCGGCTATCTCTTCCCCGGCCAGGGGACCGTCCGCGTCGGGATGGGCGCGTGGCTGCGCCGCCGTCCCGCCGCCCGGGAGCGGCTGGACCGGTTCGACGCGCTGCTGACGCGGCCGATCTCCCCGCTGTGCGCCCGCGGGCCCGAGGAGCGGCTGGTCGCCACCGAACACGCCCAGGTGGCGGTGACGGCCTGCAACCTGGCCGCGCTGGCCGTCCTCACGGAGGAGGGGTACGAGCCCGCCGTCGTGGCCGGGCACAGCGTGGGCGAGCTGAGCGCCCTGCACGCGGCCGGGGTGCTGACCTTCGACGACACGGTGCGGCTGGTCGCGATCCGCGCGCGGCTCATGGCCGGCGTCGGGCGGACCGGCGGCATGCGGGCCGTGATGGGACTTCCCGTCGAGGAGGTGGAAGACCTGGCCGCGTCCGCGTCCGAGCCGGGGGAGCCGGTCGTGGTGGGGCTGGAGAACGCGCCCGGGCACGTGGTGGTCTCGGGGACGCTGCCCGCGCTCGACCGGCTGGCCGCGCTCGCCGTCACCGCCACCAAGATCATGACCCTGCGGGTGGGGAACGCCTTCCACTCGCCGCTGATGGCGGAGGCCGTGCCGGAGTGGGCCGAGGCCGTACGGAGGGCACCGATGCGCGAGCCGCGCGTCCCCGTCGTGCCGAACGTCACCGGCGAGCCGGCCACCGACCTCGGGACGCTGCGGGAGGCCCTGATCGAACAGCTCACCGGCCGTGTCCTGTGGACGCGTACGGTCGCCGCGGTCGAGGCCGTCGCGCCCGGCGTGGAGGTGGGCGACAGCAAGGTGCTCGCCGGCCTGTCCCGGCGCGCGGGAGCCCGGTGCCTGAGCATGGCCGACCCGGCCACCCTCCGCCGCCTCGCCAAGACGGTGGCGGCGTGAACGGGCGGAGCGGCGGCGTGACGCCGAACCGCTGGGGGAGCGCCGTGGTCGGGTACGAGGGGTTCACGCGGCCTCACGAACTGGTCGGCGCGATGCCCCTGGAAGAGGTCTTCACGCCCGCCGAACGGGTCAGGTCCGCCGACGGGCGCACCCTCCAGCACTGGGCGGGACGGCTCGCGGCCAAGCACGCGGTGCTGCGCCTGCTCGGCATGCGGCCCACGGCCGAGCGCCTGGGCCAGGTGGAGGTGCTGCCCGTGCCCACCCCGGCCTGCCGCGGCGACGCCGCCTGCCGCGACATGCATCCCCCGTCCGTCCGCCTCACCGGCCGGCTGGCCGGGCTCGACGGTCCCGGAACCCGCATCCGCGTCTCCCTCAGCCACACCTCGCGCCGCGCCCTCGCCGTCGCCCTCCGCACCCCCCGCCTCCCCGAGGACGAGGAGGACCGGTGACGGACGCCAGGAAGACCGCGGAGGAGCACCTGCGGGCGTGGTGCGACGGCGACCCCGAGGCCGTCGCCGCCGCGGTCGCCTCCTACGCCGACCCCGACTCCGGCGGGACGCTGGCCGGCCCGGCGCTGGCCGCGCACGCCGCCGCCGTGCTGGCGCGCTTCCGCAACCTCCGCTTCGAGACCGGGCGGGTGGCCGGGGACGCCGACGCGGCCGTCGTCTCCTGGACGCTCACGGCCGACCACCGCGACGCCTACCTCGGCATCCCCGCCACGGGCGGCGCCGTCACCGTCACCGGCACCGACCTGGTGACCGTCGACGCGGACGGCGCGCACGTGCGGCGCGACTTCGACCGGCTGGCGCTGGCCGCGGGGCTCGGCTACGGCGCGCGGTTCGTGCCCGAGTCCGACGGGACGCGCGAGTTCGGCGTGAGCGCCCGCGCCGCCACCGGCCGCACCGAACGCCCCGGCGCGCTCGTCCTCACCTGGCTGGAGGTACGCGACGACGCCGAGGCGGCCGACGTGGACCTGCTCAGCGTGGAGATCGTCAAGTCCCTGCGCGCGGCCCGCGGCTTCCTCGGCGTGACCACGTTCGACATCGGCGACCGCAAGTACACGCTGAGCGCCTTCGACCGGCCCGAGTCCGTGCGCGCCGTCCACGCCCGGCCCCACCAGCGCGCCGTGCGCCGCTTCTTCAAGAGCGGCCTGTGCACCCGCGTCCACACCAGCGTGTGGCGGCCGATCCACGCCCGCGACTACGCCCGCTGCCCCGGCTGCGCGGCGGTCGTCGTGACCGGCGCGGACGCGGCCTGCCCGTGCGGCTGGACCCCCGGCGACGCCCCGACCCTGTGAGACCCGCCGAGCGATCGGAGACCCCGATGTTGGAATTCACCGCCGAGCACCGGCCCGGTGACCGCCGGCCGGCCGTGGTGTTCATGTCAGCGCTGTTCGCCGGCGGCTGGATCTGGGACCACCCCTTCCGGCGGCTGTCCGAGGACGGGTGGCCGGTGCTGCGCACGAACGAGGCCATCTGCGCCCTCGACCGCCAGGTGGCCGGGTCGATCGAACGGCTCGGCGACGCGCTGCTGCGGGCCTGCGACGACGCGGGCGTCGAGGACGCCGTGGTGTGCGCCAACTCGCTCGGCGGGCTGGTGGCCATCGACCTGGCGGGACGCCGTCCCGACCGGGTGCGGGGGATCGTCGTGAGCGGCGCCCCCGGCCTCACCCCCGACCCCGACGTGGGACTGAGCTTCGACCGGCGCGCCAGCGTGCGGCCCTTCGGGGACGACTTCGGCGAGCGCATGGTGGCCGCCCTCTTCCACAGCGGGCGCAGCCACTTCGCCCCCGAGCGCATGGCCGAGGCGGGCGCCCTGCTGGAGCGGCCGGAGGCCATGGTGAGCATGGCCCGCAGCCTCAAGGCCACCCGCCGGTACCAGGTGAGACCCGCGCTGGACCGCGTCCGCTGCCCCTCCCTGTACGTCTGGGGCCGCCACGACCGCATGACCCCCGTCGCCCCCTGGCTGGACGTGCTGGCCGGCCGCCCGGACGCGGAGATCCTGGTCGTCGAGGACAGCGGCCACATCCCCATGGTCGAGTGCGCCGAGGGATACACCGCGGCCCTGGAACGCTTCGTCACCCGCCGCGCCGGAGCCCTCACATGACCCCCCGGGCCCTCCCGGTCGCCGGCGGGGACGCGCTCGCAGTCTTCCTCTCCCCGCCCGCCGTCGCGCCGCCCGCTCCCCGGTCACGTGCCGCCCGCCCGCCCGCGGGCCGGCCGGACGCGCCCGCCCTGCTGATGGGGGTGGACATCGTGGAGTGCGACCGGCTGGCACGGGCGATGGCGCGCGGCGGCGAGGTGTTCGCCCGGCACGTCAGCACGCCGGACGAGCTGACGCTGGGGCCGGGGGTGGCGGCGTTCTCCGTCAAGGAGAGCCTGATCAAGGCGGTCGGCGTCCGCCCGGCCGGATTCAGCTGGCACGACTTCGAGGCGCTGCCCGATCGGCCGCCCGCCTGGGCCGCGGCCCTCCTGGACGAGGCGGCGGCGGAACTGGCCGACGCCACGGGGGTGTCCCTGACCGGCGGCGCCGCCTACGCCGTGCGCGGCGCCAGCGCCAGGGCCGCCGCCGTCCGCCTCGGGCCCGGCGTGCCCGTGGGAGCCGCCCGGTGGGGGGAGAGCCAGGGGTTGTTCGCGGCGCTGGCGATCGTCTACGCCCGGACCGTCCACGCCCAGGAGGAAGGGATGCCGTCATGAGGAGAACCGTCCAGCCGGGAGAGCCGATCCAGCGGGCGCTGGACGAGGCCGGTCCCGGCGCGCACGTCACCCTGGCGGAGGGCGTCTTCGCCGGGAGCGTCTGGATCCGGCACCCCGGCGTGACCCTCACCGGGGCGGGCGCGGGCGCGACGATCCTGGAGCCCGGCGAGGTCACGCCGTCCGGGGCGCCGCCCCTGCACGACGCCGCCGGGGACGTGGTCAACGGCGTCACCGTGTACGGCGAGAACCTCTCGGACGTGCGGGTCGAGGGGCTGACGGTGCGCGGCTTCTCCGGCGCGGGGGTCTACGCGCACTCCGTCGCCGGCGTCACGGTGCGTCGCGTCGAGGTCGTGGACAACGACGTCTGGGGTGTCTACCTGCGGGAGTCCACCGGCTGCCGGATCATGGACTGCCAGGCCCGCGGCAGCCGGTACGGCGGCGCCGCCCTCAGCTTCTGCCCCCTGTCCGACCACCTGGTGGCCGGCAACGAGTCCTGCGCCAACGCCTTCGGCGTCTTCGTCGACAACTCCTCCGGCGTCAGGGTGCTGCGCAACGCCTGCCACGGCAACGCGGTCGGCATGCTCCTGCTCAACCAGGTCTACGAGGGCGAGCCGCCGGGCGGCGTCACCGACTGCCTGGTGGCGGGCAACGACCTGTACGGCAACGACCTGGCCTCCGGCGCCGGGCCGGACGGCCTGGGCGCGGCGGGCCCGCCGATGTCCGGCGTCGGCCTCGCGCTGATCGGCACGAGCCGGGTCAGCGTCGTGGACAACCACATCCACGACAACCACCCGGGCGGCGAGTCGGTCATGGGCGCGGCCTTCGTCATGGGCTCGTCCAAGGACTGGGGCGGTGACGACACCCTGGACACCCACGTGCTGTGGAACCGCGTGCACGGCAACACCCCGCTGGACTACCAGCTCGGCGTGGACCCGGACCGTCAGGTGTCCGCCGCCAACACCGCCGACAAGGGCGACCCGGCCGACGCGCGGGGCTGGGCGATATGACCGGGCCCACGCCGTCCACCCCGGCCATGCCGTCCACCCCGGCCACGCCGCCTGCGCCGTCCACATCGCCCGCGCCGTCCACTCCGGCCACGCCGCCCGCGCTGTCCTGCCACGGCCTGGGAAAACGCTACGGCGACGTCCACGCCGTCCGGGACGTCGGCTTCGACATCGCACCCGGCGAGGCGTACGGGCTGCTCGGCCCCAACGGCGCGGGCAAGACCACCACGATCTCCATGCTCGTCGGCCTGCTCCGTCCCGACACCGGTCACGTGCGCGTACGCGGCGTGGACCTGGCCGACGACCCCATGCGCGCCAAGGCCGGGATCGGGTACGTCCCGCAGGAGATCGCCCTCTACCCGGAGCTGACCGGCCGCGAGAACCTGCGCTTCTTCGGCCGGCTGTTCGGCCTGCCCCGCCGCGAGCTGGCCGGGCGCATCGACGAGGTGCTCGACCTGGTGGGGCTGACGGGCCGCGCCGACAGCAGGCTCAAGACGTACTCGGGGGGCATGAAGCGGCGCATCAACATCGGGGCCGCGCTGCTGCACCGGCCCGAGGTGCTGATCCTGGACGAGCCCACCGTGGGCGTGGACCCGCAGAGCCGCAAGGCGATCCTGGACGGCGTCGAACGCCTGGTCGGCGAGGGCATGTCGCTGCTGTACACCTCCCACTACATGGAGGAGGTCGAGCGGGTCTGCGACCGGGTGGCGATCATCGACCACGGCCGGATCATCGCCGAGGGCACCCGGCGCGAACTGATCGCACTGGTCGGCGGCGCCGACAAGGTGGAGTTGTCGCTGGAGGGTGACATGGAGACGGCACTGGCCAAGCTGCGCGCGGTCGAGGGCGTGATCGAGGCGGCCATGACCGGCGACACGTCGATCCGGCTGCTCGCCGAGGACGGGCGGCACCTGCTCCCCGCGCTCATCACCGCCGTGGACGGCTGCTCCACCGTGACGGCCGCCCAGGTCATCGAGCCCGACCTGGAGGCCACGTTCCTGCACCTGACCGGCTCCACCCTGCGGGACTGACCATGTGGAGAGCATTCGCCGCGGTGAGCGCGCTGGAGTTCCGGACCCGGCTGCGCGACGGCACCGCCCTGGTGATCGCGCTGATCGTCCCGGTCACGCTGGCCACGCTGTTCAGCGTGGTCCTCGGCGGCGACGACCCGCCGCTGCGGGCCACGGTGGGGTTCGTGGACCTGGACCGCGGCGAGTTCCCCGCCGGTGTGCGCCGCGAGGTGATGGCCTCGGAGGAGCTGAAGGGCGTCATGACGCTGCGCGACCTGCCCGGCCGGGAGGAGGCGGCCCGCGCCCTGGACGCCGAGGAGATCGGCGCGGCGATCGTCTTCCCCGCCGGTTTCAGCCGCAGCGTGGGGGAGGGGAACGGCGGCGACGTGGCCGTCCTGACCTCGCCGAAGTCCCCTCTGGCCGGGGTGGTGGCGCGGGCGGTCGTGGACCGCATCTCCGCGCTGGTGGACGCCAGGACCCTGGCGGTGCGCGCCGTGCTGAAGGCCGGGGTGCCCGGCGACGAGGTCAAGGAGCTGGTGGAGCGCAACGGGGCGGCGGGACCGTCGCCGGCGCTGGAGGACGACCCGATGTCCGGCGGCAAGGTCGACCTGTCGGTCCACTACGGCTCCGGCATGGCGGCGCTGTTCGCGTTCTTCGTGGTCGGGGCGTCCTTCCGCGGCCTGCTGACCGAACGAAAGCTCGGCACGCTCGACCGCATGCGCGCCGGGCCGCTGGCCGCGTGGGTGCCGTTCGCGGGCAAGGCCGCGGTGGGGTTCGCGCTGGCGCTGGTCAGCGTGTGCGTCACCTGGGCGGCCTCCGTGCTGGTGTCCGGCGCGACCTGGGGGGACCCGCTCGCCGTGTTCACGGTGCTGCTGGCGCACGTGCTGGCCGCCGCGGCGATCACGATGCTGGTGGCCTCCCGGGCGAAGACCGACGCCCAGGCGGACGGCGTGATCATGGTGGTGTCGTTCGTCATGGCCTTCCTCGGCGGCAGCCTCGTGCCGATGTACAGCCTGCCCGGAGTGCTCCAGGCCGCCGCCCTGCTCACCCCCAACGGCTGGACCTCCACGGCGCTGACCGAACTGGCCGGCTCCGGAGCGGGCCTGGCCGCCGTCGCCGGGCCCGTCGCCGTGCTGTGCGCGATCACGCTGGTCGCCGGGGGCCTGGCCGTACTCGGGATGAAGAAGGGAACGCTGCTGTGAGCCCACGCCCCGTCCTGGCCCTGGTGGCCGCCAACCTGCGACGGCACACCCGCGACCGGGTGGGGCTGTTCTTCATGGTGATCATGCCGTTCGTGTCCATCGCGTTCGTCGGCATGGCCATCGGCAACGGCACGGGACGCCTGCCCGTCGGCGTGGTCGCGCACGGCTCCGACCCCGTCACCGCCGCCCTCCTGGCCGAGCTGGACCGCCGCCCCGACCTGGAGGTCACCCGCGTGGAGTCGGCCGCGGACCTGCGCTCCGGCGTGCGGTCCGGCGCGCTGGCCGCCGGCCTGGTCGTCCCGGACGACCCCGCCCGGCTCCGGCTCGTCGTCACCGAGGTCAACGGCAGCGGCATGGCCGCCCGCAGCGCCATCGACGTGGCCGTGGGCCGGGTGGCCGCCGTGGAGGAGGCCACCCGGGCCGCCGTCACCGCGGGCGCCACGCCGGCCCAGGCCGCCGCGTACGTCCGGCAGGCCCAGGCGGAGTCCGGCCGCGTGGCCGTCACCGGCGGGTCCGCGGGCGCCGCCGACCCGCGCGGTTTCGCCTACACCGCCCCGGCCAACCTGCTGCTGTTCACCTTCATCAACTCCATGGCCGTGGCCTCCGCCCTGGTCGAGAGCCGCCGGCTCGGCATGCTCCAGCGGGCGCTCACGGCTCCCGTCCGGCGGGCGTCGGTGCTGCTCGGGGAGGCGCTGAGCCGGTTCCTCGTGGCGCTCGCCCAGGCCGTGCTGGTCGTCGTGGTGAGCGCGCTGGCGTTCGGCGTGACGTGGGGCGACCCGCTCGGCGTGGCGGCGGTCGTGGTGGTGTTCTCGCTGGTCGCGACCGGCGCCGCCCTCCTGGTCGGCACCCTGCTGAACGCGCCCGACCAGGCCCCCGCCGTCGGCCCGCCGCTCGGCGTGGTGCTGGGCATGCTCGGCGGCTGCCTGTGGCCGCGCGAGTCGTCCGGCGAAGTGATCAACACCATCGGACACCTGTTCCCGCACGCCTGGGGCATGGACGCGCTGCTCACGCTCGCCCAGCCGGGCAAGGGCCTCACGGCGGTGCTGCCCCAGCTCGCCGTACTGGCCGGGATGGCCGCCCTGCTGCTGGGCGCCGCCCTGGCCCTGTTCCGCCGCCGAGCGCTGTCCGCCGCCTGAGGAGGAAAGATCATGACGTTGATGTCGTTCACCCGGGACCACGTGATGGACGTGTACCGCTACGCCGAGAGCAAGGGCGCGATCGAGGCCATCGAGGTGGCGGCGGCCGACCTCGGCATCGGCGTGGGGGAGATGCGGGAGGCGGTGCGCCATCTGACGGACAGCCACCTGCTGCGGCCGGACGACGGCGCCGGCGCCGTCGAGCGGTACGCCCCGGTCGATCCGGAGCTGGCCGCGGCGTCGCTGGTGTCCACCGTGGAGCGCGAGATCTACCGGCGGCGGGAGCTGCTCGACCAGATCAAGGAACGGGTCGGCCTGGTGGAGCAGTCGCCGGGCGCGTCCCAGGGCACCGTGGACTACCTGGCGGGGACCATGGAGGTGCGCGGCTTCCTCAAGACGGCCGGCGACGCCTGCCGCGACGAGGTCCTGGTGCTCCAGGGCGGCGGCGTGGTCGAGGACATGGCGGAGACCTACCTCGGCCTGGTGACCAGGGGGGTGACCGTCCGCATCATCTGCCAGCACCGCAACCGGGCCGACGTCGGCACCAGGATGCGGATGAAGCGGCTCACCGACGCGGGCGCCTCCGTCTACACCGTCAGCCACGTGCCGCGGTCGGCCATCGTCTTCGACCGCTCGCTGGTCGTGCTGTTCGGCGCGGACGACGCCGAGGCCAGCATCGCCCGCGTGCACAACCAGGGCGTCATCCAGTTCTTCCTCGACCTGTTCAACCACCTGTGGGAGATGGCCACGCCGCTGGAGGGCATCGACTTCGGCTACTCGGGCGTGGCCGACGACCTCCAGCAGTCGATCGCCGCCCTGATGGCCAAGGGCTACACCGACGAGGTGGTGGCCAGGAAGCTCGGCATGTCGGTGCGGAGCTGCCGCCGGCACATCGCCACCATGATGCGCGATCTCGACGCCACCAGCCGTTTCCAGGCCGGAGTGCAGGCCGCCAGGAAGTACCTCACAGCGGGGTGACCTCCTCGACTCCGGCGGGCTCGCCTCCTACCGGGGTGAAACCGGCCGGAGTGAAAGCGGCGGGCCCGGAACCGGCCGGAGTGAAAGCGGCGGGCCCGGAACCGGCCGGCCTGAGACCGGCGGGTTCGGAACCGGCCAGGGTCACCCGGTCCAGGGCCACGCCGGCCAGCGCGCGGGCCCGCTCCACGACGGTCTCGACGCCGAGTGTCAGATCCTCGAACGACATGCGCGGGTCCAGGCACAGCCGGACCGAGCTGTTGGCGTCCTCGGGGGAGAGGCCGATGGCGGTCAGGACGTACGAGGGCTCCTGGGAGCCGGAGTTGCACGCCGAGCCGGTGGACAGCGCCACCGACCGCAGGCTGGAGACGAGGCTCTCACCGCGTACGCCGGGCAGCACCACGTTCAGCACGTGCGGCACGCTCACGTCCGGGTCGCCGTTGACGCGCAGTCCGGGGAATCCGGCCGTCAGCACGTCCAGGGCGACGGCGCGAAGTTCGAGCACCCGCCGCCACTCGGCGTCCCAGCGTCCGGCGGCCAGCTCGCACGCCTTGCCGAGGCCGACGACCAGGTGGGTGGGGACGGTGCCGCTGCGGAGCGCGTGCTGGCCGCCGCCGTACATGATCGGACGCAGCCGGTGGCGGATCTCCGGCCGCACGTACAGCGCGCCGACGCCCTTGGGGCCGTGGATCTTGTGGGCGGACAGGGACAGGGTGTCCGGCTCCGTGTCGCGCACGTCGATGGGGATGCGGCCGGCCGCCTGCGCGCCGTCCACGTGCAGCAGCGCGCCCGCCTCGTGGCAGAGCGCGGCCATGGCCCGCACCGGCTGCACGGCTCCGATCTCGCTGTTGACCCAGGCGGCCGTGGCCACCCGGGTGTTCAGATCGAGCAGCCCGGCCAGGTGGCCGAGGTCGACCTGGCCGCTCGGGCGCACCCGCATGGTCCTGGTCCCGACGCCGCGGGCGGCCAGCGCCTGGCCGACGGCCAGCGACGACTTGTGGTCGGTGGGGCAGAACACGCCGTTGACCGGGGCGGTGTCACCGTGGGCGAACACACCGAGCAGGGCGATGTTGTTGCTCTCGGTCGCGCCCGAGGTGAACACGATCTCGCCGGGGCCGGCGCCGATCAGCCGGGCCACGGACTCGGCCGCGGCGTCCACCGCGCGCCGTGCCCGCTTGCCCATGGCGTGCGGCGACGAGGGGTTGCCGTACTCGTCCCGCAGGTACGGCATCATGGCCTCCAGCACCTCGTCGTCGACGCGGGTGGTGGCGCAGCCGTCCAGGTATATGGGCTTCATCGGGGATCACCGCCGGAACGTGCTGACGGTGACGAGCTTGTCGTAGATCTCGTCCTCGGACATCTCACCGCTGCCGCCGGGATCGGCCACGACCACCCGCATGCCGGGCAGGTCGTACAGGCCGAGCGCGATGTCGACGCCGGTCTCCACCGGCCGCAGGCACTCGCCGGGCGCGAAGATCAGCAGGTTGCGGTGGCCGGCCCTGTACACCTCCGAGACCATCTCGGTGATCTCGCCCGCGCAGCCGGTGACGCCGCAGCTGATCAGGGTGCGGTAGTTGCCGTCGGCGTCCAGGAAGGCCACCTCGGTGTCGTTCCGGCCGGTGTCGAGGTAGCGCTTCTCCAGGCGCCCCGCCTTGACGAGGCGGTCGGCGGCCTTCTGGAAGCGGTACTTCAGCCAGGTCTCGGGGAAGGCCAGGGGGTGCTTGCGGCTGGGCAGCACGCTGTCCCCGTTCAGCCCGGCCTCCCGCAGCGTCTTCTCGTACGAGGACGGCAGCGCGGACATGCCGGCGAAGAACTCCGCGCGGAGCTCGCCGGCCGGGCGGCCGCCGGCGGGCACGTACTGCCAGTCGTTGATGAGCAGCAGCAGCCGCACGTCGGCGCCCGCCGCGGCGTAGCTCCGGAGCAGCTCGGCCGACATCCGCCACGTGTAACCGGGGAAGATGCCGACGCGGCCGGCGACGCGGCGGCGCATGGTCTCGTCGTGCTGCTCCTCGATGACGCCGGGCGTCAGCCGGCCCGTCTCCGGGTCCTCGAAGAGCATGAAGTGACCACCCATGATGACCAGGTCGCCGAGGTCGGCGGCGGGCAGCTCGCGGTCGATGGTCTCGCGTAACTCCTGCTCCGAGGCGACCAGGCGGCGGCTTCTGACCACCTGTTGTCCGTTGAGGGTCTGGGACATGACGTTCACTCCCTGTGACTGGGAATAGGGGTGGTGGAGGTCTGCGGGACGGGGGTCAGGCGGGCGGCCAGCGCGCCCAGCGGCGTGGGACCGGCGAGCTGCTGGAGGGTGAGTCCCCGCCAGCCGCGGCCGCTCAGCTCCGCCAGCACCCGCGGGATGCGCAGAGCCCTGCCTCCGGCCAGCGTGTAGCTGTCGGACGGGTCGACGCCGGCGAGTCCGTGCGCGTCCCGTACGGCCGCCAGCAACGCCTGCACGGCCTCGTCGGAGGGTGCGGCGGGCGCCGGGGGCGCGGTGGGTACGGCGGGTGAGACGGCTAAGGCGGGCACGGGGAGTGTGGCGGGCGCGGGGAGCGCAGAGGACGCAGTGGCCGTCTCCGGGGCGGAGGGCACCAGGGCCGCCAGCTCGGTGAGCCGCAGGTCGTCGCCGGCCGCCAGCACCAGGCGCTCCATGCCGCGCAGGAACCACTCGACGGCGCCGGCGTCCATGACCGACGACATGGCGTGCAGGGAGAGCGAGACCGCGTCGCGCCACTCGTCGATCCGCAGGTACGTGTCCAGCCCGCAGTACGCCCACGACTCCGGGACCGGGTTCCAGGTGAAGGCGGTGCGCCGCCCGCCGTACTCCTTGGTGCGCTGCTTGATGAAGTTGAGCTCGGAGCTCAGCAGCACCGGGCCGCCGCGCCGCGACCCCTCGCGCGAGACCATCTCGACGATCTCGTCGTAGGGGACGTAGGCGTGCTCGCGTGCCCGCGAGAAGCTCCCGGCCACGCGGCCGAGCAGCTCGCCGAAGGACGGGTCGCCCGCGCAGTCCACCCGGACGAGCGTCGGGGAGAACATGCAGGTCATCACGTCGGGGAAGGGATGCGTCTCGCGGTTGCTGACGAACGACAGGAACCCTGCCGAGTCGCCGCCGGTGTAGATCGCGGTCATCGCCGCGTACGCGGCGACGTGCACCAGCGACGGCCACACCCCGTGCCGTCCCGCGGCCGTCCGGGCGGCCCCCGGCAAGAAGGGCGAGACCAGCGTCGCGTGCCGGGCCGGGGGGCCGTCGCGCTCCGCCCGCCGGCGGGCGAAGGGGTCGAGGGGGAGGCGGGCCACCTCCTCCCGCCAGTGCGCCATCGCCCGCGCCGCCGTGATCGCCGCGTCCGCCGACGTCTCGTGGCGGGCCAGGTCGGCCGGCCGGTTCCGGACGGGGGACAGCGCGGCCGGGCGGCGCGCGGCCATCCCGGCGGCCTGCGTACGCAGTTCCCGCTTGATCTCCCCCAGCGTCCAGACGTCCACCGCCAGGTGGTTGAACACCAGCACGCACGCCTTCGGCGCGCCCCCGGTGGTGACCAGGCAGGCCCGGATCGGCCACTCCCCGGCCGGGTCGAACGGGCTGCGGGTCAGTTCCTCGACCGTCTCGACGGGCCCGGGGGTGCCGTCCCGCTCCGTGGTGACGACCCGGACAGGCAGCGGGCGCGGCGGATCCACGTGCTGCCCGGGCTCGGGGTCGAGCCGGTACGTCGTCCGCAGGATCTCGTGACGCCGGGTCAGATGGGTGAGGATGGCCTTCGCCTGGGCGACGGTGATCCCCGCGGGCACCTCGAAACGCAGCACCACGTGCGTTTCGTGCTGGTGCTCCGGAGGAAGCTGATGGACGCGCAGCCACATGTAGCGCTGCCCCCAGCACAGGCCTGCGGATTTCATGAGACGTTCACCTCGGCGGATTCCATGAAACCGGACATCTTGAGGATTGGGCTTCACCGCGTGTCCGGCAATGGTCACGCAATGACCGGTTCGGCGGCGGAAAAGCTGCCAGCAGGGGTCGCTTGACCGGGGCCCCTGTTTTTCGGAAACCTCTTTTCAAGGGGATGATTCCGTGAGATGAGGACACCTCGCCATGCTGGAAATACCCGACAGCTTCAAAAGCCTTCTGAGAATCCATCTGCCGTACGCGGACGCGGAGCGGCTGACCCCGCAGGACCAGCTGGGCGCGCTCGGCCTCGACTCGATGGGCGTTGTGCGGCTGCTCGTGGACGTGGAGAACACCTACGGGGTGGAGCTGCCCGACGACCTGCTGAACGAGTCCACGTTCAGGACGGTCGGCTCCCTGTGGGGCACCCTGTCGTCGTGCCTGACGCCTCCGCCCCTCTGACGCCCCGCTCGCCGGCGCCGCCACCCACCGGGCGGCGGCGCCCCGGACCGCGTCCATCCCGTACCGTGTCCGTCTCGGACCGCGTCCGCCTCAGACGGTGTTCAGGGCGGCGGCCGTGGCACGGCGGTCGACCTTGCCGTTGGCGTTCAGCGGCAGCTCCTCCAGGATCGTCACCGAGCGCGGCACCATGTAGCCGGGCAGCACCTCCGCCACCCCCCTGACCAGCGCCACGGGGTCCAGCCCCGTCCCCGTGCAGGCCGCCTCCAGGCCCAGCTCGCCGTCCCGTCCCCGCACCGCCAGCACGACCGCCTCCACCACGCCCGGCCGGTCCCGCAGCGCGGCCTCGACCTCGCCCGGCTCCACCCGGTGCCCGGAGATCTTGACCTGCTGGTCCAGCCGTCCCAGGTGAACCAGCGTGCCGTCGCACCAGGCCACCCGGTCGCCGGTCCGGTACCACAGGTCCGGCGCGACGGTCCCGCCCGCCGTCGCCGCGTCGCGCGCCGCCACGCCGTCGAAGCGGGCGAACCGTCCCCGGTTCACACCGGGGTCGGCGTACCCGGGGAAGCGCTGCACGCCGCGCAGCAGCAGCTCGCCCTCGGCGGCCGGCCGTCCCCCGCCGTCCACCACCAGGTGCTCGACCCCCGGGTACGGCGTCCCGATCGGCACCGTCCCGTTGGAGGTCTCCGGCCAGCGTCCCGGGTCGGCCGGAAGGCGGTATTCGGCGCAGCTGATGGTCAGCTCCGTCGGACCGTACAGGTTCTCCAGGACGCTCCCCGGGGCGGCCGTCCGCCACGCCGCGGCCTGGGGCAGCGTCAGCGGCTCGCCGCAGAACAGGCTCCACCGCAACGACGGCATAGCGCCCGGAGTCAGCCGCCGCAGCCGCATGGCCAGCGACACCACCGACGGCACGCTGAACCAGTGCGTCAGCTCCTCGCGGGCCACGAAGGCGACGGGTTTGAGCAGGTCGTACGGGGCCGGCACGACCAGCGTCGCCCCGCTGCCCCAGGCGGCGAACATGTCGAACACCGACAGGTCGAACGTCAGGTCGAACGTCTGCGACAGCCGGCAGCCCGGACCCAGCTCGTAGCGGGGGACCACGTGCGACAGGTACGCGTCCACACTGCGGTGGCGCAGCGGCACGCCCTTCGGCACACCGGTCGACCCCGACGTGAACAGCACGTACGCCAGGTCGTCCGGGCCGGCCGGAAAGGCGTCGGGCACGACGCGCGGCGGGGCGTCCAGCCGGTCCAGGCTCACCGCCAGCGTGGCGGCGGGCAGCACGGGCGGCCGGAGGCCGGCGTCGGCGAGCACGAGGCCGGGCCCTGCGGCCGCCGTCACGGCGCGGTTGCGCGCGGCGGGCGCGGACGGGTTCAGCGGCACCGCGGTGGCGCCGAGCCGCTGGATCGCCAGGTAGCCCGCGTAGGCCAGGAGGCTGCGGGCCGCGTACAGGCCGACCCTGGCGGGCGGCTCGCCGCAGGCCGCGACGATCTCGGCGGCCAGCCGCCGGGACAGCGCCTCCAACTCGGCGTAGGTGTGACGGCCGCCGCCCACCTCCAGCGCGACCCGCTCACCGTGGCGGGCGGCGGAGTCGGCGAACCACCGGTGAAGGGTGCGTTCCATGGGACTCTCCGGGGTTCAGCGGGGCGGCTCTGGCGGCTCGGGCGGGAACAGCGACGGCGGCAGGTCGCCGCGCGCGCTCCACAGGTCCTTCAGCGCGCGCCCCGGATCGGTCGCCGCCAGCCGTACGCCGTCGGCGATCGTCCGCATGATGTCGGTCATCGCCCCGGCCGGCAGCACGTCCGGGTCGGCCAGCATCAGCACGCTGGTGCACCCGCCGCGCACCTCCACCCGCACCCGGAACGCCTGGCCGTACTGCTGGGCGAGCGGTGTCCAGGCCAGCGAGGCCGGGGTGGGGTCGTGGGGGTCGCTGGGGCGCCGGTCCACCTGGATGTAGTTGAACCAGGCGCGGAACAGGTGGTTGACCCAGCAGTCGTGCTCCGGCCGCTCGCCGTGCCCGGCCGCCGTCTCGGCGATCCTGTCGAAGTCGTAGGCGGAGTGCCGGTACGCCTTCGCGCTCGCCCAGTGGAGCCGCCTGACGTGCTCGGCGATCGTGGACCGCGGGTCCACGGCCGTGACGAACGGGATGAGCTGGTTCATCGTGCCCACGTTGTGCTGGTCCTCCGGCGCGAACCGGTTGGAGGACATCAGGCTCATCGTCACCCGGTCCACGTCCAGGTGGCGGGCCAGGCCCGCGGCCACGAACGCCATCACCACGGCCGGGGCGGTCACCCCGTGCCGCCTGCCGGCCTCCGCCGCCAGCCCGCCCAGGCCGCGTGACCGCAGCGTCAGCTCCAGCCGGTCGCGTTTCACCTTCGCGGGCAGCGTGGGCAGGACGTCCATCAGGCCGTCGTCGAGCACGCTCCGCCAGTAACGCTCGGAGCCCTCCTGCCGGGGCCGCCACGACTCCTCCCGCTGCCGCCGCGCCAGCTCGCGCGGCGGGGACCCCACCGGCGCGGTCGCCCGCGGGTCGGCCGTCAGCGCCCTGAACTGGTCCTGAAGGTGGTGGATCGACCACAGGTCCACGATCAGGTGGGAGAACGACAGGCACAGGTACATCGGCTCGCCCCGCGGGCCGACCAGCCGGCCGCGCCAGTTCAGCGCGTCGCTCATCGCGAACGGCACCGTCACCAGCTCGGCCTTCGTCCGCTCGTGCTCGGCGGGGTCGGTGACGATCCGGTCGATCCGCTCGATCGGAAGCTCGACGTCCTCGTGGACGTGCTGCACCGGACGGCCGCCCCGATCCCGGTAGGTGGTGCGCAGCACCTCGTGCCGGTCCACCAGCCGCCGCAGCGCCTCGTCCACCCGCTCGCCGGAGAGCCCGCGCAGATCCCAGGTGGTCGGCAGGTTGGCCTCCGCCAGCCAGTCGTCCGGATACCGCTCTATTTCCCGCCAGCTGAAGAGCTGGCCGTTACTGAGAGGCGCCTCGACGGACATGTGATCTCCTCCGCAGCTTTCTCCGCCTGTCATTCTCCGCGGACGAGAACGATCGGGGTCAAGGGCGGAGCCGGTGGCCTCCGGTGGCCAGAAGCGGTGGCAACTACATGTCGGCGATCCGGGAGTGTGCCGGGACGGAACGCAACCTTAAAGTCGCAATGGATTAAGTCATGGCCGCGTTCCAGATCGGCTGTCGAGTAATTCTTCGGAGCCGTTCCCAGGCAAGGCGTCGATACCTGACGCTCCCCGAGGCGTGAAGCTTGAGGTGGCGCATTGATGGCTGGTGAGTCGACACAGCGGGCCGAGAACGAGGGGCCGGTCGCCGTCGCCGTCGTCGGCATGGCGTGCAGGCTCCCGGGAGCCGCCGGTCCCGAGAGGTTCTGGCGGCTGCTGCGCGAGGGCGTGGACGCCGTCACCGAGGCGCCCGAGGGACGGGCGGCGGAGGGGACCGCGTACCGGCGGGGCGGGTTCCTGGAGGACGTGTACGGGTTCGACCCCGGCTTCTTCGGCATCTCGCCCAACGAGGCGGCGGCGATGGACCCGCACCAGCGCCTGGTGCTCGAACTCGCCTGGGAGGCGCTGGAGAACGCCCGCGCCGTCCCGGCCTCGCTGCGCGGCAGCGCCACCGGGGTGTTCCTGGGCGCCATCTCCAACGACTGGGCGGCCCTGCAGGACCGGATCGGCGGCGCCGGCCGCCACGCCTACACCGGCGCCAACCGCGCCATGATCGCCAACCGGGTGTCGTACGTGCTCGGCCTGCGCGGTCCCTCCCTCACCCTTGACACCGGCCAGTCGTCGTCGCTGGTGGCCGTCTGGATGGCCGCCGAGAGCCTACGCCGCGGCGAGAGCGACGTGGCGCTGGCCGGCGGCGCGAACCTGAACCTGCTGCCGGAGACCACCGACGCCATCGGCGCGTTCGGCGCGCTGTCGCCCGACGGCCGCTGCCACGTCTTCGACCACCGCGCCAACGGGTACGTGCGCGGTGAGGGCGGCGCGCTGGTCGTGCTCAAGCGCCTCCCCGACGCGCTCGCCGCCGGCGACACCGTGCACGCGGTGATCCTGGGCGGGGCGGTCAACAACGACGGCGGCGGCGAGGGCCTCACCGTGCCCAGCGGCCGCGCCCAGCGGGACGTCATCGCGCTGGCCTGCGACCGCGCCGGGGTACGGCCCGCCCAGGTCCGGTACGTGGAGCTCCACGGCACCGGCACCAAGGTCGGCGACCCCGTGGAGGCCGCGGCGCTCGGAGCCGCGTACGGGACCACCCGGCCGGCCGGCGACCCCCTGCTCGTGGGCTCGGTCAAGACCAACATCGGTCACCTGGAGGGCGCGGCCGGCATCGCCGGGCTGCTCAAGGTCGTCCTGTCGCTCGGGAACGGCGAACTGCCCCCCAGCCTCAACTTCGAGTCCGCGCCCCCGGAGATCCCCCTCGGCGACCTGCGCCTCCACGTCGTCACCGAGACCCGGCCCCTGCCCGGTCCCGTGGTCGCCGCCGTCAGCTCCTTCGGGATGGGCGGCACCAACTGCCACCTGATCCTCGCCTCGCCCCCCGCGCGGGCCTCCGTCCCGGGTTCCGCTCCCTCCTCCGGTACGGAGGACGCGGGTACGGAGGACGCGCCCTGGACGCTGTCGGCACGGTCGGAGGGGGCGCTGCGGGAGTGGGCCGCGCGCCTCACGACGCCGGCCGCGGATCCCGGCACCGGCCCGGCGGACGTGGCGCTGAGCCTCGCCCGGACCCGTACCTCCTTCGAACGCCGCGCCGTGGTCCTCGCCCCCGACCGCGGCGCCCGCCTGTCCGCGCTCCGGGCCCTGGCCGCCGGGGAGCCGCACGACGCCCTCGTGACCGGCACGGAGACCGCCGGCGCGCGTGCCTTCGTCTTCCCCGGACAGGGCTCGCAGTGGCCCGCCATGGCGCGCGAGCTGATGACGGTCTCGCCCGTGTTCGCCGGACGGCTCGCCGAGTGCGCGGACGCGCTGGCCCCGTTCACCGGCCTCGACCTCCTGGACGTCCTCCGCGAGCGCCCCGGCGCGCCCGGCCTGGACCGGGTGGACGTGGTGCAGCCCGCGCTCTGGGCGGTCATGGTCGGTCTGGCAGAGGTGTGGAGGTCCCACGGCGTCGAGCCCGACGTGGTGATCGGCCACTCCCAGGGGGAGATCGCCGCCGCCGTCGTCGCCGGCGCGCTGACCCTGGACGACGCCGCCCGGGTCGTCGCGCTGCGCAGCCGGGCCATCGCGGGCATCGAGGGCTCCGGCGGCATGATGTCCGTGGCGGCCGGCCTCGACGCGGTGGAGCGGGCGATCGCGGACCTGTCCGCGCCCGTCACCGTGGCCGCCGTCAACGGCCCGCGCTCGGTCGTCGTCTCCGGTCCCCGCGAGGCGCTGACCGCCCTCGCCGGCCGCCTCACCGACGTCTCCACCAAGATCATCCCGGTCACGTACGCGTCCCACTCCCCGGAGGTCGAGCGGGTACGGGAGGAGGTCCTGCGGGACCTCGCCCCCATCCGCCCGCAGAGCGGCGCCACCGTGTTCGTCTCCACGCTCACCGGCGAGCCGATGGACACCGCCGGTCTGGACGCCGGTTACTGGTACCGCAGCCTGCGCAGCCCCGTCCGCTTCGCCGAGGCGGTGCGGGCGGCGCTGGGCGGGCGGCACTGCGGGTTGTTCGTCGAGTGCAGCCCGCACCCCGTGCTGGTGACCGCGGTGGAGGAGACCGCGGAGGCGGCGGGACGGGAGGCGGTCGCGGTCGGCACGCTGCGCCGCGGCGAGGGCGGGCGCGACCGCCTGCTGCGGTCGCTCGCGCAGGCGTACGCGTGGGGCGCCCCCGTGGACTGGTCCGGACCGTGCGGCGAGGCCCGGCTCGTGGACCTGCCGTCCTACCCCTTCCAGCGCCGCCCCCACACCTCCGTCCCCGCCGCGCGCCGCCCGGCGGCCCTGACCCCGTCCGCCGGGGAGGCCGTACCCGAGCAGGCCGTACCCGAGCAGGCCGTACCCGAGCAGGCCGGGCCCGTCCGCTCCAGGGGCGAGCTGCGCGACCTGGTGCTGTCCGCGACCGCGCGCCTGCTGGGCTACGCCGGCGCGTCCGACATGGAGCCCGGCCGTACGTTCAAGGACCTCGGGCTGGAGTCGGCGGCGGCCGTCGAACTGCGCGACCGGCTGCGCGCCGCGACCGGGCTGCGGCTCCCGACCGGCCTCCTGTACGACCACCCGACGCCCGAGCGTCTCGCCGCGCACCTCCACGAACTGCTGACCGGCGGCGCGGCCGAGCCGGCGGCCGAGATCCGCGGCGGCGACGACGACCCGATCGCGGTGGTCGGCATGGGCTGCCGCTACCCCGGCGGGGTGGCCTCCCCCGAGGACCTGTGGCGGCTGGTCGCCGGCGGCGCCGACGCGATCGGCGAGTTCCCCCGGAACCGCGGCTGGGACCTCGACGCGTTGTCCGCCACCGGGCCGGACCGCTCGGGGACCAGCGACACCGGGCACGGCGGTTTCGTCTACGACGCCGACCTGTTCGACGCCGCGTTCTTCGGCATCAGCCCGCGCGAGGCCACGGCGATGGACCCGCAGCAGCGGCTGCTGCTGGAGATCTGCTGGGAGGCCGTGGAGGGGGCCGGGATCGACCCGGCCGGGCTGCGCGGCTCGCCCACCGGCGTGTTCGTCGGCGCCATGGCCCCCGACTACGGCCCCCGGCTGCACCAGTCCACGGGCACCGCGGACGGTCATCTGCTCACCGGCACCACGCTCAGCGTCGTGTCCGGTCGCGTCGCCTACACCCTGGGACTGCGGGGACCGGCCGTCACCACCGACACGGCCTGCTCGTCGTCGCTGGTCTCGATCGTGTTCGCCGTGCAGGCGCTGCGGCGCGGGGAGTGCTCGCTGGCGCTGGCCGGCGGGGTCACGGTGATGTCCAGCCCCGGCATGTTCGTCGAGTTCAGCAGGCAGGGCGGGCTGTCGCCCGACGGCCGCTGCAAGTCGTTCTCCGCCTCGGCGGACGGGACCGGCTGGGCCGAGGGCGCGGGCGTGGTGGTGCTCGAACGCCTCTCCGACGCCCGCCGCAACGGCCACCCCGTCCTCGCCGTGATCCGCGGCGGAGCCGTCAACCAGGACGGCGCCAGCAACGGCCTCACCGCCCCCAGCGGCCAGGCCCAGCAGGACGTCATCCGCCAGGCGCTCGCCGACGCCGGGCTCGGCGCCGGCGACGTCGACGCGGTGGAGGCCCACGGCACCGGAACCAGGCTGGGCGACCCGATCGAGGCCGAAGCCCTGCTGGCCACCTACGGAACCCGTCGTCCGGCCGGCCGTCCCGTGTGGCTCGGTTCGATCAAGTCGAACATCGGTCATACGCAGGCCGCCGCGGGGGTGGCGGGTGTGATCAAGGTGGTGGAGGCGTTGCGGCGGC
>NZ_JBEZNH010000044.1:0-72956 GCF_040653115.1 Streptosporangium sp. NPDC048047 | reverse complement strand
ATCACAGATGTGATCATGGGGCCGCTGCTTTTTGATCTACTTCGCCAACAGTGTCCCCCGTCACAATGGTCAGATGCAGGTCGATCTCACCCAGGCGCGCCGCATCGCCCAGGCGAACGCCGGCCGCCGCCTCATCAGCGAAGACGAGATCACCACAACAGGCATCGCCGCCCTGACCGGCTGGCACTCCACCACCATCACGCGCCGGGCCGCCGACCCCACCAGCGGCTTCCCGCCCCGCCTGCGCCCCGGTGTGTTCCGCCTGGACGACGTGGTGGCCTACCTGCGCCGCCAAGAGACCCCCGATGATGACACCCTGCTCCGGCTCCCGGAGTTCGCCGCCCTACAGGAGGTGGCCGCCCCCGCGGTCAACCAGTACGCCGGTCACCCGTACCTGGTCCAGCGCAACGACCCCGCCAACGCCGACAGCAAGGGACGCCCCCGCTGGCGCTACAGCGACCTGATCACCTTCTGGTACGAGATCAGACCTAGTAGAGGCCGCCAGCCCGCCGGCCGTCCCGATACGCTCCTGCCGAAGGTACGCACCCTGCTGGACGCGGCGCTGGCCGCAGGCCGCACCCTGGACGAGGCGACCGTCATCGAGGAGCTGGGCGTGAAGGCGCCGCGGGCCCGGCGCCTGCTGGCCGCAGCCGCCCGACCACGTCCCCTCGACGACGACCAGCGAGCAGCGTTGCGTCCCCGCGTCGAGCAGATCCTGCGCGAGGCCGCCGCCCACGGGGCCCGGGTGACCGGGCCCGCCCTCGCCGAGCAGCTGACTATCCGCGTGCAGGATGCCCGCGCGCTGCTCGCCGAGGCTCGCGAGAGGCTCCGCACGCAAACCCCGTCACCAGCTCCGGCTCCGCGCCCGATGAACCCCAACCTGGCCACGACGGTGCAGCTGCTCCGCCAGGCCCGCGCCGATGGAACGACCTTGACCGGCTCCCAGGTCGCCGCGCGCGTTGGCGTGAAGAAGCGGCAGGGATGCCGCCTGCTGGCCCAGGCCATCGTGTACCTGGCGGCCGAGCAGTAGAAGCAGCGCGGCGCCACGAGACCGCGAACACCCCCCAATAAAACATGCGCAAATGAATTAAAGTGGACCTTGCGTGATCGGGATGGCACCCGGGTCACCGTCTCCCCCCTCTCCGATCCAAAGGTCCCCCATGTCATCGACTCTCCTTGGCCGCGCCGCGCCCGCCCGTGAAACCAGCGCACCCGCCCCGCTGTCGCTGCACCGCCGGATCTGGTACGGCATCGTCCCCGCCACCGAGGTGGACAGCGTCCTGCGCACCGGGCTGTGGCCCACCTCGCAGTACGACTACCCCGACCTGACCAGTCGCGCGCCCGGCCACGTCTACCTCGTCACCGCCGATGTCGTGGTGTGGGGCGAAGCGTGGACCGGCACCCCGATTCCCCAGCAGGATCACGCGATCATCGCGGTCAACCTGACCGGCATCAACCCCGCCCTGCTGTGCCCGGACGGTTTCGACGCTCCCGACCACCACACCACGACCACCGCCACCCCAGCGTCCTCGGCGGCCGCCACGACGGTGGCCCCCCACCGCGACGGCATCGCGATTCGGGGCCACATCACTCCGGAGCGCCTGGTCGCGATACCCGCCGACCACCAGCACCGACTGGTCGAGTGGGAAACCCTCATGCGCCCGTTCCTGGACGGCGCCGGATGGGCCCTGCCGCCCGTCCGTGCGGCCCATGCCGCACCGGCGCCACCGCCGCTGATCGCCACCACCCGCCCGGCCCCGCCGCCCACCGCTGCCGGCCCGGTCCCGCCGCAATCATCGGTGCGGCCCCGCCTGTACGTCGGCGCGCCGGAACCCTCCTGGCTGGGGCGCTTCGCCTTCCCCATGCTCGTCTCCCGAGCCCGCCTAGCCCGCCTGGTCCGCAAGTTCCCCACCGCCCTCGCCCCGTGGATGCTCGACTCCAGCGGCTACAACCACATCCGCAAGCACGGCCGATGGGTGATCACCCCCGAGCAGTACGCCGAGGAAGTCCAGTTCTGGATGGAGGCGATCGGCCGCATGGTCGCCGCCGCCCCGCTCGATTGGATGTGCGAAGAAGACGCCCTTCGCCAGACGGGCAAGTCCATCCCCGAGCACCAGGAATTGACCACCGCCAACCTCCTGCGACTGCGGGAACTGGCTCCCGCCGTGCCCTGGATGCCCGTCCTGCAAGGGTGGCGGCGCAGCGACTACGTGCGGCACGTCGAGATGTACGCCGCCGCCGGCATCGACCTGACACGCGAACCCCGCGTGGGCGTCGGCTCCATCTGCCGCCGCCAGAACTCCGTCAGCATCGCTCTGCTGATAGACGAGTTGGCCGCGCGCGGTCTGCGCCTGCACGGCTTCGGTGTGAAGATCGGCGGTCTGGAGATGTGCGGTGAAAAGCTGGTGTCGGTCGACTCAGCCGCCTGGTCCGACCACGCCCGTCACCAGCACGACAAACTGCCCGACTGCACACACGCCGATTGCCGTAACTGCCCGGCGTACGCCGCAGCATGGCGAGATGGTCTCATCGATCGCAAGCTGGTCCGGTAAACCCCAGCGCGACAAACGTCGCGGCCGAATCGCATCAACCCGCGATCGGCCGCGATGCACACCTATCAAAAACCCATCCGCTTCTTCTCGAAAGACGGACAGCACAACTAGGGGGTTCAGCATCACCGAATGCTGAACGAGCCCCAGGCGAACGAAATAATGCGAATTTCGATAAAGTGAAGGCGTGCTTTCCGAGAGGCACCTCGGAAGGCATCCCGACATCCGATCCGGAAGAAAAGGAAACCATAAATTCCCATGCCAGATCTCACCCCGGACCAGGTGCGCGCGGAAGCACGGGCTTTCGCCATGATGCGCGCCAGCGATGATACGACCGAGACCCGCCGCATTCTGGAAGACGCAACCGTGCTCCGGCGCAGATATGCGCCCGCTCTGGGTATGACTCCTCAGGACCTCGCGGGCGAGCTGGTCGGCTGGCTCGCCTGCCACGTCGGAAGTGTGATCCCGAACCGGGAGACGTACGTCGAGGCCGCCGCCCGCGATGATCTGTGCCGTGTCCTCGGCGTTCCCGTCCCTTCCGAGATCGGGCAGGCCCGTGATGCAGCGCTTGCGTGTCTGGTCGAGCTGACCGGCGTGCCCAAGGAGGAGCTCGGGCCGAGCCTTTGGCACCTCAGGCGTGCCCGATACATCGCGCTGCGCGAAGAGTTCCTGGAAACCGCCGACGAGGCGACGCTCCGCGCGGTGATCGATGGGAGGGGCGGCCGATGATGTCCAGCGGCGCCACTCAGGTCCATCAGCGGGGCTGTTCCTGCCGCTGGTGTGAGAAGCAGACAACCGTTCCCCTGGAGAGGGCCACAGCCGAAGACATGGCTCGCTTGCTGGTCGGCGAAATCGAAAACTACAGCGAGGAACCACTGGCTGTGATTATCCAGCACCGCGTCGAGGATGAGAGGAGCTTGCTGAGACTCGACCCCATCCTGATCGTCGTCACAGCCGACGATCTGACATGGAAGCTCAATAGCGAGACCTTGCAGGAAATCGGACCCAGCCGATGGCGCTTAAGGAGTTAACGAACACCGATCAGCCGCGCTGTCAGAGTTTCATCCCAGAATAACTCGGAGGCGGCATCGCATAAATGGCGGCCAGGGTGCAAACCGAGCACCCTGGCCGCTGGCGTATCCACTTGTCACTTGGGGCAGGAAACCGAAACGGCGACAGTGGTAAAGATCGAGCTGAACGGCGCTTTTTCGGCCGCGATCCATGAGGCGAACGCCGATAAAGGTTCGTGATAAATTAATAGCACCTCGAAAGGGATGGCACCCCGAACGAGGGAAGAGGCAAATCTTCAATCCGAAGGAAAATCATGCAAAATCCTGTTACTCGCGAAGAGGATCGGGAGCGACTCTCCGTCGCCCCCGATCCCGGTTCCCTGTTGCTGGATCTGCTTCGCCGTCGCAAGGATTTGGGACTGAAATCGAAGCACGTCGCCGAACGCATGGGCATCACCCAGCAAGGCGTCTACGAGTTGGAACGCAAAATCCGCAACGGCGAGAACGTCCTGTTCTCAACCGCCGTCAACTACGCCCACGCGGTCGGTGCGCTGCTCACCATGGAAGAGGACCCTGATTTCACTCCTCCCCCCGCACCGCCGCCGCCCCCCTGCAAGAACAACGAGGCCTGCGGCAACCTCGCCCCCAAAGGCAAGCGCAGGCATGGCCTGTGTAGCGCCTGCTACAACCGCTGGCACGACGCCGGGCGGCCCGAGCGGGTGCCGCCCCGATCCGGCCTCACCCCTACCCAGGCGATGGCCGAGGGGCGCCGCGCACTGGCCGCCAACAGGCGCGCCGAAGCGCACCGACGCTTCACTGTCCTCCACCAGGACATGGAGACGATCGCTAAGGATCTTGAGGTGACAGTGAACACGGTCAAGCGTTATCTGGCCGATCTGTCCGCACCGGACGACACCGCTCCTGCCACCACCTGATCAATAACGGTGGCATGCCCAGGGGTGACGCCGCGACGAAACCCCTGGGCACGCGGTAGGCACGTAAAGCAGCACCTCAGCTGAAGACCGGGCGCCCCTTCCTGCTGTGTGGTGCATGGCCTCCTGACCGCGGACGGCTCACGCCGACGAGGCCACACACCACGCAGCCCCGCCGCGGGCCCCTGGCAGCCCCGTAGAACGCTGTTTTGGACGCTCTTGTGGAGAGCAGCCGCTTTGCCTGGATTTCGCTCCCCGTCTGATCTCGCCCAAGTGCGGGCCTGCCGTACGGCCCGCACCTTTCCCCTTGCAACAAGGAAAGGATCACCATGCCCACCCTCGCCTTCGACGGTAGCCTCACCGCCGAGCCGCGTCGTCTGGACATCACGGCCCTCGATCTCCAGGGCTTCCTAGACGCCTCCTACGCCTATCTGGTGGCCGCGTTCGGCCCGCCGTCCATCGACGCCGTACCCGGCGGCACCGGAGCGGTCTGGCACATCATCACCCCCGCCGGGCCGGTGGAGCTGTTCGACTACGACAACCCCCGCTCTCCGCAGGAAGACCCAGCGCGACGCGCCGGCTGGCATCTGGCCGCCGACGACCTCAGCGCCCTGCCCTGGATCTACCAGCACGTCCTGGGCAGCACCGAGGCCTTCCCACGCCTGACTCTGACCGACGACGTGGTGGCCATCACCGAGGCATACATCCTCTACCTGTCGCACCAGGCCCACGGCTGGGGAACTAAAAGGCGTCTGGGGAGGCCGAGGCGCTATCAGGACAATGGCTTGTTTCTTTTTCTGTACGGCGGTCGCGAGCTGCTGCTCGACGTTCTGCTCAACGACGAGTGGGCGACAGCCGATGAGGCACAACGGGATGAGGCACAACGGCAGGTGTGGCGTGCCCAGCCGGAGTCACCCCCGACGGGCCGACCCGGTAATCCACAGTACCTGGGCTCCCTACGGGCCTGGCACCGCTGGGCGGCACTGACCGACTGGCGTCGCCCTGGCGCTCAGCCGATCGAGCTCGCCGCCGGCCTGGCGGCGCTCACTGAGCATCTCGCCGAGCGCCGCCGCCTGCCCGGTAACCGCGCCGACTACGAGACTTACCGGCGCACCGTCGCGGCACTGGCCGCACGAGCGGCCCAACCGGACCGCGTCGGCTGATCTCCCACTGCACCGTCAGCCATAACGATCCCGCACCGCCCCAGGCGGGGCGGGATCGCTGCATATCGACCATCCGAAACAAAGCATGCATGAACGGATTAAATGGACTTACCGGACGGGGATGGCACCCCCGCCTCCGGCCACCACTCCATCCGATCCAAAGGACCCGTCTCCATGCATGCCCTTTTCCGGCGCGACCCCGACGCGGCCGCCGCGCCGCGCACGCCCGCCCGACCGCCCCTGACGACGCAGCCCTCCAGCGCCGACATTCGCCGCTCGGCAGGGGAGCGGCACTGATGCTCACCTCTCCCTACAGCCCCTGGGCGGCCGACTGGCAGCCCGCCCGGCCCAACGGCCTGACCTTCATCGACATCTTCTGTGGCGCCGGAGGCTCCGCCATCGGCCTGACCGCCGCCGGCTATTCCCTGCGCCTGGCGGCGAATCACTGGAAGCGGGCCATCGCCACCCACGCGGCCAATTTCGTCTCCGCCGATCACCTGTGCGCCGACGTCAACAACTACGACATGCGGCGCCTGCCCCGCGCGCACGTGCTGTGGGCCTCTCCGATCTGCTGGGAGGCATCCCCGGCGGGCGGCAACCGAAAGCCGAAGCCCTCCGGCGGCATCACAGGGCAAGGCGGTCTGTTCACCGAGGACGATGACGAGCCCGCCACCGACGACCGCTGGGCACGCACCCGCGCCACCGCCTACGACGTCCTGCGCGCCACCGAGGTCTGGCGCTTCGAGGCGATCCTGATCGAGAACGTGGTGGAGTTCGCCACCTTGTGGCCTCTGTTCTGGTGGTGGCTGGAGGCATTCACCACCCTCGGCTACCACTACAAGATCGTATGCGTCAACAGCGCGCACATCGGCGGCGACGATATCCCGTACGCGCCGCAGTGGCGCAACCGCATGTACATCGTCCTGCTGCCCAAGGGCGTACCCCTGCCGGACCTAGAGCCACGCCCCTTGGCGTTCTGCTTCGACTGCGGCGAGAACGTCCGAGCCCGCCAGATGTGGAAGAACACCGCTCAGGCCAAGCGGCGCATCGGCAAGTTCCGCGAACAGTACGTCTACACCTGCCCCAACACCCGCCGCTCGCACGCCAACCCGATCGTGGAGCCCTACGTACTGCCCGCTGCCGCCGCACTCGACCTCAACGACCCCGGCAAGCGCATCGGCGAGCGCCGCAAGCCTCTGGCCGCCTCCACCATGAAGAAGATCCACGCCGGACTGGAAATGGTCAGCGCCGGACCGACCGCCATCCAGGTCAACCACGGCGGCCACGACGGACGCCACTACCCCGTCTGGCACAACCCGCTGACCACCCGCACCAAGAAGGGCGGCGACGGAGTCGCCACCCCGCCCATGCTCGTTCAGGTCGGCGGCAACAAGTCCGACCCCCACTCCGCCGAACTGCCGCTGCGCACCCGCATGACCCGCGACACCGATGCCCTGGTCACCCCGCCCGGCGTCGAGCTCGCCGACGCGCTGCCGCCCTACCTGGTCGAGGCACGCGGCGGAGGATCTACCGCCCGCCCCGGTGACCACCCGCTGGCCACCGTCACCGCGAAGGGCAATCACCTGTTCCTCACCACCCCCGACGACCACATCACCTGGGATGGTGGCCACGGTCTGGTGATCCCCTACCGGCGCGGCGATGCCAAGACCACCGCCACCCCCTTGCACACCGTGGCGTGCAAGAGCTCGGCCGCCCTCGTTCGCCCCCGCGAGCACCGGCCGATCGAGGAATTCCACTTCCGGATGCTCAAGGCGCGCGAGCATCTGCGCGCCCAATGCTTCCCCGACCACTACATCGTCACCGGAGGCCACACCGACCAGACCGCGCAAGCGGGAAACGCCGTCAGCGCCAACGTCGCCCAATGGCTCGGTCAGCTCGTCGCCCAGGCCCTGGGCTGCTGACCCCGAGGCGACTGCCACCGTCCGGAGGCTGATCCCCTCACCGGTTCGGGCCGGAACACCGCTTCCGGCCCGAACCGCGCCCGGTCGGCCCGTGCATCGGACTCCCGCCCAACCGCGCGACGCCAGGAGAACACCACCCAACAAACAATGCGAAAAATGATTTAATTTAAATACCGGATCAGGGATGGCACCGCTGATCCGGCATCACATCCAATCCGACAGAAAGCCCACGCATGACAAGCGACAGCTACTTCATGGCCGTTCGCAACGACCAGCTACGCCCCGGCGACATCGTCCTGGAGCCGCTCGCATGCGGCTACGTGACCGCCCCGCCCACCGCCGCCGACGCGCGCGGCGAGCATGTCTACATCACCCTCGACGGAGGCCAGCCCTACCCGGACGCCGCCGCAGGAAAAGTCCGGATCTACCGGCCCGGCAGCATCGACCTCCTGCCGCCGTGCTCATGCGCGGCCGCCGGACTCGGCCAACTCCACGACGCCGCATGCATCCGCCTGCACGAGCTCATCGAGAAAGCCGCCGAGCTGTGGCCCGACCTCGGCCGCAACTGACCCCGACCGACCCCGAGCCCCGCACCGGCGAGTGCGGGGCTCACCCCTCACATGGAGCACGTCATATGACCTCCCCGAACCAGTTCGCCCTCACCGGCACCGTCGTGTTCGCCAGCGACTACGCCATGGGCCGCTACGTCTTCCTCGCCTCCGGAGCGCACACCATCCCCGAAATCCAAATCCCCTTCCTGGCCGACTACGCCGCACACTGCCAGCACACCGGCCAGAAGGTCACTCCCGCCAGCTACAGCGCCTACGTAAAGGACTTCCCCCAGGAGGCGATCGGCCAAGAGCCCACGGATTGCGACAACGGCTTGCCGCCCCACCTCAAGCAGCCCGGCGAGCACTACCTGTACGTCATCACGCCCACCGACTTCACCGCCGAGGAAGGCCCGGCCGACCTGCTGCACCTGATCGTGCAGGGAACCGATCCGGAATTCGGCTGGCTGGAGATCGGGGCGTACTTCACTCTCGCAGCGCTTTGCCAGGAAGCCGCCCAGCTCCTGCGCTCCCGTGCGGCGATGCGCGCTTGGCGATTGAGAAACCACTTGGGCATGCTCGCCCCCCTGATGTCCCCCATCCTCGCGAGCATGTGTGAGCGCGCCGACCGCCTCGCCGCCCTCACCGCACCCCCGCAGGACTAACCGGTCATCGATCCCCGGCGGGCGGATCCGCACGCGATGAGCGCGCGAATCCGCCCGCCGTTCGACAGCCCACCACCCTCCCCACAAACCATGCAAAAACTGATTAAATGAACTTAGGCGGTTCTGGATGGCACCCGGGCCGCACCTCTCCACTCCGAAAGGAAAACCCCACCATGATCCGGATCAAGCACGACCTGCCCGCAGGCACCCGCGCGGTGGAAGAGCAGCCCTATGAAGGCGTCGGCCTCATGCTCGCCAGTTGCGGATTCGAATGGGACTACCGCACAGGCGAATGGATCCAGCCCGACACGGCCTATATCCCGGCCGACACCAAGGCCATCGATGCCGTAGTGCGCCTGCTCAACAGAGCAGGATTCACGACCACCGTTGAAATCGCCGACTGGATCGCCCCCGCCGAGGAGGCCAGCAGCACCGCCGCCCGCCACGTCGGCCCCACCGACCCCGCCGGGCGCTACCGGCTGACCGATCTGCGACCGGGCGACCTAGTCCACTACAGCGAACAGTGCAGCCCCCAGACCAGGTGGGGCCGCATCGGCCGCATCAACCGGCGCACCGCCGACGTCTACCCCCACAACATTCTGTGGTCGCGAGCGCGCATCATCCCGGCCGCCGTTCTGGAGGCACGCCGCACAACCAGCCCCACCCAGCTCACCAGGCTGGCCATCCACGCCCGAATCCGCTTCAGCGCGAAGGTCCCCGCGTAAAGACGCCCGCCGCCCCCGACCCCACGTCGGGGGCGGCAGCCCGACCCCATCGGCATCTCTTCGACAAGGGAACTTCCATGAACAAGCTGCCCCGCCGCCACCTCCGCCGCCTCGTCGCCCAAGCCGCCATCCTTCAGATGGAAGCCGACCACGACGCGGCCCAACTGGACGCCACCCCCCGCTGGAAGCCGGGCCACCGCCGCCTCCTGCGCCAGCAGGCGCACGACTCAGCCATTAGGGTCAGGACCGCACGGCACATGCTGATGATCACCGTGGCTGCCGACTGCTTCGACCAGGAGCCCATCGAGGGCGACGTCGACCGCATGATCCGCGACTACATCACCTGGGACAAGGCGCAGCAAGCGGACACCTACCTCGCGCTCGGCCTTCACCACTCCTGATCCGCAATTCCTGGCTGAGCCGCACTCACGGGCCAGCCGCCGGCCACCCACCAAGAGCCCCGAGCCGATCACCGGCCCGGGGCTCTTGCGTTGCGCCTGCATCGGCGGGAGGAGCGACAGAAGCCGTGCCCGTCGTTCCAGCTTCCCCCGGTGCGGAACCGACCCGACGAACCGCGCGCCGAGGGCGACGCTCCTCGGCGGGACGACCGGTGATCTCTTGTACGGCCGCTTCCACTCTCTCTCCGACGGCCGTCCGCTCGGCCGCCTCGATGGCCTTCACGCTCAACCCGTATTCCTGGCACGTCTCTGGACCGAGCGTTTCATTGAGCATCGCGTGCGCCTGGATCGCCCCGCCGAAGAGGCGGGACAGTACGGCCAAGGCGACCCGCTCGTTCGCGACCGCCTCCTCCCGCTCCTCCTCGGCGGCCCGTCGGCGCGTGATGGCGCCTTCGGCACCGACGGCAGCCAGCTCCTGCTGCCGGGCTTTCTCCAGCGCCCGTTCCCGCAGCACCTTCCTCAACTGCTTCCCTGACAGCTCTCTTGCTTGATCCGTCATGAGGACATTCCAGACCAAGATCATAAAAAGATCAAGATTGAACATAAAGGTAACAGAAAGATCGCAGAAGATCAGATATCAAGGTCAAAAGACAAAGCAGCACAAAAAGATCAAAAGAATGAAAAGATCAACATAGAAGAAGTATTTACAAAAGAGAAGATAAAGATCAAAATCACAGTGCTAAGGTATCGGTCACTTCGTGACGATACGTTGGGATTTATATACAGAGCGTAGGAGGTGGAGGCCAGGCGTGTCGTGGATCACCGTCATCGGCCCCTCCGACGCCCAAGTGGAGTACCGCCTCGCCGGACTGCACGGCTGCACCGGCGGCAACATCGGTCAACTGGCGGCCGCTCCGCTGATCCGAGCCGTCCAAGACAAGGCCGCCGCGATGGGCGTAACGGTGGCCCAGTTGCTGGAAACCGACCGCCAGCGACACGTGTTCACCGATGCCGCCACCCGGCTGCAGCGCGACGGATCCGATGTCGAGATGAACCTCGGCGCGGTGATCCAGATCGCCGCGGCGGCCGGCATCGACCTGCACCAGCTGTATCCGCCATCGGTACTGGCGGCGTTCGCCGCACTCGATGAGCAGCTCACCTACCGGATGAGCGATACCGAACGCCCGCTGTGGTGGATCGGTGGAGGCTGCAAAGACATAGGAATCGAGGCGGGCTCCGAGCTGACGGGAGAGCAGTTCGACGACGCCCGAGCGCTAATGAAGGGCCTCGATCCGCGGACAGGTGAGCAGCTGGTGGAGCCGAAAATGGCCGTGCATCCCGGCTCCAAACTGCCGGCGGCACCGCTGCTGCAGGCCATCCGCGACCGCGCCGCCGCTCTCGGCCGCAGCAACCCGCTTGACCTGCTGCGCTCACAGCGGCAGAAGACCAGTTTCGAGCGGATGAGCCGCCAGGTGCGCCGCTACGGCTCCACCCACCGCGTGAAGGTGGCGGCGCTGCTGACGCTGGCCGACGCCGCCGGAGTCGACGCCTTAGCCCTGTACGGGCGGACCGAACTGGAAGAAGCGCTGGAGCGCGAGCACGACCGGGTGGCGGTCGGCAACCGGGGCTATGACCTGACCATCAACCTGCCCAAGGCCTTCAGCGTGCTGTACGCCTTCGCCCGCGGGGACCTGGCCGAGGAAGTCGAGCAGGTCTTCATTGACTGCCTGAGCGAGGCGATCGCGGCTGCGGAGGCGTGGACGTGCTACGGCATGCGCGGCCATCACGGTAACGGCGAGCAGGCCGAGCGCGTCGACGGCAGCGGGTTCATCGGCTGGGTGAACCTGCACCGGGCCGCCCGGCCGGTCGGCGGGGCACCGGTGGGGGACCCGCACCTGCACGCCCACGTCACGATCGCCAACATGTGCAAGGGCGCCGACGGCAAGTGGTCGACGATCGCGGCCGGCGGCCGGGACCTGTTTCGGCACATCCTGGCCGTTGATGCGCTGATGCAGGCGCGGATCCGGCAGGTCACCCACGAGAGGTGGGGGATGGTCTGGGAGCGCAACGCCCACACCGGGGTGTGGCAGATCATCGGCGTTCCTGAAAAGACGATCCGGCTGTTTTCCAAGCGCAACACCGAGATCCTGGCACTGTTTCAGCAGTGGGGGATCGACGTCACCACCTGCACCGCAACCCAGCAGCACACCGCGGCCGAGGTGCTCAAGAACGCCAAGACCCGGGAGGCGACCACGACGTCGACCGCAGGGTTGCGCGCCTACTGGCGGACCGAGGCGCGAGCGCAAGGCCAGGATCCGGATGTGGTCATGGCTGATGTGATGGCCCCGCACCGGCTGAGTGGCCGCCGGGCGGTGGCCGGAGCAACCGGTCCGGCCGATCTGGACACGCTGTGCCGGTGGCTGTTTCGCCCGGATGGGGGCCTGACCGGGCACCGCAAAGACTTCACCAGCGCCCAGGCGCTGGCCGCGGTGGCGGATGCGATCCAAGGCGGAGTCGCCTCCCGCGCCGAGGCCGAAGAACTCACCGAGCTGGTGCTCACGCACGGCGGGTATGCGGTTCAACTGGCATCGACCGGCCCTGCCCACCTGACGCATCGCGACCGCTACACCACCGCCGACATCATCGCGGCCGAACGCGCGATCATCGCCGCAGTCCGCCAGCGCCACAACAGCGGATGCGCGGTGCTGTCACCGGCGACATTGCAGATGGCCATCGGCACCTACCAGATCACCCATCAGCTGATACTCAGCGCCGAACAACGGGCCGTGCTGGAGCGCCTGACGCTGGCCGGCAACGGCGTGGATGCGGTCATCGGTGTGGCCGGAGCGGGCAAGACCACCCTGATGGAGGTGGCCCGCATCGCCTGGCAGGCTGAAGGCAAGGTGATCGCCGGCACCTCCACCGCGGCGGTGGCGTGTGCGAACCTGCGCCAAGAGACCGGCATCCCGGCCTACACCATCGCCAAATGGCTCAACCGCATCGAGCACGGGCCGGGCCTGGCCGGTGTGGACGTGCTCATCGTGGATGAGTCCGCGATGGTCGACGACCGGCAACTGGCCGTCCTGCTCGCGCACGCCGCCGAGACCGGCACCAAGGTCATCGGTATCGGAGACCCGGCGCAGCTGCAATCACCCGGCGTGGGCGGCAGCTTCAACGCGGTGCACACCCTGATCGGCGGGCTGACGTTGTCGACGAACTACCGCCAGCAGGACGCCGTCGAGCGCCGCGCGCTGGAAATCTGGCGCTCCGGAGACCGGCGTGAGGCGTTGCGCACCTGGGCCGAGCACGGCCGGGTACACGCCACCACCACCCGCGAGCAGGCACTGGCACACATGCTGGCAATGTGGGACGAGCGCCGCCGCCTGTACCCGCAGGTGCACGAGGCGATCGCCGAGGTGCTGATGCTGGCGGGCAAGAACGCCGACGTGGACGAGCTGAACCTGTCGGCGCGTGCGATCCGCCGCGCCGCCGGCGAGCTGCCCGGCCCCGACACCATCTTCGCCCTGGCCGACGGCGGCACCCTGGCTCTGACCGTCGGCGACATCGTGCTGATCCGTAAGAACCAGTACCGTGAATGGCGCGGCAATGGGCAACAGGCCGATGTGCTCAACGGTTTCCGCGGCATCGTCACCGCCATCGACCGCCACAACGGGGTACAGGTCGAGTGGCGCCATAGCGGCGCCGGGGGGCAGATCCAGCTGATCCGCGAATGGGTCAGCGCCGCCTACATCGCCGCAGGTGGCCTGTCGTACGGCATGGCGATGACCGTCCACAAGACCCAAGGACTCAGCGCGCATTACGCCCTGACCTACGGTGTGGGCCTGCACGCCAACGCCACCTATACCGCGCTGTCGCGCGACATCCGCGAAGCGCACCTGTTTTTGGCGCGCACCGCGCTGGAAGACGAGGACTGCCGGGCTACCTTGGGCCTGCCCCGTAGCTCGGCCGAGGAACTCGACCGGTCGCTGAACGCCTTCGTCGACTCCCTCGAACACGACCGCGACGAAGGGCTCATCATCACCGAACTCGGCGAGACGATCACGCCGATCGATCCGCCCGCGATACCCCTCCCGCCTGCGGGCGGCCGGATCGATCAGCCCGATCCGCTGGCCGAGGTGGTCCGGGCCGCCCTCGGACCGTGGGCGGCGATCGTCACCGTCGATGCGCAGTGGCCCGTCCTGGCGCGTGCCCTGCACCAAGCGGCCGAGAACGGTCACGACCTGGAGCCGTTGATCAGCGCCGCAGCCGCTGAACGTCCACTGACCGGAGTGCGCTGCCTACCGCGTACCCTGGCGTGGCGTATCCGGCGGCACCTCGACGGCGAGAGGCTCCCGATCCGGCCTGCGCAGCCAGGCGCGTTGGCGCTCCCGATACTGGATGCCGCCGCCCGCGCGGCCCTGGCGCATCTGCCGGGCATGGTCATCGGACAACTGCATCCCGAGGCGGCCGAGGCCCTGGACGGCCTCGAGCGCGCTCTGTCACCCCTGCCGAACGCCGCTGAACCGACGGCAGCACCATGGCAAGAACGACTGTTCGGCTCGCTCACCGACGCTGAGCTACGGACGCAGATCGATGAGATCACCGTCGGCCTGTCCTCCCTCCACGAGGCCGCTACTCAGGCCGATGCGCTGGCCGATGCGCTGCGTGACAGTGCCACATCGGGTGATGGGCCGGCCGTCGCCGCAGTGGTGCGCGCGCACGAGGACCTGCGCGCGCACGTGACCGCGATCGACGAGCTCGCCGTCATCGAAGCCGAATTGCATGCCCAGCTCGCCGCGGAGCGGCACTTGCGCGAGCAGCTGAGCCGTGCCATCCGAGCGGGCACGACGAGCGAGGCCGTGCGGCTCAAGGAACAGATCACCGTCAGCGGGCAGCGCATCTCCCAGCTCACCACCCGCCGCACCCTGGTGCGCCGCGCCGCGGGGCCGGCCTCGCAGTTCGACGCGGTCCGGCGCCGCCTGCAGAAACGCGACGAGCAGCAGCCGACACTGCTGGCGCGAGCGCGCGTCACCGACATTCATGACGCCGAGCGCACCGCCGAACAAGCGCAACAGCTACGTCGCCAAGCACAGGAGTTGACGGTACGGCTACAGCATCTGCGCGCCGAGGCAGCCCTCCGCGCGAGCCTTGATACTGAGGCCCAAACCGATGAAATCGTGCGACGCCTGGCCGCGCGCGTTACCGGCGTCTTTGCTGACGGAGACCTGCCCGAGGATCGCGGGGTACCGGTTGCTCCTACGGAGATGAAGCCATCAAGTATCCCGGATGCGGTGACCGGACTAGGGGAGGCTCACGCGCAGCGGTTATAGCAGCCCTTCGTCACCGCCACCACCTTTTCCGCGAGCCGGCAACTCGGCTCTGGTACGTGGCCGGACGCGCAGACCAGAGGCCGCAACCGCTCGGGCTGGGCGCGTTCCAGCCCAGAGTCCAGGCTGCTGAGCGCGTTCGTGATATCGCCCTCAGGCATCGGAGTAGATGAGCCTCCGCATGGACAGCGCGGGCCACAGGCAGGTATGACAGGCTACGAGGCCATCGCAAGGGCCCCTCTTTTCACCGCTTCCGCCGGAGGTCGCGATCCCCCCATCCAGGTACATCACCGACGTGACCCGCCGCCGACTCATCAACGGGCTCGTCCAGATGCAGATCCAATGGAGCGGAACGCTCGACGAGGTGGCATTCCTGGCCAGGATCTACGATCTCGATGCGCTGCCCAGCTATGACTCCCGCTTCGCTACGGCGGCCCAGGACATCGCCCAGCACCGGTTGGGGAACCTGGACTGGGACGATGACTGGATCTTCCAGGACGCACGGTTCGGCTTGGCCGACGGCGATGAGGCGCTGCTGGCATTCCTGGCAGAGATGCTGCACCCAGCAGTGCGGCTCGACCTCTCCGAGGTCGAGCGGTTGCGTGCTTTCCTCAACGACAACCTGATCCACGATGGTTACGAACTCGTTCAAGTCGACGCAGTCAGTGGTGCCCCGATCTTCGCGCCGCGCCGGGTCGGATCTGGTGTGCGCGGAACGATGAAGAATCTGATCTTCGCCGCCATCGGGCCCAAGCCCGAGATCGTTCTCGACGACGCGGTCAACAACGACCTACGCATCGTCAGAAATGAGCAAGGGTGCTTAGTCTACGACCGGCCGTTGACCGCGGGCCTTACCTGGACTGAGCTGACCGATTGGTGGGCCGACCGGGAAGGCCTGAGCGGCTGGTCGCCGCGCGACGTCGCGCGCAGTCTCTATCAGCGGCTGGATGAGTCGCTGGGCGAAAACGGCGCTGAACGGCGGATCCTGCGCACCTACGCCGACCGCTACATCCGGCTCGGCCCGGATATCCCGGCGTTGATCCCTCAGGTCTACCTGCACTATGACCCCTACACGCGCCAGCGGCACCTTACGGGCACCTCACCGCTGGAACGTCAGCGCATGGACTTCCTCCTGCTGCTGCCGCATCAGGTGCGTATCGTCATCGAATGCGACGGCAAGCAGCACTACGCCGGCGATGACAGCCTAGCCAGCCCGCGCCGGTACGCCGCGATGATGGCCGGGGACCGCAACCTGCGGTTGAAGGGGTATGAGGTCTACCGTTTCGGCGGCGCCGAACTCGCCGAATCGCCAGCCACCACACGGATGCTCGAGACCTTCTTCGATCGCCTCGCTGCGCGGTACGCCGAGTGAATCTGTGGCGGTGCGAGCACTGTGACCGGAAGATGCACCTGGATCATGAGAGCTTGAAGACCAACTTGCTGGATTGCGCTGGCTCAGCGGAAGCCTGCGGCCATAGCTAGTAGCGGTGATAGGACTGGATCCGCGGCCCTCGCGCACCGGAGCCCATCGCGCCGATCGCCACCACGAACACCAGCACGAACATGACGAAGACGAAGCCGAAGGCGAGAGCGAGGAGCGTCAGGAGCACTCCCAGAATCTTTAGGGTGGTGCCCATCATCCCCTCCTCATGTCCGTAAAAATCGGTATCCGTCAGTGTGAAGGATGTGATCACCATGCGCAACCGAATCACCGGCCGGCGCAGTTAGGCCGGTCGGCCCGCGTGCCTGCTTCCCTTGAGAACAGAAGCGATCGAGCTGTGGCCGCGTGCTCATATCGAGGAATTGCCGACCTGTGCAGGGGAAGCCGAAGCAGTCACATGCTCATCCCTGGACCAGGCGTAGTCGGAGGCTCGACCGTCGGCGGCTGGTAGATGGCGTGGTTCGTGCTGGATGGCATGGTGGCCGGGGTCGCCAGCGCGGTGAACGCCTCGGCTGTCTTCGGCGGCTCGGCAGGGCGCTGCTCGCCGCCGCGGTGCTGCAGCCACGACCCGTCGGAGTTCACGCTGAAGTACGCACGCACATCCGGCGGCGGAGCATCCGCCACGACGAACATCTCCTCGCGCTCGTACACCACACAGGAGCTCTGCTGGGCTTTGGTGATCCTGGTCGCCATGAGCATGGCAGCTAACGGCATGACGAAGGAGGCCAGCAGGAACGGCTTACCTGTCTTGAGTTTGCGCTCCAGATCGGCGTGGACCGCGGTGGTGACGACAGCGGGGCGGCTGCGGATGGCATCGAAATCACGGTCAGTGGGAGAGATCGTGGTGATCGACGAGCCGCTCAGGTTCACCCAGATGCCGCCGGCGGTCACCATCCAGTAGCCGGTATCGGCCGGGGGTGTATCGCTGGCACGAGCACCGCCTTCCCCTTCGTAGCCGTAGACATAATGCGACTGGCCGTTGTCGTGGGCACGGCTGGCGGCATGGGCCAGCGCGACCGAGACCGGTCCTTCCCACTGGTAGGGCCGCGCAGGTGCTGATAGTGCAGCGGCATAGTCGGCGGTGAGCCGAGTGGCGGCGAGTTCGGCTATTTGGAGGGCATGGGGAAGCGCAGTAGCGGACTGCCCGCGGGTGAGTGCGTGCATGGCGGCTTTGAGCTGTTCGACGTTGGAGGTCACCGGGGCATGCTGCGTTTCGACCTCGATGTCGATGGGCTCGCCTCGGTCGTGCAGTCGCAACGCGGCGGCGTACAGGCGGCCGAGTTCAGGATCGGTGAAGTCCTCCGGGCCTTCCAGTACCTGGCGGACCGCAGGAATCTGCCCAGGGTCGGTGAACAGACATGCCAGCAGGTGCACTTCGTGGTCGTGAGCACTGCCAGCGTTGCTGGATTCCTGCTCGGCAGGAACGGGGTGTGCCGCGTGCTCGCCAGGAGAGTCGGCCAGGTCGCGTGATGTTCCTGCCGCCTGCTGCGGCCCGCTGCCGGGCGCACCGGCGGTTACGGTGATGGCGGTGTGGTCCTGGACGAGGACGAATCGATTCTGAGCGGTGAACTCGGCCAGCAACGCCGCGAAGTTCGCATCGCAGGTACCGGGGTTCCAAGTGCGAACGCTCACCCATCCCTCGCGCCGGCCCGACCATTTGAAGTGGCCGACCGTCTTGACCGCTCGGACATCATCGGGGTCGTTTTTGATAGTGCCGCGTACCACGACGACATAACCTATCTTGGCCTGCTCGTCTGGCACGATCTCGATCCAGACCCGGTCCCGCTCGCCGTCAGGTCGGGTGCTGGCGCGGTGCTGGCGGGCGGCATTGCGCGCGTACTCGGCGGTGCCGCGTCCAGCGACGCGCTGCCCGTCAACGGTTCCGACCGCCACCTGACGTGACCATGAGGCGAATGCAGGGGCCGTGCTGATGGGCGTGTGGTCGGGACCGTAGACGATGACGCGCTCGTTGATGATCGCGTAATGGTAGCCCTCTTCGCCTTCCACGGGATCAGCGCTGAGCGGTGCCGTGGAAGGTTCGGCGGCATCGCCGGTGACATCATTGGACGGTACGGCCAGAGTACGGCCTACCGCCTCCACCGCCGCTTGATTGGCCTCCTGCTTGGTTTGGTCGATGACCTCACGCCGGGTATCGATCGTGGCCAGCGCCCGGTGGGCATCCCATCCGGTGAGCTGGGCCAAGCGCTGCAGTTCCTCACCCGTAGCCGCATCATCACCTGAGACAAGTGACGTGCCCTCGTCGTTCAGCTGTTTCAGCGCGGCCAGGGCGGCACGATGCACTTGCAGATGCCCGTGAATGCGCCGCCCATGGTCGGGCTTTTCACCCTGCGGGCGACGACGGGCCCAGGCCTCATCCAGCGCCTTGTTAGCGGCACGCCCGGCACGAGAGTTGTTCAGGTTGGTACGCGCCGATGAACGCGCCCACACTGCCCATGCCTCCTCAATCGCGGCCGCGGCCTGCTGCATCCGCTCCAGCGCGATGTCGACCCCTTCCTCGGAGGTGACGTCCGCGTACGGCCCCGGGCTTGCGTTCCCGGCCAGCTGGCGAATGTCGTCACGCTGTTCTTCCCGCACCAGGCGTAGAGCGGCCCGGTGCGCGCGCTCTTGGGTCGGGTAGGTCGCAGAGTCGACGAGATTCCCTTCGGGCAGCTGATAGATGCGAATCTGACGGCTGTGCCGGTAGTCCTTGCCAGTGACATGACGACCGCCCGGGGCGAGGGCCGTACTGAACGCCGGCAGGGGTCTCTGGCATGCTTTGCGCGCCTCGGCAAGTGTGGAGAACGTCGGCCGTTCCGGCAATGGGGCCAAAGGGGTCGTGAGGGGATCGAAGGTGTCGTCGGCGACGTGCGGCGGGCGGTTGATGTCGCTTTCCTTGACGGTGTCGCCGGCCTCTCCTGCGGTCAGGCGGTCCGAGGAGAGGGACGGCGTGGAGGGTGAGTCACCCTCCGCTGGTATGTCCTGCTGACTCTGCACGGTTGTGTCGCGTGCCGCTTGGGCGATGCGGGGTTCCGCCGGTGTCAGGGCCAGGATTTCGTCGCGAGCGGCCCGCACGTGCACCTCAAGATCGGCAACGTCTGCGGCGGGTTGCGGTGAAGACAACGCGGCCGAAGGCGCCAACGGGGCCGTCGCAGTGGATATCGGGGCAGAGGCGAGTAGCGCGGCCTTGAGGTCAGCGAGGAAAGCAGGATTATTACCGACGGCGCGAATCCGTGCTGCGTGGCGGTACCAGGCTTCGATCATCGCCTTGTGGAGCGCGCGATCGGCGGGGGTTTGATAGCCACCCCGGCCGGGTCGGGTATAGCTATCCGGGCTGGGCCAGGCCAGCTCCAAGGCGATCTGATAGGCGCTGTGCGCGGCCTGCTCAGCTCGGCTGAGGTGGTCATGAAGGAAAGCATCGAGGGTGTGCTCGCCCTCGGCGGGATTCCAGCGTGCCGCGAAATGGGCGGCGGTGAAGTGCTGAGCGGCGCCGACGACCGCTTCGAGCTTCGCCTCCCGGGTGCGTTTGCCTGAGGCGGTCAGCAGCTTTCCGGTTGTGCTGGTGGTCCAGGCCTGGTAGGCGTCCGCGGTCTGTTGGAGGCCGGCCAGGTACTCTGCCGCGCTGCCGTACGGGGGGCTGTCGTCGGCGGCGAGGCGATAGGCGTCTAGGCGCGCGTGGTGAGTGGCCGCGCCGCGCGCGATGGCGCACAGCAACTGACGCTCGTCGTCATCGCGGCAGCTGAGGCCGGCCTGCAGCGCGGAGGTGCGGACCTGATGCCACCACTTGAGCGCCACATGTAGTTGGCGGCGGTCGACGTCCTTTTCCATGACGGTGAGGTAGATCAGTTTCAGGGCACCGGCGTGCAGCCGGTCAGCGGTACTGGAGTGGCCGTACAGATAGGTCCATGTCCGGAGCTGTCCGATGACCTTCTCGCGTTCGAAGGAGCTGATTCCGCCGTCGAAGTACGGCTCTGGGGGAGCGTCCAGCTGCCTGAGCGCGAGACGGACCTTCTCGTCAGTGGCGCTGTGCTTTTGCGACTGGGTCATCAGCGCTTCAGCCTGGTCGGCCGGGATGGCGTACAGGCGCGCACCGTGCTGGGCGGCGTGCTCAGCCATCTGGCTGGCAGCGCGGGCCAGGGCCCCGGCTGCGGCATCATGCAGGGCCGAGGCGAGGGCGTTGATGGCGGCGCATGCGGTGGTGATGGCATCGCGGTCGGTGCCCGCGGCGAAAGCCGTCACCTGCCGCACCAGCCGATCGCGCAGTTCCTCGATCGCGGCACCGATCGTCTCCTCGGTGACCTGGTGAGGCGTTGCCGTCTGCATGACGGTGACCAGGTCGCTTTGGATCCGGATGCGGCCCGCGGCGATCTCGGCGCCGGACTCATACGGGTCGTGCAGCACCGCCAGTGACCGGTAGTCAACCTCTGGTGCCGCTTGCATCTCTCGGACGGGCGGCGGGAATTGCTGCGGCGCGCCGGCCAGTGTGAGGAAGGCACCTGCGTGCTGGTAGGTCCATCGGCCATCAGGGGTGATCGCCAGGTGTCCCCCTGCGGGGGCGAACGTGGTTGCAGCGAAGCGCTCATCGGAGGGGAAGACGTAGCAGACGCGGTCGATGATGCGCGCCCGCTCGGCCGCGGCGCGGCAGGCGTCCCCGAGACCGGTATGCCGGGTGCTGTCGTAGACCAGGTCCTCGGCCCCGTCGGTAAAGACGCGATACAGCTGCAGCGTGGCCAGCTGTTCGATGTTGTCGCGGAAGGCCTGGTCGCTCCAGTAGCGGTTGCGGAAGTCCTCGGGCACGTCGGGGAAGCCGTCCAGGGACTGGTTGTTGGTCCAGCGCTCCAGCAACAGCAGCGTGCTCAGCGGAAGGTCCGGGTGGGCGTGGACGTAGCTGCGGAGCTGCTCGTCTTGGCTGGCGCTGTGCAGCAGGCGCCAATAGACCTCGACGTCCGGCGATTCCTCCGGGGCACCGGATGCGGACGGCGGGGCAGGGTTGGCCTCCCGCCACAGCGCCGCCAGCTCGGGCACCAGCACGGTCGCGGTGAAGTCCTCGCCGCCGATCAGGCCATTCTTCAGGTAGGCGACCTCGATGCGGGTGGCCACCGGGATGTGCACGCGCACCAGACCGTCGTTGACGGCCTGGAACAAGTCGATGAGCAGCTCGTGCTCACGCAGGTAACTCACCGGCGAGCCGTCAGCCGGAGTGATCCGGTAAACGCGCTCCTCGAGTGTGCTCTGCGCGGCAGGGGATGCGGAGCGGTCAGGCTGGGCCGTCGGCGCCGGGTCGGGGGACCCTCGATCCACCGCAACGACCGGTGCAGCATCCTCGGTGTGCTCATCGCCTACGGAGGCCGAAGCCTTCCCGCCGTCTCGCTGCCGCTGTTTGACCGGGTGGCTATCAGGTTGGCTCGGCAACCAGGTCTCCGTGTAGGCCTGCATGACCAGCGGCTGCTTACCCGGGTCTTGGTCGCCGTAGCGGGCGGCGAACCAGGTCGCGAACTCCTCGGCGTCAGGTGCCTGCAGACCTTGGGCAACGGTCAGCGCGTGGGCATGTGCTGCCGCACGGGCGGGTGACATAACCGACCCTCCGGAAGAGGCTGTCCCGCCCTCCTTGGCATGATCCTTCTTCAGCTCCTCATCCAGCGCTTTAAGGCGTTTTTCCAGCTCGCTGAGCTTCGGTGCTTCCCGGAACGGCTTGCCGATAGAGGCAGTAGCGTTGACGATATCATTCTCGAATTCCGCGACCTGCTTTTCTGCGACTTCGCGTAATTCTTCCAGAGCCGAGAGCTTGTTTTCGAGCCTAATGACGATTCCGGAGCCGCCCGGTAGATTCCGGTGATCCAGGAACACGGAATCCCCCGGACAGTCTTCCAGGCTCAGCATGACAGACATTTCCACGCCGGACATGAGATGAGCGATGATTCGGAAGCCGCCGATCTCGCCGACAGCGGTCTCGTAGACCGATGAACTCTTGTGATATCTCATGCGGGTAGTGATCAACTGGCGAAGACGTTCGGCCGCTTCGGTTCGCTTGGTGTACGTGACGCCGTCGACTTCCATGCTGAAGGCGTTGCCGGCGGTGGGGATGCGCCTATCGATCGCTTTGTTGATGACGCCTATTCTTCGTTTCCGAGTATTTATCTCGTCCTCGCGTTTGGCGATGGTGAGGCGGAGGTTGTTCTGATCCCGGGCGTGCTGGCTGCGGCGTCGCTTCAGTTGTTTGAGATCGGCTTCCAGTTGTGCTTTTTCCATGATGCGGGGATCGTCGGCGCCGACTGAGGCGATCTGCGCGTACATGATGGTGTCCCCGTCAGGGATTTCCAAGGTGCGTACGCTCGGATCGCGCTTCTTCAAGTACTTCAAGAAGTCGGATTTACGCTCGCAAGCCTGATCGCGGAATGGTTCGTAGGAGCGCTGGGTCCGATAGATTTTGATGAATATCTCTGAGTTCTGGTTTCCTTGACGGCGTCCACGGGCGTCTTCTTGCTCATGGTAGTCGGGCCGCCAGTGTCCATGGACCTTGTGGATGCCAATAACCCTCTTTTGGACGTTGGTGCCGACACCCATCTTCTCGGTGCTGCCGATCAGCACGTCGACATGGCCGGCATTGCAAGCGGAAAACAGTTCTGCCTTTTGTCGCCGGTTGGTGGCCTCATGGATGAAACGGATCCGTTCCTGAGTCATTCCCTTGGAGACCAGTCGCTCCCGCAGCTCATCATAAAGGTCAAGGCTGGCTCCACCGGGCACACCCATGTTGCAAAACACCAGCTGCAAGCTGCCCTTGACCGGATCCGGTTCGCCCTCCTTGGTGACGTAGTGGTCGTCGTCTTTATGGAGCAGCCACTGCTGGTAGATTTCCTCGGCGATGAAGCTGAATTTTTGCGGTTCTTTGGTACCGCGGTAGACCAACCCGAGATGTTGAGCGGCTTTAAGGCCGTCTTGAATGACGGAGACGACCGTGTCCATCCCCTTTTCACGGCGAGCGCCCTTGGCGGCGCGGTAGCGCGGTTCCAGCACACCGGCCTGGTAATCCAAGAGCTCGGCAGAGGGCGGGATGGGGATGATCTCAGGGGCTCCGCCGGTGAGAGCAGGTCGTTCCAAGCCCAGATCGTCATAGCCTTTGATGTCGGCGACTTCGTGGTAGGTAAGCAGCAACTCGGGGACGTTGACCAGCTGAGTGCAGCGGCTCTTGGGCTCATAAGCACCGTTGGCCTTCAACTCCAGCCGGGTCTTTTGCGTGGCGTAGGTGCCCAGCCAGGAGTCCGGGGTGTCGAACCCAGCCTCCTCCAGTCGGTCTGGGCGCAGGAAGCGCTCCACGACGTGGATCTGAATGATCTTGTTGGTAACAGGTGTGCCAGTGGCGAAGGTGACGACCCGTTTGCCGTAGCGGGCGCGGGTGTAGCGGATCTTCATCTCGGCGTCGAACGCGCGAGCCGAACCGGGGATCATCTGGTCTTGGACGTTGGAAGGGGTGAACAAGTTGTTCAGGTCTTGGGATTCGTCGTAGCAGATGTAGTCGATTCCAGTGTGCTCCCACGACAGGCCGCCGTACTTGGTGTGCGCTAGCTTGTCTTTGGCGCGCTCCTCGAATTTTTCCAGCGCGGTGGCGGATTCCTTAATACTGCGCTCGTCGGATTCGCCCTCGGCCGCTTCTGTAGCGGCTGCGACCATCTCATTCAGCCACGTGAGGTACTCCTTTTGGGAGTCTTCGGTCATGGCGATCTTCTCGAATGCCGAGCGGGTCAAGATGACGGCGTCCCAGTCGCCGGTGGCGCACTGGGCGATGAACTCCCGCTGGCGTTTTCCGGGAATGGTTTCTTTGCTTGAACGATCAGCAAGGTCATCATTGTCGGCACATAGGATCCTCGCCTGCGGATATGCCCACAGGAACTCATCGCGGATCTGGTTCAGCATATGGTTCTTAACGCAGATGACCGGCTTGTTGATCAAACCGAGTCGTTTGAGCTCCATGACCCCGATGATCTGCTCTAGGGTCTTGCCGGCACCCATGTCATGGAACAGGCCCACTGACGGCTCATAGATCATCCGGGCGACCGCGGCGATCTGGTGGGGGTGCGGAGTGATCGTCTCGTTCAGCCCGGGCAGCGACAGCTGCACATCGTCGTAGCTGCGCAGCACGATCGCGTTGTGGTGCCAGTTGTACAGGCGTGCGACGTCATCGGCGCGTTGTACGTCTTCCCATACCCATGTGCTGAAGCGCTCGTTGAGGTCTTCAGCCTTGGCTTGGGCGGCTTCGGTTTCCTCATGATCGGGAACTACCTTGTCCTCTGGGGACTTCTTCGTCACGCGGATGGCACGCAGGTTGAGCAATGTCTCGGCCAGGCGGCCGGCAGGCACCTTCTTGGTTCCCCAGGTACTGGTTGCCAGCACGCTGGAGCGGCTATCGCCCTGGACCTTCCAGGAGCCCTTCTCCCGGGTGACGGTCAGGTTCTCATCGTCCAGCAGCTCGCGCAGGAACTGCTGGACGTAGTGGGGTCGGACGAAGATGCAGCCCAGACGGGCCTCGATTTCGGCCGGGCCCAGGTCTTCGGGGATGACCGCGGTCAGGGCGTCGACGTTGACCTGAAACGCCGGGTCGCGTTCGGCGGCCTGCTGGGCCTGCTTGAGTTTGACGCGCACATTTCCCGACAGGTACGCCGGGGCCGGCACCAGCTCCCTGCTGTCGGGATCATCGAAGACCAAAGTGCCCAGCGCCTCCCGGGCGGCCTGCTCTCCGTCGAGGCCGAGCAGGCGCGCGATCACCTCCAGCCGAACCTCGGCGTGAGCGTCCAGGCAGATGGCCAGCGCGTCTGCCGGGGTGTCGGCGTGGGTGCGCGGTGTACGGAATGGAACCACACGGCGGCGGAAGATGTCGGCCTTGGTGGCGGTTTCGGTGGTGGCGTCGAAGCGCTCCAGCGCCTGAACGGTGGCGCCGAAAGGATCCAGTAGCAGCCGGGTGAGTACCGCGGGGCGGCGCTTGATCTCGGTGACCTGTCCGGTCTGCTTGTTGGTGCGATGCTGAATGGTGCTGCGGTTGAGGAACCCGTAGGTGGCCTGGTAGGCGTCATAACGGTGGTTGAGCTGTTGGCGCAGCGCGTCGATCTCCGGGGTGGTCTCTGCGGTGGCCGCCTCGGCTTCCAGCAGCGCCACCGCGGTGTCACGCAGACGTAGCAACTGCCGGAACTCTTTGATCTGGCTCTTGGGCACGGTGAGGGGCTCGTCGAAGCCGTTGACGACCCGGGTGAAGGTACCATCGCTGCGAGCGGTGATGAAGCCCTCGAAGCGGGCCTCGCGGGTGTTGCCCAGCCGCACCTCGTCCAGATTCACCGGCGGAGCCGTGTCCGGGCGGGCGCTGGCCGTCAGGTCGCGCTCTGCCGCGCTGGCCACGACGCGCTCCAGCACCGTCGCCAGCGCCGCATCCAGATCCCCGGTCGGCCGGACCTGCAATTCGGCCTCATGGTGGGAGCCGTGCCCGATGCCGAACTCACCCAGCACCATCTCTGGGTGGTCGCGCCAATATTCGTTGATCTCAATGCTCTGGCCATCGCGTTCCAATGTCACGGTGTTGTGCCAGGCCACCGGATCCGGCTCCCGGCCGGCTTCGCGACGCCGGAAGACCAGCACGTCGGTCACCACGTCGGTGCCAGCTGCCCGCTGGTGGGCGCCATTCGGCAGCCGGATGGCGGCCACCAGATCGGCGTATTGGGCGATCTCGGCGCGGGCCGCCGCTCCCTTGGTCGTCCCGTCCATGGTGTAGCGGGAGGTGATGAAGCAGACGATGCCGCCCTCGCGGACGAACCGCAGTGACTTGATGATGAAGTGGTTATGGATGGAATGGCGACCGGCGTTGTAGCGGGGATCGCTCAGCGCGGTGGAGGCGAACGGTACGTTGCCGATCGCGGCATCGAAGGTCCCGGCCCGCACATGGGTGTCGGCGAAGCTCTCGTTGCGAATGATCGCATCTGGATACAGCGCCGCGGCGATGTCGGCAGCGATCGATTCCCTTTCGATGCCCACCATCGTGGTGGGATGCGCGGTGTCGGTAGGCGATAGGCCGATGAAGTTGCCGATGCCGCAGCCGGCCTCCAGCACCAGCCCGCCGTCGAAGCCCAGACGGCGCAGAGCCGTCCACATCTGCCGCACGATCGCGGCGTCGGTGTAGTGAGTGTTTTGCGTGCTGCGGCGCAGCTCAGCGATCTGCTCGGTCGTCAGCAGCCGTTCCAGCGCTTCGCGGGCGAAGTCGAAATCGACGTGCCGTTCTTTGAAGACCTTCTCGGCCACCGCGCCGAATCCTGACCAACGGGCCAGGATCTGCTGCTCATCGGCGGTGGCGGGGCGTGCCTCGCGCTGCAGGCGTTGCAGCAGTTCCAAGGCCCGCAGGTTGGCTCGCACCCGAGCCATGTCCCCGGATGGGGCGAGATCGTCTTGGGTGCGCGGGGTAAATCGGATCAGTCCAGTAGAGCCTGGATCCGCTGCTCGTCCTCGGGATCCACCAGGATCAGCGTCTGCATCACTTGCTGTTCGGCCAGGTGACGGGTCATGTTCGCCCGACCCAGGTTCTCCATGAAGCTGTCGCTGGAGGGAGGCGGGCTGCTCTGTACCAGGGTTTCGATCTCCTCTGCCGCCCGCTCGCCCAGATCGGTGAAGAACTCCTCCGGGTTCGGAATCGTCTCCAGAAGCGCCGGCAGCCACTTCTGCCAGTGTTTCAGGGCTTTGATCCCGTACCGGTTCATCACCATCGATGTGATCCTTACCTTCGGAAGATGCGCTTGGACCGTCCATAGTGGCACCCGGCGAGGCGCTCCCCGGGCCGGGGGAGCGCCGGCGGGCCGTTGACGCCGGATGCCGGCCAGCGCTGGGCGATGCAGAGAGGGCGCCAACGCCATCGTCGTGGGCGGTCTCATGCTCATACCCCACCCTCGACGCCGGCGACTCCAGCCCCAGCTCAGGCAGCGGCAACAGGTCGGTGATGACCGGCTCTGGGGTACTCCGATCGGGACGCTCCTGCCAGAGCTCAGCCGCCCGGCGGTGATCGAGGAAACACCGGCGAAACTCCGGATCGTCGAACCGGCGCCCGTCCTCCCACAACTGCTGCATGAATTGTTCAAGGCCGGCCAAGCGCGCGGCCAGCTCGGGCGTGAGCAACTCCTGCGGCTCCAGGTGGGCCAGCGTCGGGTCAGCGGCAGCGACGAGGCCGATGAAATCGCCTGCATTCAGGTAGATGCTGCTGCGATCTCCGTCAGAGCGATTGGTGAGCACGAAGTCACCGTCGACGTCACGGGCCAGCAACCCCAGGACCCGGGTGGTGCCGTCGTTGTAGGCCACGCGCCGGCCCACCAGCGCCTCGGAAGGATGCTGGGCGTCGGTGAGGTGATGCGCGCTCCCGCGGTGCGGTTGGGCGGAGGCGGCATCCCAGCCGCGCGCGTGCAGCACCTGTTCGATGCCTTCGCGGGCAGCGGGCTGGTCGGTCGGGGTGTCGATGTAGGCCTGCAGAAGCTCGGCATCGGACATGGCGGCCCAGGACGCCCGTTGGCGGCGCAGCTGCGGGCTGGGCGTCTCGTACCCTTCCTGCTCCAGCAGGGCGACGACCTCGGTATACAGGGCTTCCGCGCCGTCAACGCCGCGCTGGCCAGCATCGCTGAGGTAGTCGGAGACGACCGCCCAGGAGTCGGGCACCTCGAAGGCATCCTCGGCCGTGATGGAGACCAGCAGTTCGGCCATGCGCCGCCCGGCTGCCTGCTGAGCACCGGTCGGATCCGGCAACGCGGCGATGCGCTCGGGCAACGCCCGGGCACGCTCGTCGGCCTGCTGCCGATGCTGACGACGGAGCTTCTCTTGTTCGGCGTGGCCGCCGTGTGGTGCGGGCCAGGACCCCGAGGATGCCACGGGGACAGCGGCTTGATCGTCGAGGCCGGGGCGCGAAGGTTCGGCGTGGCGGGCTGCTATCGGCGCTTCAGCGGGAGCAACGCCGGTGCGGTGCTTCGGGGAATCAGCAGCGGCCGAAGAAGCGTCGTGCACCTGTGCTGATTCACCGGCCATGGAGGCCTGCTGTTGCGCCGCTTGCGGAACGGCCGGCATCGGCCGCTCGAGGCTGCGGCCTTCAGACAGCTTGGCCCTGACCTCGGCCACGAGCTGATCGTTGAGGATCCACCCCAGCGATCCCAGGTCCACGCTGTGCCGTGCCCGGGTGACCGTCACATAAGCCAGCCGGAGGTCTTCCGCCGAGGGCATGACGATCGGCCCGTTGTCCTGGCTGAAGTTGGGCACCCGGAAATCATTGGCGATCTTGACGTGGTCCCATTCGCGGCCCTTGGCCTTGTGCGCGGTGGAGACCACCAGCTGCGCCGCCAGCTCCTCATCGGCGACGTTCTCATCGACCAGCCGATCGAGAGTCTGGATCAGCGATTCGGCGCCGTAGCGCTCCACCAGGTTCACGAACACTTTCAAGGACTGGTTGTCGTCATCGTTGCGCACGTGCTCACGCACGGCATCCCAGGTGCGAAAGCCAGCCAGCTCCGGGTGCTTGGTCCGGCGGCCCCTTTTCAGGTCCTGGGCCGCGCGGGCGATGCCCTTGAGGGCTTCGCCGCCGCCGACCATGGCCACCCGCTTGCCCGCTTCCAGGCTCTCCACGACGATCGCGATCGCGCCGGCGTTGGTCCGGCACAGCACCGCATCCGGTTCGGGCACCTCGCCGATGCGGGTGTCCAGTGAGGGGTTGCCTTCCAGCAGGAACGGCGAGCCGAGCAAGGTCAGGAACCGGTTTCCGGCCGCGGCGACGGCGGGGCCGAATCGCCAGCTTTGCGTCAGCGGCAGCGTCACATCGGCGGGCCAGCCCTCCAGGGCGTCGATGGCGCCGCGGAAGCCGTAGATGCTCTGGTTGGAGTCGCCCACCACGATGGTCTGCACCGGTTGGGCTTTGATGACCTTCATCAGGACGCCGTTGATGTCCTGCGCCTCGTCGAAGAAGATGATGTCGTAGGGCAGAAGCGGTTGGCCCAGAGCCCAGAGCTTGAAGTAGTCGTCGTGTTCGAAGAGCAGCTTCCCGGCCGGGTCGGTGATGTCGGCCCAGGCGGCATGCGCGTACTCCAACACCGCGGCCGCCAGTTGGGAGGTCTGGGGCAGGTCATGCGGCAGGTGCTTGGCGCTGAGTTGCTCATCGCCGCTCTCGCGGTAGCGCCGTACCGTCGCCATCGCCAGCCGGGCGGCTTCCTCCCCGGTGACCTCCTGGCCGTCGGCGATGAAGACCGCGGGGATTCCCAGCAGAGCGGCCTGCTCGGCGGGTAGCCGCACCCCCTTGTCCACGTTCTTGATCTTCTTTTTGTAGGTGCCGTCGATCAGCCCGGCCCGGGCGAAGGAGTGCGCGGTGTTGGCGGTGACGTTGCCGGGGAAGACGCCTTGCGCCTCATCGGCGATGGCGCGGTTGAACGCGAAGTAGACGATCTTCTTAGTCGGGTTGGCCTCGGCCATCGCGTGCGCGACCAGGCGCAGCGTGGAGGTCTTGCCGGTGCCGGCCAGAGCCGGGACGACGGCGTCCAAGCCTTGCATGCAGGCGTCGATGATGGCCTGCTGCTGGGCGGTGGGCGGGTAGGACGGTTTGGCTTTGGCCGCCTCGGCTTTGGCTTTGGCCGCTGCGGCGTTGCGGGCATGCTGGCGGTCCAGCTTGGCGATGGCCGCGCGCAGTTCGGCCAGATGACGGCCGGTATCACTCGGGGGGCCTTCATAGACCCATGTCCGACGCTCCTTCTTCCACCCGAAGCGGTTGTCTTTGAGGGCTTGACGCAGCGCCGGTGGGTCATTGAAGGCGGTGCCCGACACCGTCGGCGGGGTGCTGGTGTCGCTGATGACGAGTTGGCGTGCCAGGGGGCCGGGCGGTGCAGGCATGTCCTCGGAATCGGCCGCAAGCGCGACCGCCTGTGGCGGGGCCAGGCTGCTGGCCGATTCCGCCGTTTCCGACGCCAGTACAGGAGAGGCCTCCAGTACCGGTGGAGGAGAGGCCTCAGCGGCTGAGAAGGTGGAATCGGTCAGACCGGCGCGCCGGATCAACAAGCCGTGGAAGCGGGCGGCGACCTCGTCGACGGGCGTGGCGCTGGTCAGACGAAGTCCGGCGTCGGCCCACGCATCGCCGTACATGATCGGGAAGATGCCGCCGCCATCGGCCTTGACGTACACCGTCCAGCGACGCCTGCGCCGGTCCGGGCGCCAGCTGACACCGAACCCCTGGACCTCATCATCCCAGATCACCTCATGCTGGCCGTTGGGGATGCTGCGCCGGGCGAGCGCATCGTCGATCTTCAGCGCGTGCTGCAGATCCGGTAGGAGGTCCTCGGCCAAGGGGCCGGCCGGGCAGGCGTCCGGTGTGCACTCGTAGATGTGCTGGTGAGCGTCGTGCCAGGCTTGCTGTAGCTCCTCAGCCGATCGCAGCTGCTCCGGTACGGCGGGGTCGCCGGCTTCGCTGGGGACGGCAGGGGTGGCGGCGGTGCCTTCGCTGGCGGCGGCACTCGCCGGCGCGGCTTGCTCCGGGGCGGGATCCACTGAAGCCGGTGGGACGGGAGCCGCCGCGACGCTGTCGGCTAGCTCGGTCAGGGCCTTCCAATCGGGCGGCCCGGACACCGGCTCGGCCGTGTTGTTGACGACGCGGGCCCATATGCCCTGGTCGATTGTGTAGTGCGGCCGGTCGGTGGGCTCGGTGTCGGCGACGAACACGTTGTCGCGCCGGTAGACGCGGTAGGTCAGGTGCTGGTCGTCGGAGTGGCGGCGAGCGTGCCGGACGGCGTCAATAGGTAGGGCAAAGGCCTGGCGCATCCAGCGGGGGCCGGTGGGAGCGGTGCCGTCCGGGTGGGGACGGCGGACCCGGCCGATGCGGTCATAGCTGTGGCGGGGGGAGGCGCCTGCTTGATTGTCGGCGGTGACCGACAGGGTGTTGAGCCGCCGGACACGGTGCCACACGCCGTCGACCTCGATGAAGTCACCGATGTCCAGAGTGTCGCGGCTGAAACCGATCGCACCTGCTGGCGGCAGGACAGGTTCAGCTGCTGCGGCCTGCTCGGCGAGTGCGGCGGGGAGCGTCTGCCGGTCCTGTGGATCGGCGCCCGCGGCCGGGACTTCTGCCCGTGACAGCCCGGCACTTGCTGCATTGTTGACGTCGTTCAGCGCCGATGGCCGTTCAACCGCCACCTCGTCGGCTGCGGCGTCGTCGGCGATATTCGTCTCGGGGGCACCGGCAGGAGCAGATCCGGCACGCAGGATAGTTGCCGGATCGGGCAGGCCAGCGGTGGTGATCAGGAAAGCATGGAAGGCGCGGGCGGCCTCGGAGGGAGGCGTCGTTGCCGAGATCTTCGGCGATCCGGTGAGCAGCCACTGATTGCCCCAGTGGACCATCGCCCGTTCGGGACTGTCGTCGACGGTGAGGCTCCACGGCAGATCCTGTCCCGGGGGCTGCCAACGCACGCGAAAGGTGCGGCTGCCGGCCTCCCACACCACGGCGTGGCTGCCGGCGGAGATACCCAGCCGGGTGAGGTGAGCGGTGATGTCCAGGGCACGGCGCAACTGCTCGGCGCGGATGTCGTCGAGATCGCCCAGCGAGCAGTGGGCGGGGTCACAGCCGTGCAGTTCGTGCCAGGTGCGCCGCAGCTCGGTGGCGAGCGCGGAGGTGGGGGTAATCCTGGCGGGGCGGCCGTCTTCATCGGTGGCGTCGATCTCGGGGCCGTGCGTGAGTTCTCGGTCACCGATGTGCTCCAGTAGCCTCACCATGGTGGACCGGTCCTCTGCGGTGAACGACAGCGGATCAGTCTTCCCGGCGAGCGCGGCGAGAACGTCGGGGAGCTGGGTATCCAGGCGGGTCAGCAGGTCATAGTAGATCCCCGCAGGGTCGTCGCGTTGGGTGATCTGAGCCCCGCGCCCCCAAGTGATCGCATAGGCGCCTTCTGGGGCATGCCGAGCGAAGAACAGCCGGATCTTATGTGTCGTCGTGCTGCTGGTCCATGTGGCCGCTGTCAGCTTGGCCCGCATGCCGTACGGAAGAAGAGCAGCGACGGTATCCAGGAAGCGCAACCGCTCGATTATCGCGACGTTCTCCGCGCCCACAATGCAGACCGGCCGACCCGTCATCAGGAGCGATGCTGCGGATATTGCATCGGGTCCGGATGCGAAGGTGGCCGGATCGAGCTGCGGCACGTTCACCGTTAGCGGAGGCGTCGGAGTCGCGGGCAGGCTCGTGAAGGCGTGATAAAGCGCCTCGTACGACACTCGGTGTGCCGCCAGTTCTTCGTAGGGAACGTAGAACCAGCGGGTGTAGGCAATCCGGCGATTATTGGCATCCCGGTGCCCGGACCAATCCTGAATTGCCATGATCACATACTGAGAGATGTGTTCGCCGTCTTTGGTCGCCGCAACCGTGACGGTCACCTGAGGAAGTCCGACGGAGACAGCCATGGGGTAGCGGCCTCTGATCCCTTCGAACACCTGGGATAGTCGGTCGTTGCTTGAAGACAGCAGTTCGTAGTCGTACTCGCTGCCGGGCTGCTTGCCTTCAAGCGCCCATTCAAACGGAATCGCCTTGACAGGGGTGTGGTGCGCGGAGGGCGCTCCGCCTCCTTCAAAGGCGTGCTGCGCCGCTGTCGGAGTTGTGGCAGGGACTTCCTGCTGGGGCTGGAGATCGACGATCTCGATTGGATCGATGAAAGGGACGTCCTTCACCCCGGGGCCGGTTTCGGCGCCTGCAGGGGAGGACGAGGAAGTGGCGTCGGGCAGCGCCCACAGGTCGCCGAGCCGGATCAGGGCATCGGCGGAGGTGAGGGTAAGGGTCAGAGTGCGGCCGTCGTCGCCGGTGATGTCGATTTCGGTGCCGCGTGCGCCGAGCTGGCGGACCGCGTCCTCGGCCGCCTCGATGAGGACCTCGCGCTCATCGAAGTGCCAGCCGCGGCCGCGATCACCGATGATTCGCAGCCGGTCGCCAGGGCGGATGTCGTGGCGGTCGATCCGTCCGAGCGGGCGGCCTTGGCGGGTGTGGTGCTCGGCCCAGATGCGTTCGTTGTCGTGGGTGAGCGCGATGGAGTGGCTGCGGCCGTGCTGGCGGTCGTAGCGGGCGATCAGGTGGATGACGTCACGGTGCAGATTGAGACCGCGCGCCGAAGTCCAGCCGGTGTGCGTGGTGTGGTCGGTCAGCCGCCAGGGGAACGGCTGGTCCTCACCGTCGCGCAGCTGACTTTCCACTACGGCGGCCAGCTCGGCCGTTTCTTCGACGGATCGGCCCTCAAGAAGTGCGGCGGGCACGATCTGCAGGCCGGCGAAAGAGGTCACGATCTGCAGGCTGTTCTCATCGCCGGCGACCAGCATGTGCCCCTGCGGCGAGGGGACCAGGTGCGCGCTGGCGGCCAGCGCCGTCAGCCGCTGGCGGGCCTGCTCACCCGGATCGGCGTCGGCTTCTGCTTGCGGGACTCCGGTCGGACGGTCGGGCCGGTTGAGGTCGGGTAGGCCTGCGGTCTCGATCAGGAAGGCGTGGAACGCGCGGGCGGCCTGTTCGGGAGGCGTGGCCGCCGAGATGGCCAGCGATGCGGTGAGCAGTAGCTGATCGCCCCGGTAGATCTGGACGTTTCCGGGGCTGTCGTCGACGGGGAAACTCCACGGCGCCTCTGAGCCTGCGGGCTGCCAGCGCACGTACAGGGTGCGCGTGTCAGCCTCCCAAGCCACGGCGTGGCTGCCGGTGGGGATGCCGAGCTCGGTGAGGTGGCCGGTGATGTCCAGGGCACGGCGCAACTGTGCGGCGCGGGTGTCGTCGAGATCACCGAGGGAGCAGGTGGCCGGCTCACACCCGTGCAGGTCGTGCCAGGTGCGCTGGAGTTCGGTGTCCTGTTCGACCTCATAGGGGTGAATGTTGGGGATCGGGCCGGCCCCGTACAACGCTTCAAGATCGATTTCTGGTTCGGCCATGAAGCCCGCGTGGATGCGGATCTGATCGCCGATATGCCGCCAGCGCTCCACCTCGCGCGGCCAGGCAGGAGTATCCGGGATGGGCCGGGCGTCCCACCGGGCTTGGGCGTAGTCGGCGGCGCCGCGCAGCGTCTCGCGCGGCAGCTGGTCGATCTGCGCCACGAGGGCCGGAGTGTCCAGCCGCTGAGCGTACAGGTGTTTGGCCAGCGCGATCCCGTCCAGGTAGGCGGGTGCGGGAAGCGGGGAGTAGTTCTCCAGCGCCGCGGTACGGCCGACCGCCATGTCCCATGCCGGAGCGCACACCAGCAGCTCCCGTACCAGATGAGCCCGCTTGCCGGCCGGATCGATCTCCGTCCAGCGGCTCAGATGCTCAAGGGCGGCCTGCAGGCGCACCGCCTCGTAGGACACGGCCGCATCGTCCCCGGCCAGAACGCGGGCGTGACCGGTTACCTCGGCGGCTGCTGCGGTGCGCTCGTCGTCGGTGAAGAAGGCCAGCAGTTCGATCGGGGGGTCGGGCATGGCGATGGCCCGGGCGATGCGCTGGAGCCGGTCGGCGTCCATGTCGGGGCGCTGCTGGTCATAGACCAGGGCCAGGCGATCACGCAGCGCCCCCCAGGAAGGTGTCAGATCGGGGTGCAGGGCGGCGCGCGCGGCGGTGTAGTCCACCGCGCCGCGCACACTGTCGGGCTCGGCGCGCCAGGCCGCATCCAGGCTGGTAGCGGTGTACAGGTTCCGGGCCAGGGCGGCTCCGGCCAGATAGGCCGGGCTGGGCGGTTGGCGTTGCGCCACCGCCAAAGCGGCCAGGGCGACCTCATCGATGGCGGTGTTGGTGTCCAGACGGGCCCGCAGATCCATGGCGCGGGCATCGAGTTGATGCGGGCCGTAGCCGTGCAGGGAATGGCTCTGCGTGCTGGCCGGAGAAAGCGGTCGAAGGGCGGCCAAGTGCTGGCGGGCGAGCTGCTCGGCCTCATCAGTGCTGGCTCCGTTGGCCAGGGCGGCCCAGCGGATGATCGCCGCACCGGCCTCCAGGGATGCCTGCCGGGCGGGTTCCATGATTCGGTCGTGTTCGGCTTGGCGCCGCTGGGGATCCAGCGTGGCGGTGGCCTGGCGCACCGCTTCGGCCAGGCTTTCCAAAGCGCGGCCGATGCGATAGGGATTGTCGCTGTCCAACGCCTGCTGATATGCGGTGACCGCGGCGTGCACCTGCTTGTGTTCCTCCGAGGCGAACACCCCTGGCGCGGGCAGGAACGCCGGTTCGGCGGGCACGTCGACAGGCGCGACGGAGTCCAGGTCAGGCATGGGGGCGGGAGCGGCTCCGGGCGTGATGCCGCTGTGCTCACTGATCTTTTCAACGATGAGCTTCCACGCCGTGACCGGCGGCTGCTCCTGCGGGGCGGACTCTAGGGACACCAGGCTGCTGCGGGCGAAGGCATAGGTACTGGCGCCGCGCAGCGTCTGCGGATCACAGCCGTCCAGGAAGGTCCAGGCGTCGTCGGCGTCCGGTCGTTGCTCATGCAGGCGCCGGGCGAGGTCAGCGCCCTGCAGATAGGCCGGCTCCGGCAGCGGCGCGCGCTGGGCATCGCGGGCGTGGCGGGCGGTGATGGCATCCCATGCGGGAAGCCGGATGAGCAACACGTGCTCCAAGCAGGCCCGGCGCTGCTCTGCCGACAGGTGCGGGGCGTCAGTGAGTAGATCGAGCAGCGCCCGGATTATCATGCCCTCAGCGTGCAACTCGGCATCACCGCTGCTCTCCAACATGGTGAGGTGCCGGTCGCGGGCGTCTGCGGTCTGGGCGCGATCGACGGCAGTGAGATCGGCCAGCGTCTTGAGCGGCAGGCCGGGCAGGTGCAGGGCATGGGCCAGGCGGTGCAGCCGGGCGGCATCCATCTCGGGGCGGCGAACGGACCACACCTGTGTCAGATCGTCACGAGTAGGCACCCAGGCGCGCACCTCGGCGGGCGCGTAGCTGGGGTTGAGATCCGTGCGCGCCTGGGCGTAGTCCACGGCGCCGCGCAGGGCCTCTTCATCGGCGATCCAGGCATCGCCTGTGTCATGCTGAAGGTGCACGGACCGGGCGAGGTCGGCCCCGGCAAGGTAGGCAGGACTCGGCGGCCGGGTTTGGACCACCGACAGCGCTGGCAGGGCACTTTCGTTGCTGAACAGGCCGACGTCTAGCTGGGCGCGCATGACCATGGCGGATGTGTCCAGCTGCGCGGGTGTCCGGGGGGCCATGAACGCGGCCAGGCGGCTGACGCCGGCCAGCGGCTCGGCGGTGAGGCGCTGCCGGCGGGCGAAGTTGTCGGCTTCGGCGGTGGTGGCGCCGTTGGCCAGAGCGATCCGCCGGGTGATGTCGGCAGCCACCTCAGTTCCCGCCTGGCGTGCCTGGTCCAGCATGCGGTCCCGCTCGCGCACCTCGAGCGCCTGGCGGGGCGGGTCTAGATTGGCAACCGCGGCCCGCACCGCGGCGACCAGCTGCTGGTAGCGCTCGTCGATGTGGGCAGCGTTACGGCTGTCCAGGGCCTCTTGATAGGCCAGCGCATGCTGAAGGAGCCGCTGGTGAACCACTGGGGCGAACACTCCGGCCGCGGGGGCGAACGGCGGTGTGAACGCAGAATCAGCCTCCTGGCGGGGAAGCTGCTCCTTTGCGGCATCCGAGGGCGCGGTCTCGCCCGGTGAGTCCGGCGGGGCAGAGGCCTCCGCCGCCAGGTGCTCGGCAGAGAAAAGCCCACTGAGGGGGCGCCCGGGCAGTTCGGGCCGCTGCTCGGGAGTAAGGCCCAAGGCGGCCCAGATATCGGTGGCCAGGTTCTGCCAGCGCTGCCCTTCATCTTTCAGCTCGGATCCTGAAGGCATCAGCTGGTGATCGATTCCGCGGGCCCGGGCGTAGTCGGCCGCGCCGATCAACGCATCGCGGTCGGCGGCACGCACCGTGGCGACAAAGGTCTCCGCGTCGCGGGATTCCACCCGCAGGCGCCGGGCCAGCGTGATGCCGGAGCGATAGGCAGGACCGGCGATCAGCGGCCGGTCAGGACGGGTAGCCGCGGTATGCATCAAGATCGCATCCCAGGCGATCAGACGGGCGAAAACATCTGCGGTGACTTCCGCACGCCGCGAAGAGGGCAACTCGGGCGCGCGGTCGTGGTGGTCCAGCAGAGCGTGCAGCTCCATGACGTCGACCTGCAAGGCGGTATCGGACCACGCCAGCAGTCGAGCTAGATGGGTGCGGGTCTGGATGATGAGATCGCGGCGCAGCGCATACCCCATGCCTTCTGCCCCGGCAGGTGCGTCGGGAAGCCCCAGACGGGCCGCGGCCGCTTGGATGCGTCCGGGATCGGGCATGGTCAGCTGCCAGGCGCAGATACGATCTAGTCCCTCGACGAGCGCCGCCCACCCGGCGGGATCCAGGTCGTGTCGGCCAGCCGGCACATGGGCGCGGGCGCGGGCGTAGTCAGCAGCGCCGCGCACAGTGTCCTCCCCGGCGGTCCACGCTGCCACGAGGTCGTTGTCCACGTAGCAGGTGTGGGCCAGATCCGCCCCGGCCAGGTAGTCCGCCCCGGGACCGTGGGGGTGGGTGACCGACAGGGCCAGCAGAATCCGTGGATCGACCGCGCGTTCGGTGTGGCGCTCGGCGTGTAACGCCATCACGGCCTTGTCGAGCTGGTCCGGCTCCCAGGACTCCATGCGCTGGACGTAGGCCGCCACCCCCTCCAGCGGCCGGACCTTGTTCCGCTGCTTATCGATGTGGGGGGCGACTGCCTCCTCGGTGAGCCCGTAGACGGCGGCACTCGCCAGGATGAGATCGATGGCGCGTTCGTTGCACGCCGTGGCGGCGTGATACAACATCCGGTCGACTTCGTGGACTGCCGGACCGGGATCGAAGGGTGAGGAGCCAGCCAGGGGAGCGCGAACAGCCTCGGAGAACGCACCGTAGGCAAGATCCAGTTCGGCGGCTGTGCCGTTGCGCAACACCTGTCGAAGGGTGGTGGCGGCTTGGCGCAGCTGGCCGGTGACCTTGGCGTCGAAGATTCCTGCCGTCGGATAGTAAGCATCCCGTTGACTTCGCGCGGTTGGTGCGGGGGAAGAGGATTCGTCGCTTTGTTGACGCAGGTCTGTTGTGGCGGGCTCGGCCGATGAAGAGACCGGGGAGCTGTGGAACGACGTGGTGGCGGGATGGTCTGGAGCGGCAGGAAACAACGGTGTCAGCGAACTCGGCAACTCAAGGATGTCCACCGTGCGCTCAGCGTCTGCCTCATGGCCGGCTTTGCTCCAGCGTCGGGTGACGGGTTGGCCGTCCAGTAGCTCACCGATCAGCTCGACCTCCTCGTCATGGTCGACGGGGGGCGCGGTGATACGGCATGGGCTTTGGCCCTGGTACAGATAGAAACTTCCAGGTTGTACCTGGCTGATCGGCGTAGGGGTGTACCAGCGTTTCGGCAAGGCCGCGAAGAGTTCCTGCAGACGCTGCACATGCTCGGCGTAAGGTGCCTCCGGCGCCGGGGACTGCTCGTTCAGGTCAAACAGTGTGGTCGCAGCTTCGGTGGCCACGTGAGTTCGAGGCTCCGCCGAGGCCAGTGTGGAGGCGTCCGCTTGGCGGGCATACAGAATGCGACCGACGATGGTGTCGGTCAGGTCCTCCAGAAGCGTTGTGATCTCCTGCAATGCCATGCGGCGTAGGTCGAGCTCACCGATGGCGGCGAAATGCGTTGAGGCCGAGGTGTAGGCGGTTTCCGCCGAGGATGCCGTCAGGAACGTTTGCCGTAGGTGCGGAGGCACCCCGGAAGTGATCCACTTGCGCAGGAGACTCCATGGCACCACTTCTGCACGGGCGCCGTCCGGGGCGTGAGCTTCGATCTCCATGCCGTTGCGCCGTATGGACAGTCTCCGGGCCGGTTGGGAATCGGGACCATCGGAGCGGGGATCGCCGAAGCTGCGATGACTGGAGATCACATCGTTGAGGGCGGTGTGGTCGTCGATGCTGCGGATGAGCGCGGCCAGGAAGCGAGAACCGGGCCGGCGCAGAGCGTAGGCGATGTCGGAGTCGACCAGTGCGAGCGGTTCGGCCGGGCTGGCAGCGGCGGGGGCATGCGTGGCCGGTTCGGGTGAGGTTTCGAGGTGATCGGTCGGGGCGGTGGTCTGCGGAGCGTGGATGGAGGTGGTGGGCGTGCCGGCTGGCGCGGAGGGGAACAGCGATGCAAGAGAACCCGGCAGCACCAAGATTTCCACCGTGTGCTCGATGCCGGAACGCGAGGCGGAGGTGCTGTTTTTGTACCAACGGCCGGTGACGGCCTCGCCGTTGAGCAGTTCACCGGTGATCTCGACGTACTCGCCGTGGTCGACGGGAAGCGCGGTGATGCGGCACACCGCGCCGGCGTAGCCCGCGTGGTTGTAGAAGCTGCCTGGCTGGATCTGGCTCAGCGGTGTGGAGTCGTGCCAGCGGTCGGGCAGGACCGCTGAAAGATCGCGCAGGCGCTGCAGGGGCGCGGCGTAGGGATCATCCGCTTCGGCGTCGGTGCCGAGGTCGAACAGCGTGGCGGCATTTTCCGGGATCGTTGGTGTACGGCTTGTGCGCCGAGCCTGTCCGTCGGGGTTGGTCTGGTTGGCGTGCAGGGCGCGCTCAAGGAGGGTGGCCTGCAGATCGTGCAGGAGGGTGTCGATCTCCTGACGGGCCATTGCAGACAGGTGGGATTCCCCGATCGCGGTGAAGACCTCCCGGGCCGCGACGTAGCGGCTCTGCACTGATGAGGCGGTCAAGATTGCATCGCGTAGGCGGGGGTCAAGGCCTGGGGTGATCCACTGCCGTAGGTTTTCCCACGTCACCAGTCCGTGCCGGGTTCCGTCCGAGGCGTGCACCGTGATCTGTATGCCCTTGCGCTGGACCTGGATCAGTTGGTGCAGGCCGGGTTCGGGGCCGCCGAAGCGGGGGCCGCTGGATCCGTGTTGCCCGGAGATCACATGGTTGAGAGCGGTGCGGTCGTCGATGCTGCGGATGAGCGCGGCCAGGAATTGCGAGTCCTGGGCGGTGATGGCGTAGAGGATGTCGACATCGGTGAGCGCGAGGGTGTTCCCTCTCGGCTCGAGGAAGCCGGGCTCGGGCTGCGCCACTGCGGCGGCGGTCTGCTCCTGCACCGGGGCGTCGGCGGAAGGAGGGTGGTCGTAGGTGAGTTCCGGCGGTAAGGGCGTGAAGCGCGGCAGCATCACCGTCGGCTGCGGGTCGCCGCTGTCCTTGGCGATGGTCCGCGTGGAGGGCTCAGCGTAGACGCCGCGGTGCAGGACGCGGCCGGTCACGATCACCTCATCGCCGGCATCGCGCGGGTCTTCGGTCAAGACGAACAGCCGCATGTCACGGCGGAGCGATCCCAGCGCGTCCCCGGCCCGCAGTTGCGACAGGGCCGTGGTGGTCTCCCACCGGTCGGGGACCTCGGCCGTCAACTCGCTGATGCGGTCCAGCACTTCTTGGTGCGTCGTCGAGCGCGTCTGCTCGTCATCGTGTGCTGCGGACGAGAACAGGTCCTCCGCCTGGGGCGCCGAAGTGCCGGCCGATGACGGTGAGCCGATGGGGCCAAGGGGGGTGCGGGCGGCGAAAGCCATCGCCTCATCACGGACCGCGGCGGCGTAGGTGTTCAGCTCTCGGAGGAGAGCGGAGGCGTGCTTGTCGGTATCGGTGATGGTGAATACTTCATGGCCTTGCATGAAGTGCTGGTAGGCAGCCATGGCCTCTACCAGGATGTGCCGTTGCTCGTGAGTCAGGCCGGGCCGAATCCACCGGTCGATGATCTGCTCCCAGGGCACGACCCCGCGGCGGGTGCCGTCTGCAGCGTGCACCTCCATGGACAGACCCTGAGCGGTGGTGACGGTGTTTCCTCTGCCGTTGGCGCGGGAGGTGAGATCCCGTAGTCCGGCAGGGTCGTCCATCACGGACACGAAGTGCGCCCACCAGTGGGTGTTGTATCCGCTCAGGCCGGCGATGACGTCGGCATCGCGCAACGGCTTGGGTGTGATGCCCAGGTGGGGGGCGAACCGGGCGGCGGCGACATCCAGCGGCAGGGAGTCGTTCTCTTGCCTCTTGCCGTTGTGCGTCATCCAGATAAAGGTCAGCCCGCTTTCCCGATAGGTCATCCGGTAGATGACTCCGGCGGCGCGCAGCGCGATGAGGATCTCATCTTGGATGCGTTCGGCCTCGGTGGCCGGCTGGGCGGGCTCGACCGATGCGGCGGCGTCAACGGGGTCGATGCCATCGACGGCGACGATGCCGCGCACCGCCGCGGCCAGCCGCTGGTGGAGATCCTTTTGGCGGTTGGAGAAGTAGAAGGCGCGAAACTCCGGCGGTAGCTCCACCTGTTCGGCGCGTATCAGCCGTACCAGCCAGACGGAAAAGACGCGCTCGGTGAAGTCGTCCGGCTCCAAGGTGGCGGCCGAGGCCCGCAACGGCACCTCAGCCAGCGCAAGCGCGGTCAGCGTGCTGACCGCTCGGGTGATCGCCGATGGGTTCGGGTGGGCATCCGGAATCAGCGACTCGATGGTGATCGGCGTGCGGTGATAGGAGGAGTGTTCGCGGGCGGACAGGGCGGTGCGTGCCAGCGCCAGCAGCCGCTCTCGTTCCTGGCTGGCCGCGGTGGCGGCCGGAGGGTCAGCCGGGACTTCTACGTTGTTGAGGACATGCTGCAGGACCGCCCAGCAGCGGTAGATCTCCACCGGGTGAGGTCCGGGGAGGGTTTCGGCCAGATCCGCGATGGCCTGTTGAATACGGGCCACATCGGTGGGGGCGAAGATCGCCTTGGGCAGGGTGATCGCCCACAGGTCGTCCACCGCGGCGGTCAATCGCGCCTCGCGATGATCCTCCTGTCCTTCCTCGCCGCTGCTGGCGTCGGCGGCCGCGGGCGTGGCCGGTGCTGTGCTGGGGTGCTGAACCGTGGGAGGAAGGGTGGGTGCCGGTCCGCTGGCCAAGGATTCCGTAGGTGCCGCTGGTAGATGTGGTGGGGAGGCATCTGCGGGGCCGTGTGCCGCGCTTGCCGTCGACACGGTGGTCGTCGGCGGTACCGCGAGCGGTTCTGCGTGCGGGGTTGTCGTGGTCGCTGGAGGCGCGCTGACGATGCCCTCCAAGGAGCCGGGCAGGTGTAGCACGATGACTTGGGGGTCCGGTGTGGAGTTGCGCCCGGGTGGTGGCCATGTCAGGGTCTCACCGCGTACGCCGGCGGTGAGCACAACCCCCGTTACGGTCAAGCGGCCGTCGATCTCGGCGGGTTCCTGGGTGACGAGCAAGGGGGCGCTGCTGTCCTCGGGGCGGTGCACCACGTCACCTGGACGCAGCTGCGAGAGACGTGCCCCCGTGGTGCGCGCTTCGGGCAGGACCGCGCTGAGTTCGGCGATGCGCGCCAGTACGGCGTCGACGTCAACGGCGTCGTCGGGCGAGCCGTCGCCGTCGAACAGCGTCGGCATCTCCGGCTGGGAAGGGGCCGGTGCGGTAGCCGCCGTCTGCGCGATGGCGGCGCCGGCCGCATCGGCGATGGACACCAGCTCGGCGACGGCGTGGTCTCGCAGCGCTTCGTGCCCGGTGAGCGCGAAATGCTCCCGGTGCTCACGGTAGCCGGCCAGAGCGGCATGGGCGGCCAGCAGGATGCGGCGCTGCTCATCTGGGACCCGCTCACGCAACCGGCGCAGCAGGGTCGGCCAGCCGAACCGCCCCCGCCGGGTACCGGCAGTGGTCTCGACCTGGATCTCGATGCCGCCGCTGTCGGTGTGGATGGTCTCAAAGGCCCCCGTATCGGCTTCGCCGGCGTTGCGGTAGCCGCTGTGGCCTGTGGGAAACAGCCCCGCGGTGAGACTGGAATCATCGGCGGCGCGCAGTGCCCGGGCCAGCCATGAACGGCTGAACCGTCCCAGCGCGCTCCTCAGGTCGATGTCAGTGAGAGGCCGGGAGCGGATACCGAGCGTGGGCGCGTGCCGTTCTGCGGCGACATCTAGCGGGAGGGTGTCGCCTTGGAGGGAGACGTGAATGTGGACGCGGCCGTCGTCGTGGAAGATCGGGTTGTGGCCGTAGGCGTATTGATCCCGCAGCCCTTGCATGATCCGATCGGTGGACGCATCGCTGACCGGGATCGGCGCCGTGGTCGCCGGCGGGGTCGCCTCCATACGCTGCCAGCGGCCATGGAGATAGCGCGCCAGGCGGATATAGAGCATCTCTTGCGTGCCCTTGGCGGTGAAGTAGGTACGGCGCAACACCGCGGGCACGGCGGGAGAGGTGCGGATCTGCTCGGTGAGCCAGAACGGGAAGATCCGGACTTCGAAGTCGCGCAGCTCCAGCTCGGCGGCGGCGCGGCGCAGACCCGGATGAGCCAGCGCCACCTCGGCTAGGGCATCGATCGCCTCCAGTACCTGCGCGTGCTCCTGCGGCGGCATGGTCGGATCGGAGAACAGACCGGAAAACCAGGAAGACGTCGACGGGGGATCGTCCAGCTCTTCCACAGGGGCGTCGCCGGCCGGCCGAATCGCAGCACCGGGAGCGGATGCACGGTCACCGTCAGAAATGCCGCCCGGGGAAAGACCTGGGAGCGGAGGTGCAATGCCGGGTGCGGTATCGGCGCTCTCTACGGCCGCGAGCGTCTGCGGGCCATCGGCGTCCTGGAGACCAGCGGGATCACCGGCGGAAGCGGCAAGGCCCTCCGCGGGGGAACCGATACCGATACGCGAAGCCGGGGCGGCGGCGCTAGGACCGGCGGGTGTGGCCTGCAGATCAGGCAGTCGCAGGACGCGGTGCTCGGCCGGGTCGATCACCTGGTCGACCTCGGTGCCATCGCCGTCGCGCAGCCGCACCACCTTCACCATGGGGCGGTGAGGGTGATCGGTGATGTCCTGGACGTGGCCTTGTGCCCATTCTCCGCGGCGGGAGATCACCCGGATTCGCGCACCGACGGTGACATCGGCGATGCCGATGGGCCCCTCAGGAGGCCCTTGCCGATGCTGGGCGCTGGCCTGGTGTTCGTCGTCTTCGCGTACCGCCAGGGAAGAGACGCCGCGGGTGCGGTCGTAGGCGGCGATCTGTCGCTGGATCGCCTGGCGGATGGGAAGCCCATCGGCGGAACGCCAGGAGTGCAGATCGTGACGGGCCTGAGGAGAGCTCCATGGGAAGGTGACGCCGTCGGCGTCGCGGATGCGCTCTTCGATCCAGGCGGCCAACGCCAGGATCTCGCCTCCGCCGCGTCCTTCCAGGAACGCCGCGGGCAGGTGCAATAGCGTCCGCGCCAGAGCGATTTGATACTGACCCCGGTCGTCGGTGTAGATGAGCAGGTGGCCGCCGGGGCTGAGCGCAAGCTCACTGCAGCGGCGGATGTGCCCCAGCAGCTGCTGGCGGGCTTTGATCTTCGCCTCGTAGGCGTCGTCGGTGTCGGCGGGGGCGAACGGTGTGGCCCGCCGCTGCCGCTCGGGCATCGCCTCGGATGGCACGCTCTCCAGGTAGGCCAGCAGCTCGCCCAGTGAGGTGAACCCCGTAACTCTCCCGGGCACGGGGGTGGCTGTCTCCTGATCGCCAAAGGCCACAGCTGGCGGGTGCGAGGCTCCGGCGCTCTCTACGGGGAAGGTTCCGGCGAGTTCCCGCAGGGAGGGGGGCAGCCGCAGCGCCCACACCGTCGGTTCATCGGCCGTGCCGGTGCCGGGGTAGGACCAGGTGGCCTGTGCGGCTACCGGCTGCAGCAGGGTGCCGTTGACCTGGAAGCGGCCGGCCGCGGTGGTGGCCGGTCCGTTCAGCCGCAACGGCCATGGGGACTGGTGGTGGTCCGTGATGACCGCGCCCGCACGCAGCGCCGACAGGCGCATCTGCCGACCCGCACCTGCCGGCGGGGGAGCCAGGGACTCCAGCCGCTCCAGGCGCGCCAGGATCGCCGGAGCGCGCATATCAGGGTCATCCGGGGCGATCTCGGTCAGTGACAGCAGCGCGTTGTCGTCGGCATCATCGCGGCGGGCCTTGGGCCGGATGCGGGCGACCCGCTGACCGTTCGGTGTGTGTGCACGGGCGGTGTGTGCCGCCTCCAGGAGCGCTGTGGCCGCCTGGAGTCGGTAGTCGTGGAGCTCGGCGCACACGAGCGCGCCCAGGTCCTCCTGCCCGATCAGGCGCAAGCTTGCCAAGCCGCTGTTATAGCGGGCGTGCAGCAGGTCGGCATGCCGCAGGACGGTCCAGTGGGGTGACTCGGCGGCGGGCTCCAGCCACTGCAGGACCTCCGGCCAGGTCATGATGCTTTCGCGGTGTCCGTCGGCGCGAATGCGCAGGCCTGTGGCGCTGACCTCGATCTGCGTTGTGATCTGGGCATCTGGTTGATCGGGCGGGCGGATGCTGCCGGGGCCTGGATGCAGGGAGCGCAGATGCCGAGGATCATCGCGGGTGCGCAGCACGGTGGCCAGCAGAGACGGGGACAGGCGGCCGAGTGCCTGGGCGATATCGGCATCGGTGGCAGGCCCGGAAACCGGATCCGCGGTGGCGACGTCGGCGGCCGAAGCAGGAAGGGGAGTAAGCGGGGACGGCGGCGCGGTCGCCGGTGGGGCCTTGAGGCTGGAGGCGGACGCGGCGGGTTTCGCCGGTTCACCGGCGGTACCGCGGCGGGCGGGGGCGCTGCGCGGCCGAGGCGCCGGCTCGCTGTCGACGAGCATCAGCTGATCGCCGCCGACCTTTTCGTGCTCATCGGGATCCGAGGCAGCGCCACGATCAGCGAGGGCGGGTCGGGTCGGCGGCGGATCGGTCGGACTTAGTGATCGGGAAGGGGCGGTGACCGCACGGGGCGAGGCGGGGACAGGCGCGTCACCGCCGGAGCGTTGCTCGGCAGGCGGAGATGGTGCCGGGGCCGGATCGGGTGCAGTCGCCGGTGCATCCGCTACCGGTGCGGGGACGTGGTCAGGGCCGGAGATGGTGGTGGGGGAGGTGAGGTCTGGTGCGGACGCCTGGAGCGGGGGTTCGGCGTGCTGCGGTGGTGGGGCGTGCAGCAGCGTGACGCGGGTGGGGGCGGGAACCTGGTGCACATCGGGAATCTGCACCAGGTGGTCGCGCTGCTGACTGCCGACCACCGCGCTGCCGAGTTGGATGAGGGACGGGTCCTCCGTGTCGCGGTTGAGGAACGTTCCGGTGATCGTGACCGTCTCACCGGGGCGAAATGCCTGATCTGCCAGCTCCAGACCCATCGAGCCAGCCGTAGTCGTCCAGCGCACCCACTGACCGGGCGACAGCTCAGCGGCGAGCACCAGTTCCTCAACCACCGCTCCGGTGCCATCGCGTACGATCGCCGCCTCGCCCAGCATGAGGTGGTCGTTACGCAGCACGGTGATGGCGGTGCCGTTGTCAAGGTGCACCTGGAACTGCCCGAAGCCGCGTTCTGGCATGACCGCGGTGATACGGGCAAAGGCCGGCACATCGTGGTCGTCCTCGCGCACCATCAGCGTCATGCCGGGCTGCAGCTGATCGGCATAGCTGTGGCCCTCGGGCAGTACGGGCCGGTCCGGATCGATGCGGATGGCCAGCCAGCGGCGGGCCGCCGCGGTGTGGGGACGTCCAGCGGCGATGTCGTGTTCGGCGGTCAACCGCAGCAGCGCATCCGACCAGGACGCTCCATCGTCGGTGCGGAAGGCCTCCAGACGTTGCCGCAGGACCGCAGGATCGTCGGTGTTCCAGTCCAGTGGCCGGCCGTGGGCGTCGCGCAGGTGCTCGATCTGCGCGACCAGGCGGCGGATCGTCTGCTGGTCGCCCCGCTCCGGTAGCACGTCGCCGCCGAGAGGGTCGGCGCCCTGGACCGGGATCGCGGTCGCGGCGTGCAGCAACTGCCACGCGGCGCGGTTGCCGGGCCGGTGATAGGCCAGGAACCCGTCGCGGCCCAGCCCGAGGGTCGCCTCGTCGGCCAGGGCGCTACCCCGCTGCCGGTAATGGGCGCGTAGTTCCGCGAGATTGGAAAACTGGGAACCCGCAAGGCGCCTGCCCGATCGCGGTTCCGGCGGTGTGTGGGACAGCGCCGGGGTGGGCGTGGGCGCATCGGTGAGGGCCGGTTGCCGCCGGTCCGCAGGCGGGGCACCGACAGGAGGTTCACCGCGGGACGCCGCCGGGCCGTGAAGGGTGCCGTCGGTGATGGCGCGCTGATCCAAGTCTTGGACAGCACCGGGGACCGTAGGCGTCGACGGCCCGCTCTCGGCGGCTCGTAGTCCTGCGGCCAGCTCGTCGGCGTGCGTGGCCAGCAGCCGCAGGACGCGGCGGTCTTCGGCGGTGACGAAGGCCTGCCGGGCGGCCAGCAGTCGCTCCCCGGTGGAACAGACCTTGGCCAGGTCCGCATATCCGGTGGCGGCCCGGCCCGGCACGTCGGCGGCGGCACCAAGCTGCTGCCAGGCCAACGCGATGAGCGCGCCCTCATTGGTCCCGCCGCTTACGCCGAGCTCGTTCCGCAACTCCTCCTCTTGGAGGTGCAGAAGGCTGGCCGTTGGGGTATTGGCCCACTCCTGGTAGAGACGCTGGAGTGCGGTGCGTGCGGCGTCCAGTTCCTCAGCCGAAGTGAACCGGTCGCTCGACCCGGGCAGGGATGGTGACGGCGTGCGCTTCGGCTCCGGTGAGGCCGCGGCGATGCGCGGATCGAAGTCTGCTGGGGCGTCCCGGTGCGAGGGCGGGTCCGCCGGTGCGGTAGGCACCGGGACGGCAGCGCGGGCGGGCGCGGACGGTTCAGGCGTGATGCCCGGCTCTGGGGCACTGGCGACAGGGGGCAACTCGCGGGGCGGCGGCTCGGCGGCAGCGTCACGCGGCGCTGCCGTACCACCGCGCGGCGGTGCAGGAGGCAGTGCAGCCGGAGCGCTGCGGCGATGATCGGCGACCGGCGCATCGTGAGATGCGGCTGCAGGGGCGTCCGCGCTCGTCGGCGTTGTCGCCGCGTCGGGAACGTCAGCGGGAGTGGGCGCGGATGAGCGCGCAGGGCCAGGTGGGGGCGTGGCGTGCTCGCCACCTGGAAGCGAAGGTGAGGGAGTGCTGGGCTGTTCGGCTGGCGGCACGGCGTGTGGTGTGCTGCCAGGAGCGTCGGCGGCCGAGGGCTGTGGGGGCGCCGTTTGCAGATCGGCCGGGGCCGAGGGCGAAGCGGGCACGGGCGGCAGAGTCTCGTCCCTGACGGCGGGCGAGGCCACCGACGGTCCTTCAAGGCTGATGGACTCGGTAGGGAAGGACGTCGCAGGCTCATGGCTGTCGTAGCGAGGACGCGCCGACGCGAGCGGCACCGCAGTCGGGCCGCTGATCGGGGCGGCCGTCGTTTCCGGACCGGCATCGGAGCTCGGCTGCTGTACGCCGGCGTCCGGCCGCGGGAGGGAGTCGGGAGCTTCCTGCCGGGGTGTAGCTGAGGGGCGGTCACCGGTCTGCGGGACCGCGCCCGAGGACCGGACCGGCCAGACTTGCTCGTCAGTCGCGGGCGGGGCCGGTCGAGGCGGACCAGCGTCGCTCACGGTCGCCGGCTCGTCGACGATCACCACGGTCAACTCGTCGAGGAGCTGCGCCGGGGTGGTCTGCGGCGCCACCGTGACACCGCGGTGGGCATGCAGCTGTGCGGCCAGGGTGTCCAGTGTCTGTCGCTTGGCCGCCCCGTCTGCCCAGGCGGTGACCTGCGACCAGATCTCGGTGATCTCCTGAGCCGAGGCTGAGCGCCACCAGGCATCATCCAACCAGTACAGCAAGGCGACGCGCTGGTAGACGTGCTCGGCGTTTTCCCCGCGCAGCGTCGCTTCGGTCGCTTCCAACCGCACCTGGACATAGGCGAGTTGCTCCTGAAGAGCGCCTTCGACCGCTGGACCATGCTCCGGGGCGATCTCCTCGGTGTCCGGCCGTCGATGCACAGCGATCAGGTCGCTGATGCGGCGCCGTTCCACCAGTAACGCATCGCGCAGTTCCTGCGCGTCGGCCGGGGCTCCGGCCAGGATCCGTTCCCGCCGCTCCAGCGCCTGCTGCCGGAAGGCGGCGGCGTGCAGGCCGCTGATGTCGGCCAGCGGGACGGCGGTGACGTCCTCCCCCTGGTAGACCTCGATCGCGAACCGGTATGAGCGCGCCGGCGTCGCGATCCCGGTGGCGGCGCTCAGCTCAGCGTCGAAAGCCAGCAACTGCTCAGCGCCGAACAGTGCAGGTGCGATTCCGGCGCCGGGCCGGCATCCGATCTGCTGGGCCACGATCGTCTGCTGCCACAGATCGCGGATCACGTAGCTGTAGACCGGCTCCTCGACCTCGGCATCCCCGGGTTGCGGGTCGCGCGCACGCGGCGACCACGCGCGCGCCAGCAACGCGACCACGTCACGCGCCTGCATGCGGATGTTGTCGACGCGCACCCCGTAGCGGGCCTCGGTCTGCGTGCTCAAGTGCGCCAGCGCCGCCTGGGCAGCCGGCTCAGCCAGCGCCGCCCAGCTGACGATCAGCTGCCAGGCCGCCCCCAGCCGCTCAGGCGAGACCTGAGCCCACCAGGCCGGATCATAGACCTGCCGCATGATCGGCTGGGCGAAAGCCAGCTGCGCCTCCAACTGGCGGGCATAACCAGCCAGCGCCGCATCGCCGTGCGCCTGGGCGGCGCGGGCACGCTGCCCACGCTGGCCGGCCAGATACTCACCCCGGCGCCGTCCGATGGCCACCGCGCGCTGAACCCGGCGCACGAGGGGATGACGGCGCGCTGCACGTAAGACGGAGATCGCCATGATTCACTTCCCAACGAAAAGACCAACACGCGCCCACGCTCGGCCCACCGGATCCGAGGCACTGAACCGGCGGCATGCAATGACACGGGGCCAAGACCTGCGAGCCATCAGGCACCTCCCGGTCCCGCGCTAGGTGGATCTGGGACGGACAGCAAGCCCCACCCCTGTCCGTCCCAGATCCACCACGGGCCACCCACCCCACTGGCCCGCTCCAGGTGTGCCAGTGCGGCCGCACGCTCCTCAGCGCTGCGCGGCCAAGTCCGCAACGGGATGTAATACGCCTGCTCCTGATCGACGAAGCGGGCCATGACCCCGCCCCGGTGCGCGCATCCGCGCACCATCTGCTCCAAGCGGTACTCGTCCACCAACAGCATCAGCACTCGCGCCGGTGAGAGCACGTGGCCGTCCAAACGGCAGGCCGCCGCAAAGCGCTCCAGATCCTCGGGCGTGAACACGCGCCCGCAGGGATGAAACGACACCACCGGCTCACAGGCCGCCGCCTCCGGATCAGCCACATCTGGTAGCGGCCCCCGGATCTGCCCGACCTGCTGCCGTCCTCGCACCAGCAGCGCCCGATACTCCCACCGGCTCACGTAGTAGGGGCGGCAGCGCACCACCCGCACTCGCGCATCGGGCACTTGCAGGCCGGTGTGGGCCAACCGCATCAACCCGGTCAGGGAAGGCTCAGGGGCGGGACGGGCACTCACCGGCATGGCACCCAGAACGCCACCGCGACCGTATGCGTCCCCATCGTGCGGGCCGGATCCGCGCCCAGGCTCCAGCGCACCATGATCGATCCGCGCTTGACCTGCCCGCACCCGGCGGGCGGTCCGGCGGGTGCCGGGGCCGCGTTGACCAGGACAGTCGCGTTCTGCCCGGCCATCAGCGTCCCGGAGGTCGCCGAGGCCACCAGCCCCTCGCCAGAGGTGAGGCTCCAGCTCACCTGCTCCTGCGGCGCGGCCAGCACCAGCGGAGCCGTCTGCGCCGCGCTGAGATCCAGGACGGTGGCCGAGACCGTCAACAGCGATCGTCCGGTCGGCGGCGGGGGAGCGCTGAGCAGCCGGGCGGGCCAGGCCTCGGCGGTCTCCGGCGGCGGCGGAGCCGCCGTCGGAGCACCGACCAGTCGCGCTACCGAGGGGGTAGGGCGGCGAGTCGGCGGCCGTGAAGGTGCTTCGGTGGCCTTGGCCCGCGATGGGGGCGGCGCCGTGGGCTTGGACGTCGGCCGCCGACTCGGGCGTGGCTTGACCGGCGGCGAGGGCGGCTCGCTGACCGGGGGAGGAGGCGGTGATTCCACCACGACGGGATCAGGGTCCTGTACGGCCGGAGCCGAAGGCGCCGCCGTGGTGCTTTCCGATGGCGACTGGTCCTTGCCCAGGAAGAACATGATCACCGCAATGGCGATGATCACTAGCACACCTGTGACGACCAGCAGAGCCGCCCGGGAGGAAAGCAAAAACCGCCGGGGCTCCTCATCGTCGTCCCAAAACTCCGGTTCGATGTCTTCCTGAGGCCCCTCAGCGTCGGGGAGGTCGTGACCGGCGGCGCTCGTAGTGCTACGGGCCTCGCTGTCATCCGGCGCCGTCGTGCCGCCCCCGGCGCTCACCGACGAGCCGTCAGTGAGATCGAGCAGATTGACCGCGCCTGTGCCGTCGGCGGATGCACTCACGTCCACGCCCCGTTTCGATCGTTGCGGTCAGGTTGGATGCGCCTCGGTGGATCCCCTGCGACGTCATCGCTGCCTGGCCGCTGTGACGGTGTTGGGATCAGAGCGCCGAAAGAGAGGGAAAGTCCCTGCTCGAACGCTTCTGACAATATTTGTCATCTCTAGTCAAGAGAGTGTAAGGATGAGAGTCATGATGCAATAGCACGCGCACGTTCGCTGTGATCAAGCTGTGACCCCTTTCCGCGGCGGGAAGAGGGCGTGCCTCCTGCTGCCAACGGCAGGCGCCATCAGTGCTCTGAGGCCACGGCCGGCAAAAGGGGCGCTCGGCGGCAAGGAGGACGCCGCAACGCTGGAGCACGCACTCCGGGCGCGCTATCGTGGAATTCATGAGCGACCAGGTACCGGGCACCCCCGGACTCGATGCACTACGGGAGAGGCTGTACGGCACCTTCGTCTCGCCCGTGCGCGTCGCCACACCCGGCCAAGTCGCCGACGCCCGCCGTGCCGTCGAAGAGATCCGCGCCAGTGACCCCCGGCTCATCGCCCGCATGGAGGACTTCTGGCACAGCGGCGAGGACCCGGCGCGAGCGAGCGCGTGATCAGCTCCGGCAAGATCTTCGACCCCTCCGCGCTGCTGCAATACGCCGCCGCACCCGAGCTCTACCAGCGCGCCCTGCTCAGCGTCGCCACCCGTGACGGCGCCACCTTGGTCGTGCCGGCCTCGGCCTACCAGGTGACCATCGCCCGTCGGCCGACCGCCCAGCCGATGCTGTTCGACCTGGTGACGACACCCGGGGTCACCCTGCACGCCCTGAGCGACCGCCTTGACCTGGAGAACGCCGCCTACCTGGCGGCGCCGTACCCCGAGTTGCACCGCGACGTGTGTGCCACACACTGCTGCCTGGTGGCCATTCAGACCGGCTGGCCCATCGTCACGGGCGAGCCGCAGCTGTATCTCCCGCTCGGACTTAGTGTCGAGAAGATGCCGTAGGGGAGTGCTCCCTTAACCAAACAGAATCAGGGTTCTGTAGGGTATAAGGCTGTGATTAAGGGCCTGGCGCAGGTGTCGGTCCCGCGGACCGTACATACGCGATCCTTCATGCGCCGACATCGTACAAGCGGATGGATCCAATGGTCATAAGCGCATGGGCGGCGTCTCGCTAGAAGCGGCTGAGTCTGCGCTGTAGGGCGGCTCGTAGACGGGCTGGACATGGTGAGGTTGGCGTGCGGCCAGCGCGGTGAGTTCGCGGGCGGCCGCCGCCAGCACCTGACGGGCGTCCAGGCCCGGACGGCCAAGGGTGGCGATGATCTGGCTGACGGCGGTGGCGGCAACAGCGTAGGCGGAGGACTCTTGGACCTGCTGAGCCAGCTGCAGGAACCAGGGCGCCGCGCTGGCGGGGTTGGTGAAGCGCTGCTGAAACCAGGTCACACCGCTTTGGTCGGGAGTCAGGATGCCGGTGTCGTAGGCGTGGGCCATCACGGTTACCTGGTCGATGACTTGACCGTTGTCGGTCATGGTGGTCAAAAGTGCGAACAGTCGGGCGCGGGTCGAATCGGTGAAGTCTTGAGGGTCCAACAGGATGCGCACCTCGGGAATACGACGAGGGTCGGCGATCAGTGCGGCCAGCAACTGATCTTGCTGGTCCAGGTGGGCTGGAACGGCGACGGGCGAGGCAGTAGGGCCGGTGGGTTCAGGGAGAGGAACGGCCGCTAGGTCGGTGACGTTGAGCCGGGCAGCCAGGCGGGTGATGACGTTTTTGACGTGCTCGTTGACGGAGAACATCAGCGCGACATGGTCAACGTCGCTGCTTTCACCGCGAGCGTGCTGGTCGATGAGGTCGGCCAGGCGCGCGGTATGCGCGATCAGGGCACGTCGGGTGTCGGCCTCTACTACCAGCAGGGCGTAGCTGACGGGATGCGCGTGGATGGGGCAGGCCGTCATGAGGTCGTGCAGATAGTCGCCGGTCAAGTTCGGTACGTGCTTGAGGCGTTTCAAGACTGCCACCGCAGCATGCTCAGCGGGGTCGGCGTGCCCGGCGGAGCGGGCGTCGGCATGGGCCAGAAGAGCTTTGTAGATCTCTTGGTGGGCGGGGCGGGCGAAGTCGTCGGCCTCTAGCCAGGAGCGCACCTGGTCGATCTGCGTCGGCTCCAGCAACAGGGCACCGAGGAGGGCTTGCTCGATGTGGATGTCCAGCTTGGTCGGTGGGTACAGGGCGCCGACTTGATCGCTCAAGGAGGTCATGGTGGCCTCGTCTTTGCCGGGCCGGTCACATGGAGGTCTTGGCGTTTGGTGGGGTGCTCATCGTCGCGCGGTCAGGTGGGGGCGGGACGTAGACCATGCTGTCGCTGGCGGTCACCTGTCGCCCGGTGTTCAGGCGGGCGAGTGATTCCTGCATGCGTTGCAGGGTGGTCATGGCGACGCCGATGGCTTGTGAAGGGGTGGCAGTGCCGGCGGTGACCGTGGTGATGATCTTTTGGGCTTGGGCGCTGATGTAGGCGGCGGTGTCGGTGGCGACCAGGGTTCGGGCCAGGGAGATGGCCTGGCCGGGTTCGGCTTTAGCGCAATGGGCCATGAAGCGGTCGGCTTGGCGGGCGCTGATGGCCACCTGTCGGCTGGCTTCGAACAGCACGGTGGGGGCGTCGATCGGCCGGTTGCGGTCGGCGAGATCCACCAGTGCAGCGTAGATTTCGGCGCGGCCGGGAGCGGTGAAGTCTTCCAGGTCCAGCCAGCCGCGCACTTCGGCTATCTGGCCGGGGTCGGTGACCAGAGAGGCCAGCAGTCGGTCTTCGGTGCGGGCGGTGCCGTCCAGGAAAGGCAGCGGTGCTCGCAGAGCAGCCAGGCCACGCTGCAGCAACGAGGGGGCCTGCGGGGTCTCGAGGACCTCGGTGTCGTCGGCTTCTGTCGCTTCCGCGGTCAGGATCTCAGGATCCAGCCTCCAGAGCTCGGCTAGTTTGATCATGACGTTGTGGGCGATGGTGATCTGCGCGCTGACCTGTTCGGGAGGCGCTTGGCTGATCATGTCGGCGATGCGCTGGGCGTGAGCGGCGATGCCGCGCCGGGTGGCGCCCTCGTGAACCATGACGGCATACTCGACGGCCTGAGAGGGCGTGATTCGGCTGGCGGCGATCTCGTGTACCCAGGCGCGGCTGCGGCCGCCTGCGACGGCGGCGTTCTCCACCGTGCGGCGCATGGTGTTCCAGCCGTCGATGTCACTCAGATCGAGCGTTTCATCTTGGCTTGCGTCGATGATGGCCCGCATGAGCTGCGCGTGACCGGGGTCACCGAATTCGGAGTCGTCGATGCCGGTTAGTTGCAGCGTCTTGCGGATTTGGCGAGGGTCACGCAGCAGGGCGGCCAGCAGGGCGCGTTCGGCGTACAGATCCGGGGTCATCGCGGTGCCTCCTCTTGGGCCGGGGTGGTCGCCGATGTGCCGGTCGCGGCCTGCTGGCGGGCGATCGCGGCCTGGCCGGCGGCGTATTTGGCCAGGCGGCGGTCAAGGTCGACGGTCAGTTGCGGGTCGGGGACGCGCACGTAGATACCGGCGCTTTCGTCACCGAGCCACCAGGTGCCCTCGATGCGCACCGCGGGCAGGCGACCCAGGCGTTCGGCGTGACCGGCTTCGACCAGGGCGGCGATGTCGGCAGTGGGCAGGGTGTCGGGCTGGGAGTGGGCGGGAGCGGCCGGTGCGGGCATAGGGGTCTCCGGTTCGATGAGGAAGGTGATCGCGGTGGCCGGGGCGGTAGCCCAGTCGGAGGCGGTGATCCAGGTGGGGAAATCCACGAACCGCGAGCCGTCGCGTTGGCTGTCGTGGCCGCTGCGCAAGCATTTGCCGGGATAGCCCAGGGCGGGGGCGTGGCGGGCCAGCGCGTCGTAGAAGGAGATCAGCGGTAGGTCACTGCCAGGGGCGTGGATGCGGATCCACTCGGCATACAGCGTGGTCAAGATGTCGAGCGGGCCGGGATGCAGGTGCCAGCAGTTGGGGATCTTCTCTTGCAGGGCGAGCGGAGGTTCGGTGTGGCGCGTGCACAGCCAGCTCACCCAGGCGGCCATGTGCCTCATGCGGGTGCGCCGCTGGCCGGGATCCATGGCTTCCCATATCCATCGCGGCGCGGCCGACTCGGGCGGCTGAGCCGGGCTCTGGCCGACAGTGTCGCCGGCCTGGGAGGGCGCGGCCGCGGCCAGGCGATGAGCCGGCGGGGTGGGCACGAACGCCGAGGCGGGGTGAGTCATGGAGTCTCTCCTTTGGCCAGGGCTTTGAGAGTGGGCTCGCCGAAGCAGGTGCGCATGCGCACGCGCATCGGCGGCAGGTTGGCGTACTGCATGACCGCGTTCCACTCGGGCAGCTGCTGCAGCAGGTGCACGGGGGCGAGTTCGTCTTTTTGCGGCTGGGTGGAGACGCTGTGGCGGCCGTCGTTGCCGGTGCTGTGGCTGGGCCGGTCGGTCACCTCGTTACCGATCATCCGGGAGAAGTACTCCAGGGTGTTCATGTCGCCCATGCCGGGCAGCAGCAGCCGCAGCTTGGATTGCGACAAGATGGTGCGGGCCGAGTCGGCTCCGTAGCGGGTCTGGAGCTGGGCCAGGTCGTGCCAGACGGTGATGAGCTGGATGCCCATGCCGCGAGCGGTGGTTAGCAGGGTCGGCAGGCCGGGGTAGCGGAAGACGTTTCCCGCCTCGTCCAGCGCCAGCAGCAGCCGTGGTTGGAGCGGGCCGGTGCGTTCGTAGGTCTGTTCAGCCTCGTGCACGATGGAGGCGACCAGCGCGGTGAACATCGGCGCCAGGGCCTCGGCCTGGGAGGGCGGGGCCACGATGCACACCGTGCCCTTTTCGCGCAGCAGTTGCGCGGCGGTGAAATCGCTGGTGGTTGCGCTGTCACGGATGCGGGGTCGGGAGTAGGCATCGACCACGGCGGCGGCGGTGAACAGCACGCTGCCCACTCCGTCGGGGTGCAGCCGCCAGACGGCTTCGTAGTTGTCGGCCATCTGCTCGTATCCGTGCTCCATCAAGATGGAGCGCACGTCGCGGCGGGCGTCTTGGCCGTCCAGGCACCAGCGGTAGAACCTGTCCACTCCCCCGTCGGACAGGTGAGCGGCCATCAGCACGGGGCCGACCAGGGAACGGGCCTTGAGCACCCAGGGGCGGGTGCGCGGGTCGTCGGTGATGGTCGAGGCGTCGCACAGCCAGCGGGCCATGCGGTCGGCGGCTTCTTCGTCGGTGGCGTACGTGGTGGGTGACCAGCGGGCCGGCCGCATGAACGACAGCCCTTCGGGAGCCACCACCCAGACAGGTCCGTGCTTGCGCCGCGCCTTGATGATCCATTTCAGGTCGGGGCCCTTGGCGGTGGAGACCACGCACGGGCCGTTCCACTCCAGCACGTTGGGGATGATCAGACCCAGCGTCTTTCCTGACCCGTTGGGCCCGAACACCGTGGCCGAGATGCAGTCGTCGCCCGCCAGCAGGGAGCGGGTGCGCATGCTGCGTCCGGCGACGATGCGCCCGGGACGCTCGGCGGGGTCCTCGGGTACGGTGATGCGTTTTTCGTGCGTGGGCGTGGCCCAGGCGGCGCCCCGGTTGCCGCGCTGGGCCAGATGCTCGCGCAGCGCACGTCCGGCCAGGAAGACGATGGCGCCGACCACCACGAGCAGCAACGCCAGCAGCCCCCAGAACACGCCGGGCTCTAGCGGCCCTTGGCCGGTGGCACGATGCCAGGAGGCGGCCGCGTCAGCGGAGGTCAGCAGGTATGCCACGAACGCCAGCGCGTCGTTGAAGTCGCCGGTGCTGCCAGCGGCGGCGGCCGCGGCGCGCCCGGCCAGCCACACCAGCACGACCATGCTCATCAGCGCGGCGAAGAACGCCAGCGCGACATAGTAGGGGTCGTTGCCGCTGCTGGACGCAGGCGGAGCCGGGGTGAGGGTCATGGGTGTGCCCCGTTCGCTCCTCGCCGGGCCCGGCGGCCGCGCCGCCCGGCGGGCGCGGCGCTTGGAGGAGATGGATCGGTGCCGACCGGTAGGGTCAGCTGCTCCCCCGGCCCGGATGGGCCAGCCGAGGCGGGCGGCCGGTAGTCGGTGTGGGTGAAGCGCGCCTCGGCCGAGGAGCGCACATGCTGGATGAGGAAGGAGCGTCGCCCTGCGACCTTCCACAATCCGACGCCGGGCCGGAGATCGGTGACGATCTGCTCCTCGGTGGTGTTCAGCCCGAAGTATTGGGTGCACAGCGGCACCTGGCCGCTTTTTTGCTGATACAGCACCACCGTGCCGGTGTCGGCGATCAGCCCCAGGGCCAGGGACTCGCGTTCACTGCCGGCATCGCCGGCGGCGTGCAGGTCGGCGGGCTGGTGGAAGACCAGCACGTTGGACACCAAGTTCTGGCGCGCCAGCTTGCGCATCGACTGATACCAGCGCAGCGTGCCCAGCGTCAGATCAGCCCAGGCCTCATCGGAGACGACGAAACGCCGCCGCCCATCGCGCTGGCCGAGCGCCGACTGCAACCAGGAGGTGGCGCAGATCCGCACCAGCGGCAGCGCCGAGCGGCGCTGCGCCAAGATCCGCGAAAGGTTGATCACGATCAGCCGCGAGTGCGGTCCGGCGTCGATGTTGGTGGGGGCATCGAACATGCCGCGCAGGTCACCGTCGACGAGCCGCTGCACGCCCATGATCAGGTCGGCGGTCTTGTCGCGCAGCTCGCCGCGGGTGATGGGCAGCTGATCGACCAAGCGCTGCGCCGGATCCATCATGGCGTTGATGACATCGCCTAGGACCGGCACGCGGGGCCGGTCGACGGCCGCCACGGCGACCGCCGGACCACCGCGGGGATCGGTGCTCGGCCGCAGGGCTCCCTCGGTGACTTCGGCCATCGCGATCTTGCACAGGGTGTGCTCGGCTTGGGTCAGCGGCCGATCCAGCACCGCGGTGCCCAGCGCCACCAGCATGGCCAGCTGCCGTTCGGCTACCAGGTCCGGATCGCTGGTACCCAGCGGGCCGGCGTCGAAGGGGTTGAGCCGGGCGGGCAGGCCGGGGCCGAGGAACACCGGCTGGGCGCCGACGAAGTCGGCCAGATCGGAGTATTCGTCCTTGACGTCGGTGATGTAGGCGTCGCGCCCGAACTCGTACCCGCGGGCGATCATGCATTTGACCAGGGTGGATTTGCGGGAGCCGATCTCGCCGAGCACCATCAGGTTGGGGTTGGTGACCAATCCGGCGTCGTAGTACTCCCATGGGTCATAGCACCAGGTGCCGCCGCCGAGCAGATTGTGGCCGACCAGCGGGCCGAGTGAGCCGACCCCGGCATCGGCCATCCACGGGTAGATGGCCTGCAGCACATCGGTGGTGGCCCGGTGCGGCGGCAGGTGCAGGCGCCGCAGCTGGCGACCCGACATTGGGCGCAGTGCACCATCACCGAACACGCCGGGCACGGTTTCGGTGGCCCAGGCCGGACCAGGGCGGGCGACAGCTGGGGCGGTGGTGCGGCGAATGCGCGGCACCTGGACGTCGACCTTGGCCACCGGCCCGTCCGGGCGGGAGCGGCGCTTCAGCCACATGCGATCCTCCGGTGAGCACGGTGAGGACGAGGAGCGATCCGCCAGCGCGGGAGGCGCGGACGCGCCCGGCGAGAACGGCGCGAACGGCCAAGCTTTCGGGGGGAAGTAATGCGGGTCATCGCATGAGCCCGTAGCGCAGGCCCCGCCCCAGCGGGAGCGTGGCGGCAAAGGCGACGTCTTGTTCCATATACAGGCGGCGCAGCTTCAGGCCTCGAGCGTTGATCTCGATATCTCCGCAGGCCCGATCCAGGTCTTTGAGGGTGGGGGCGGAAATGCGCACCAGGCCGAGGAACCGGTAGGGGGCATGACCGGCGGCCAGGGCGTCGTCTTGGCGGCGGCGGGTGGCGCGCTCGTGGCGTTCGCGTGCCGAGTTGCGAAATCCCCAGCGCTGACGGATCCCGGCGTCGGAGTCCTTGGTGGTTTCGGCGCGCGCCAGTTCGTCTTCGGCTTTTCGGACATCGCGCGGCTCCAGCAGCACGCTGACCGTTCGCTCGCAGTGGGTGTGCAGCAACAGTTGCTCCAGGAAGGCGCCGGTGACCGGGCGGCGCGGCCATTCGCTGATCCAGTAGACGGCGTGGTAGCTGCCGTCGGTTTTGTAGTAGGCGGCGTGGTTGCCGTCGCTCCCCATCGGACCGGCCTCAGAGACGGCGATACCGCCGCCGCGCTGGGCGTCCGGTCCGTTGGCCTCGATCGACCAGCGTGCGCTTGGGTCGTAGGCGGTGCGTAGTAGCGCGGCGATCTGTCGGGGTGCCAGTGCGCCGTCAACGTCGACTCCGGCGCCGAACAGGTCGCGTTGGATGGCTTGGGCTTGGCCGATCAGGTGAGCGCAGGCTCCGGCATCTCCGCCGCCCAGGGTGCGGATCTGGCGGCGGATGCGGGCCGGGTGGACGGTCAGGCCGATGTAGGTCTCGTGGCGCTGAGTGATGGGGCGGGCGGCTTCTAGCAGTTCCCGGTAGGAGTCGCGGGTGGCGGTACCGCCGTGGCCGCCGCCGGTCAGCCAGTAGCGGGCCAGCGCATCGCCGGAGTCGGGTACGGCGGCGTCCAGCAGTTGCACCCGCACGATGCCAGAGCCGGGCGCGGCCAGCGCCGCCAGCGTCTCGCCCCAGCGCAGCAATCGCTGATCTTGCTCAGCCGGGGTCAGCAGGTGAAAGGCGGTACCGCGGGTGGCGAGGATGAGGGTGTACAGGCCGCGCCGCCGGTCTTTGATCACGCCGACCTTGCGGGGGCCGTGGCGGGTGTGCACGTGCGCGGTGATGATCGCCAATCCGGCGAGTTCACCGGGTAGCTCCAGGGGTTCGGCGACCGGCGGGCGGGCTCGCCTGCTGCCTTTGCCGGTGATTCGGCCCTGTTCGCGGACGGTGCTGGCGTGCTCGGCGGCGGGCCCGCCGCGGAACTGGCTGTAGCCCAGCACGCGGCGGACGGCGAAGGCGGCCGCGATCGGCAGCCAGTGCGCAATCGGCCGCTCTGCGATCGGTACCCAGACCGCCACCACGGTGGCCGCCACGATCACCACTCCGGCCACCAGCCCCCAGGTACCCGCGGTAGCCAGGTGGATCAGGATGAACAGGGAGGCGAAGACGCTCAGGATCGAGCCCATGCCCAAACCCAGCACCACGCCGGTGCTCTCCCGGGGACCGAAGGTGTAGGTGTAGCGCTGATAGGAGGAGGCGTCAGGGGTCATGGCTGCTCTTTCGGCGGAGGTGGCGGCGGGTCAGGAACAGGCGCAGAGGAGGGTGGGGGGACGGGTGGGGTGTCGTCATAGCTGCGTAAGCCCTCCACTCCGCGGGGCGGCAGCGGCGACGGGGGCGGGGTGGTCGCGCGCCCGGGTCCGGCGGGCGCCGGGGGTCTGCCCAGTGGCTGCTGCAGCACCGGGGGGACGGGGGTGTAGGTGCGCTGCACAGGCGGCGGCAGGGGCACGGTCGGTGCTGGCGGAGTGCTTGGACCGGCGTCGACGGGGGCGGGCGTGGTGCCATTGCCGGGGTCGGTAGGCGGGGTGTTGTTGCCAGGGACAGTGGGCGGAGTGTGGCTGCCGGCGGCCGGCGAAGAGGTTTGTGCCGCAGCCGGTCGTGGGCGGGCGTGGCGATCCGGACTGGGCGAGGAGGATCCGTTGTTCGCGGACGAGGCGCTGGGGGCCCGTTGCGGGGTATGCACCGGGTGGCCCATGCGGCGTAACACCTCGGCGTCGATCGGTTTGACCGCGCCGGAGTCGCGTTCGGCGGAGGTGTCACGTTGCCCGTCGGATGGGGTGGTCTCTTGCTGGGCGGGTTCGGCCAACTGCGGCATTGGAGTGCGGCCACCGCCGAGCATCGCTGCTCCAGCGGCGCCCGCTCCCTTGCCGGCCAGGCGGGAGACCATGCCGAAGGCCTTGCCCGCGGCAGCGAGCGTGGCTCCAGCAGCCACCTGGCGCAGACCTTCACTGGTGCCGCCGGGGTTCAGGGCACCTTGGACCAGGCCGATGAGTCTCATGACCAGGAACGGGCTGAAGGCGCCCAGCCAGAACAATCCGGCCGCCAGCAGCAGATCGTCGGGTGAGTCGGCCCCTTCCAGCTGGCCGGCCGCCATGCGTAACACCACGATGATGACGGGCTTGACCACCAGCAGGGCCACAATGGTGTCTCGCAGCCGGGCCGTCCACACCCGGGCGCCGCTCCAGACGCTGCCTGCGGCGGCCAGCGGCCACATCATCACACACAGGTCGATCAGCATGCGGCGGATGATCATCTCAACCCAGATGACCGCGAGGGCGAATAGGAGCGCCAGGCTGAGTAGCACCATCAGCACGAAGGGCTGGTCGGGTGAGGCGCTGACCGACACCTTCCACAGGTAGCCGACGGGAGCCAGGATGCGGCGGGTGATCGCATCCCAGCCGCCCTCGCCGAGGACGAGCACGCAGAACTCATCGATCAGTTGGTGGGCCAGCATCACGATCGCCACGATCAAACCTGTGGTGACGCCTGCCGACAGCACCCGCACCAGGGTGCGGCCGAGTTCGGCGCCATCGCGGCTGAGCGAGGCAAACAGCACCGACACCAGCAAGGTGATCACCGCGACCATCGTGGCCAGTGCGCGAATGGTGCCGTAAAGGTCGGTGAACCACCCTGTGCGCAGGTCGAGTTTGCCGTGCTCTTCGATGGCGGCGGTGATCTTTTGCGCCAGCCAGACGGTGGTCTCGCTGACCTGCGTCAAAATGGAGGTCTGAACGCCTTTGATCAGGCAGTTCGGGTCGAGCCCCCCGGCGATCTGGTCGCACCAGACATCCCCCTCGCGCGTGAGCATGCTGGGGGCCGGGGTGGGAGTCGGCGCTGTGGCCGGCGTCGATGGCGAGCGCCTGGCCGACGGCGAGGCCGACGGGTCCGCCGACGGGCGGGCCGAAGGTGACGCCGGGGCCGGACTGCGTGCCGCGGTGGGCGCGGGGACCGAGGTGGGTTGTGGAGCCGGCTGGAGGGCGGCGGTGGCAGTCGGCGCGCACACCAGCGCTGTGATCACGATGAATAACGCGGCGGCGCTGGCGACGGTGACGCGTCGGGTCCGCCGCCTGCCGGCCGCGCTCATGGCAGGCAGGCGGTATGAGCCGCCGCACCTGCTAGGAGGGGGCATAGTCCGGTGCCACCGAGTCCGACAGCAGCTCGCGCAGCTGCTCGCTGAGCAAGATGACGTTGTCGCCGTTGATCGGCTGCCAGCCGCCGTCGGGCGGAGCATATCCAGCCGGGACCGGGCCGATGGCGGGGCTGTTGCGGTAGTACTGCACCCGCCACCCCAGGGCGCTCCAGGTCAACTCCACGCGGATCAGGCCGTGCCCCAGCGTGGCGGGCTGGGAGGAGCTGACCAGATACAGGGCGGCGAAGACGCTCACCACCGCACGGCGCGTATCGACCTGTTCGGCGCGCAGCGCGACCGGCACGGTGCGAAACCCATAGCGCAGGCCACGTTCGGCATCGTCGCGCAGCGCGACCATGGTGGGGGCTGAAGCCTCGCGCTCCAGCAGGGTGCGCAGCTGCATGCGGTGGGTGGGCGCGGCCAGCACCTGTGCCAGCCAGGTGCGGCCATCGGTCGACAGCAGATGGGGTGAGCCGATCAGCGCTACCGCGCGCGCGGCCGCCGCCAGCGCGCTCTTGCGCCGAGTGGTCGTGGTCGTCGACCCCGACGGTGCGACGGCAGGTGGCGGTGTGAAGGTTGCGGCGGCGGGCCCGGTGGCTGATTCGGCCGTCATAGGTGCCGGAGCAGCGGTCAAGCGTCCCGCCCACCAGGCCGCCGGGAGAACCACCAAGACGGCGATGGCGGCCATGAGCCGGAGCCGCCCTGTGGGCGACACGGTTAGAACGCCTTGCCGATGTTGTAAAACCAGATCACCAGCTGGGGGGCGGCGCCGATGATCAGTCCTGCGGCCAAGGCGGCGAAGATGCCGACTCGGCCCACGGAGGTGGCGTAGGGATTGCCGAACCACCGCCCCGCTCCGAGGATTAACGCGGAGACCACCACACCGATCAATGACCCGATCAGCCCGTAGGAGATCAAGCCGCCGACCATCTCCTCGAAAGCGCTCATTCCAGGCAGCTTGCGATTCGGGGCGATGTTGAGGTTGACCCCTTCGGGCCCTCCAGAAGGTTGCGGGGTGGGCGCCCAGGCGATCGCGTGCTGCAGCTGCTCGCGTGCGTCAAGCCAGCGGGTGTGGGCCATCACCACCAGCCGGTAGGCATGCTCGCTCACGCTTGATGCGTCCATGTGACCTCACTGGGTGCGGTAGCGGCCCGACGAAGTTGACAGCGCCACTTTACAAATTTTACGGACGGTTGGCTATTTTTACGGACACGATGAGTGGATGGCAATGGATCACCGGTAAAGGCGGACGCTGCGAATGCGAGACTTGATGGGTGGATGCCCCTTCCCGTGGTCGTGGCCGCCCGCCCCGCGGTCAGGCTCCCGCCGACCTGCTCCCGCGCGACGGGCCGGTGTGGACGACCGCGCACGTGGCCGACTTCCAGGGTGTCGACGAGCGCACTGTGCGTCGTGCGGCGGACAAGGGCGAGCTGCACCATCTGCGTCTCGCTCCGCGCGTGCTGCGTTTTTCCCGGTTGTGCCTGGCCGAGCGCCTGCATGGGCGCTCGTGCGCCGACCTGGTCTACGACGAGGAGATCCTGGACGCCGAGCAGGCGGCCGCTCTGCTGGGCGTTGGCCTGATCACACTGCTGCGCGCCGCCACGAGCGGCGTCATCCCGAGCGTGCACTTGGGCGGCACCTGGCGCTTTTCCCGCGCCGCGCTGCTGCGCTGCCTGTGCCCGGAGCCGCCGATCACCACCAGTTAGCCCGCCGCACGGCCGGGTTCCTCGCGCTGCTGGTCGCGGCTTTGATCACGCTCGCGACCGGATGCACTACCAGCCCGCCCTCCTTCACCCCGGTGCCGCCGGCCGCCGGAGCGTCCCTGCCGCCCCCCAGAACCCAGCCCGGCCCGGCCACTCCCGCCCAGCAGCGGGCCGCCGTGGCCGCCGCCCGCCATTTCGCCCACCGCCTGCTCACCTACACCCACCGGGCCCCTGAGCAACTAGCGCCCTCGGTGCGGCTGCGCGGTCTGATCACCCATCGCTACGCCGCCGCGCTGGCCCCCCGCGACCGCATCGACCCGACTCTGGCCACCACCTTGAGTGAGGTATCGAGCGTGCGCATCACCAGCGCCCGCATCGCCGCCGACGCCCCGGGCGACTCCGATACCCAATACGTGCTGCTGACCTGCACTCAGAAGCTCACCTTGGACGAGCGCACCGAGCACATCGAACTGATCTGGAGCCTGCGCTTGTTGCGTTATGGCGCTACCTGGCGCGTCGATGAGGTGAGCCAGGCCGGATGAGCCCTCCCCGGCCATTCGTCACCGCGGTCCTCGCATTGGCCCTGGCCCTGAGCGTGGTGTTGTTCCTTCTCATCCAGGGCTCCTCCTTCGACCTGGACGACTATGACACCGAAGAGTGCAGCCTGTCCCCCGTGGCCTCAACCGACACCGTGGCCACGACCAGGCTCAGCGCCGAGCAGATGACCAACGCCCGCCACATCGTGACCATCATCGCCGAGCATCTGCCCGCCGCCCAGGCCCGAGCCGCGGCCCCGATCGCGTTGATGACCGCGCTGGCCGAATCCTCCCTTCGCAATCTCAACCACGGTGACCGTGACAGCTTGGGGATCTTTCAGCAGCGCGCCGGATGGGGCAGCGCCGCCCAGCGCCGCGACGTGCGCTACGCCACTCTGGCCTTCCTGGGCGGGCCCGCCCCACCGGCCAATCCCGGCCTGCTGGACATCCCCGGCTGGCAGCGGTTGCCGCCCTGGAGCGCGGCCCAGGCCGTGCAGCGCTCGGCCTACCCCGATGGATCCAACTACCGGCGCTGGGCAAAAGAGTCCACCGCTTTGGCCTCCCGCCTGCTGGCCGACGGCCCGGCGGCGTCGGCACCGAGTTGCGCTCCGGATCCGGCCGCCTCCACCCCGGGCCCGCAGGCCGTCCCGCGCCTGCCCGGCGCGGTGTCGCAGGCGGTGCGCGCCGCCATCGCCTGGGCGATGCGCGCGCTGGGCTCCCCGTATCAGTGGGGCGGAGCGTGCGAGGACCCCAAGGCCCGACCTACCAACCCGGGACGGCAAAACTGCGACTGCTCCAGCCTGCTACAGGCCGCCTACCGCAGCGCGGGCATCACCCTGCCCCGCACCACCTTCGAGCAGGTCAAGGTCGGCCGCCGGGTGAACATCAGCGAGGTCGCCCCAGGTGATCTGGTCTTTTCCGCCGGCAGTGACGGCACCCCCACCCGGCCCGGACACGTGGCCATGTACGTCGGTGACGGCAAGGTCATTCAGGCTCCCCGCACCGGGGAGGTGGTCAAGCTGACCGACTGGACCACCTATCGGCGTTCGGTCGTGGCGGTGGTGCGAGTTGCACTCTGACCTGCCACTGCGCATCCGACAAGTACAGTCAGGAAACATGACACAACGTGTCACGAAACGGTCACAATCCCCTCGTTCTAGAGCATCGCGATGGAGTTCCTATCAAGATCCCAACTAACTTTGACAACCGCCTTGACTCGCTTGTCATGTCGTTCGGGTTCCGGAGGGTGGGCCAATGACTGACCAACCACCGCACCACATCGCCGCGCCGCCCCGTTTCCAGAGCGCCCCGGCGCTCCCCACCGTTGAGCAGCTATGTGAGCGCTACGGCGCCGCTTTGCTCGACTACACCAGACTGTGGCTGGCCGACACCTCCCGGGCCGCCGACGCCGTGCGCGAGACCTTGGCGCTGGCCCACCAACACGCCCACCGCCTTACCCACCCCGACCAGCTCCGTGCCTGGTTGTACGCCCTCGCCCGCCACCAGGCCGCTCATTGCGACGACAGCCACGCTTTTTCCACCAGCCCCTTGCCGGCCGTCCCCTCCTCGGCCGTCCCCTCGCCCGCCGACCCTTCCGCCGGGCCTGGCCTCACCGGCGCGCGCTTGGCCTACGACGCTTTGTCAGCGCTGGATCGCCGCGACCGGGAGTTGCTGGAACTGCACCTGCGCCACCGCCTGGAAGCCTCTGAACTCGCCGCCCTGTTCGCCACCGACCCTGCCGCGATCACCACCGCGCTCACCGCCGCCACCGACCTCGTCGAGGCGTGGGCCAGCGCGATCCGCCAGGCCGACCGCCAAAACCCCGCCTGCCCTGAGGTCGCGACCCTAGCCCACGGCTGGATCACCACACCCAGCCGCGGCATCCGCATCAAAATCCGCTCCCATGTCGGCCGCTGTCCCATTTGCGCCAAAGCCGCCAACCTCACCGTTGACGCGACCGCATTGCTGCAGCACCTGCCGGTAGCGCAGCTCACCGATCGCACTCGCGCCCGCATCCTGCAAACCGGCGACGCCGTCCAAACACCGCTCACCTGGACCGTCACCGGCTTCCCCCAGCAGATCGATCAGCTCGAACTCGGGCCCGCCCGCCCTGTCGACCCCGCCCTCGACGGGTTCCGCGCCAACGCCGGCAAGGACTTCTGGGCCGACTCCGACCACGCCGACCGCGCATTTTGGACCGACGAGCCCGCAGCTGTCACCGAAGCCCGCTTCACTGAGGCGGCTACGCCCGGCAAGAAAAGCCCACGGGATGTCCTGATCAGCCTCAGCGCGCGCCCCCTGCGCGCCGCCCGCTCCACAGCCCTGACCGCCGCCGCCCTGGTCATCTGCATCATCGTCGGAATGCAGCTCAGCCAGCCCGCCCCGGTGCAGACCACCAGCGCCCGCTACCCCGAACCTCTTGCCGTGCCCAGCCAAGACCCGCTGCCACCAGAGACCGCCCCGCCGCCCCCGCCGACGACCCTCACCTCGCACACGCCTACGGCGGCCCCGACCACCAGCGCGCCACCGGCCCCCACCAAGCGCCCGCGCGCTACCCCCAAGCGCCCGACCTCCTCCCCGATCCCCGCCCGCAGAGAAGTCAACGGCTCCTCTCCGCGGCCCCGCTCCAGCAATCTGCCCGACACCGGCCCCGGCCAGCCGCCACCACCGCCGAGCACCGGCCGCGACTTCGGATCCGGCACCGGCACCACACTGAGCGCCTCGTCCACCACGGTAGATCTGGATGCCTCCGGCACAGCCACCGTGACCCTAACGGCCAGCGGGTCACTCACCTGGAGCGCCAGCAGCCCAGCCCTGCAACTGCTACCCGCTAGCGGTGCCCTGAGCTCGGGCCAAAGCTCCACGCTGCAGATCCTCTCCCCCATGACCGACCCCACCCGCATCGACTACGGCGCCTGCGCCGCCTCTGCCCATCCCCTCACCGTGACCTGGTCAACCGCCGGCTCGACCGGCCAGCTGACCATCGTCGTCCGCACCCCGTCGTGCGGCTGACCTCCTGATCGAAAGGCCCGCCATGACACCGGACCCCACCGCCTCACCCCCACCACGCAAACGCCCTTGGCGCGCCATCACGCTGATCGCGGTCGTCTTGGTGACCGCCTGGAGCGGCTTCGCCATCGCCGACACCGAACAGGTCCCCGCCTCCCAGGCGTGCACCAGCCTGTACAAGCCCGGTACCAGCGAATACGCCGCCTGCGCCGCCGCCATGGACACCCCCGTCAGCGTCAGCACCTCTATGACGCGCGTTCCGCTGCCCTCCCCTACCAAGGTCGCGGTCAATACCGTCGATGGCTTCTCCCCGGGCTCTGACACCGCTCCCCCACCCAGTGCCGATCTCGACTCCCCCTCCGGCGCCCGCGGTGACAAACGTATCTACTGCGTTGGCCCCAACGGCGGCGCCACTCTCATCTCCTCGGAGCGCCGCTCCACCTGCCCGCGCACCATCACCTGCACCGCCGATGACAGCACCAGCGGCTGGCGCTGTGTCGACCAGCACGGGGACCTGGTCGAACCACCCGCCGCCCTATGCCAGCGCTCCACTGGCTATGACTGCCTCTCCACCAGCTCGACCACCGCTGAACAGGCGTCCTCTCCTCCACCGACGACCGTCCCGGACCCCGAGCTGATCCGTCCCTCCCTGACGCCTACCTCTTCGACCATCCCAACTCCCAACACCACCGCTTCCGCTCCGGCCGCGACGCCGACCACCACCTCCCCCGCACCCGCTGACGACTCCCTCAGCCAGGCCATCGGCCAAGCCCACCGCCGAGGCCTGCGCATCTGGCTGGAAGCCGACCTCACCACCACCTGGTTGGAAGCCGCCCGGCGCGGCAACACAGAGCAGTTCAAGGCCGCCGTCGACCAACTGGCTCAACAGGCCGCCAAACCCGGTGTCGCCGGCATAAAAATCGCCTACGACCTGGGCATCCGTAACTTCGACAGTGCCGAGGAGATCCAACGCTTCGTCGCCGAGACCTCGGCCGCCCTACGCGCCGCCCTACGCACCGCGGTTCCCGAAGGCCGCCGCCAGCTCGCCGTCGATGTCGTCGTACCCGAGCTCGGTTGCGGTGCCAACACCACCTGCCAAAAAGGCCTGCAGGCCAAATATCCGCTCCTGACCCTAGAGCGCGTCGAAAAGTACGTCCTGACCGGCGGCGTCGACGTCGTCAACATCTCCTCCGGTCTGTTCGCCACCGACTACCAGACCTACAAGATCCCTCTGGAGCGGGCCCTGACCAACCAGTGGGTGCGTCTGCGCATGCGCGGATGGGACACCCGCGTCCTGCTCGGAGCCCGGGAGATCGGCTTAGCCCACCGCGGTGACACCCCCACCAAGGTCACCAGGGAGATCACCAAGGCCGCCGATGCCGCCGCCGCCGCCCGCGTCGACCAGCCGGTCAACACCGGCGGCGTACGCAGCGTCGTGCTGTGGACCCACCGCCAGACCTGGGACGGCGCCACCTGGCGCCTGACCGACGCCGGCCTGGCACCCAACCCCATCTGGAACTCCCTGACACGCCGCAAGAACCTCGGCCGCATCGCGATCGCCTTCAACCCACACGACCCGGAAAAGAGCATCGCCGAGGACCTAGAGGTGATCGGCCAGGTCGCCACTGAGGTCTACCTGTACGCCCAGTAACCCATCCGCGGCCGCCTCAACCCGCGCGGGGCGTAGGCGGCCGCTCCTTTCCCTTTGAGACGTCCCGTTCGATGCCACATCGGACGGGACGGTTCCAATGAAGGACACCGGCATGATCGACCTCGCTACTGTCACACTGACGCCCGGCGATCACTCCACCCGAGAGGACGGAGTGTGTCTGCTGGAGGCGGTGGCCTGGGTAGCAGGAGAGCCGCACAGCGACGAACCACGGTGCGTATCACCCCTGCTCACCGCCTACGGGCGACAGCTGAACGATGTGCTGCCAGATGACAAGCGGCAGCTTCTCCGCCCCTTGATCCCTCTTATGATCGGAACGGCTGGAGACGGACATGACGAAGCGCGCTCATACCTCGCACTGGACTGGCTGATCCGCACCTATACCGCTGAGTGGCTGAGCGTGACCGGGTTCGCTATCCAGGCCACCGCGCTGCACGGCATGAACGAGATCCGATCTATGGAAGCAGTGTGGGCGGCCGCGCCTGTCATACGAGCGATCAGTAACGTCCCTGAGACCGTCACCACGGATCTCATCGGGGAAGCCACCTGGGGTGTCGCCTGGTACGCCGCCTACGCCGCCACCTCCTACGTCTGGGAGGCCGCCCAAGGCACCGCCTGGAACGAAGCCTTGGCCATCGTTTGGGACGCGGTCTGGGAGTTCTGGCATGCCGTCGAGTGCACTGCCAAACACGCCCCAACGCACCTGTGGCCCGTGGTGGACCGACTCCAAGACTCCGCCATCTCCCTCTACCAACGTATGATCATTCCCGTCTGATCATCACATTCGCCGACCGGGGTGACACTTTTCCGCTAGGTGGTGGATCTTGTGGGTGAGATGGCGCCGATCGTCGGTGACCGGACCGGCGAGACGATCCACGGCCGCGTAGAAAGCTTCCGTCGGCAGGTCAGTGAGCAGCACGTGGACGTGATCGTGCAAGCTTGCCGTCCAACGCTTGAAACGAGTTGCGGAAGGTCTTCTTCAAGGTCGGTCGTGCTCATGATGGCCTGGCTCAGGCATACGGTGACTGGAGTGTCCTGATCAGGTCTCGTCGATGACCTTGGCGAGCCCGGGCGCCAGGAGCAGGCCATTGGCCAGCGGGAAGAGCAGGCCGTCGCGGTGCAGGGTGCCGAGCGCCTGGCGAAGGTCACCGGTTTGGGCGAAGCTCAAGATGAGCTGCTCGTCACTGACGAGGTCGAAGTTGCCGGTAACGATGTACGGCAAGGCCACCGCCGCGAGGTCCAAGGCTGCCTGCTCGGCGGGGATCTCCTCACCATAGCGGTCCAGGATGCGCTGGTATTCGTCGACCACCTGCGGGTCGAGTTCACCTTCCCGCGCGTCCAGCCAAGGATGATCTCTGAGCTGCTTCGAGGTCCATGTCATGCCGGTGATCGAGTGGAGATCTTGATCCATCCACTGGAACTGGCAGGCATAAAGCAACTCGTCCAGGGTGGGGACCACGTCCGCTGGCAGCACCTGGAGCCGGAAGCGGGTGTGGAGATGGCTGGCGGTGGGCCAGCGGCGGGCATACGGCGGTGCGGGCGGCACCCGCTCAAGGAGAAGGCTGGGGGCGTCGAGGAGGCCATCGGCCATAGGGGTAATCCAGCCGTCGCGGTGCAAGATGGCGAGCGCTTCGCGTAGGTCGGAAGTCTGCGCCAGAGCGGTGAGATCCTCAGCACAGGTTGCGAGGAAGTAATCGTTCCAGGTGGTCACGCCGATGAACCTGCAGGTGCTGAAGTCCAGCACCGCGAGGTCAGCGGGGATCTTCGTGCCGTAGCGGGCAAGGATATCGTCGCGGGTCTTCTCCTCCTCGTCATCACAGATCTCTTCGATCCACTGCAGAGCGAGGAATTCCTCGGGAGTCCACCACTGGCCGTTGAGGGAGACATGGTCGCTGTCGGCAAGGCCGTAGCGGCGTGCCAACTGCTCCAGCGTTCGTGGTGTTTCGAGGGGAACCAGCCGGTGTACCGGGCGCTGCCAGCCGAGATCGTCCAAGGTCGGACCGGGCGAGAACAGTGGTGCCGGAGCGGGTTTGTGCCCCTTGGCTGGCCGCTCAGCGTTCGCCGGGCGACCGGCGAGCCGCTGCTTACGACGTGCGGCCTTCTTCACGCGACGCTGCTGCTGGTTGGGTTTTCCCACGGGGTATGTCTCCTCTCACGGATGATCAGCGGAAATCCTAGGGACGACATCCCATGTCGTCGCGGATGCCGCGCCGTGCGACGCTCTGCGCTGTTCTGTTCGGCTAGGCCGGGCCTGGATCGTCTTGGCGGGGTCGGCCATCATAAGCCAGCCCAGAACGCAGGCCGCCGCGGTTGCACCCGGCGATGGCGGACGGCCCCCGCTCACCGCACGTGTCCGGGTGACGATGACGCCAACTCCTTATCCAGGCCGGCCGGGTGCGGATCGTCGACTGGTCCATGGCCTGCCAGGGCGCGCCTTGGGCGGACATCGCACTGCTGATTCCCCGGCTGATCGACGCCGGCCACACCCCCGAACAGGCGGAGCAGGCCGCCACCCGCCTACCCACTTGGGGCGCGGCGCCGACCGGCGGGGTTACCGCGCTGGCCGCAACCCGGGCACTATTCGCTGAGCGGCTCGCCACGTCCGGGCCCGAGCTCTTGCGGCCGAAGCGACGGCAGATGGCTGCGGCATGCCGAGCCTGGGTGGAGTATCGCACCGCCTGACCATCCGGATCCGCCCATAGACCGGCGCGAGGCGGGCGCCAGGGCCCAAGCCGCGGCGGGGCCGAAGTGGGGTCGTCTTTCGGGGTGCGGACCTTCGGCCTTTCGCGGCGAGTAGCAGTCCGAGCTGCCTGCAACATGGGTCATCGGCAGCGAAGCCTCAAAGCGTCGAGGTGCTGCCTGACCAGCTGCAAGACGAGACCCTTGGAGGGCCGGTTCGCTCACTGCGGAATGTAAGAGGTCACGTCCAGCGAAGTGGTGTATGAGCCGCCCTTCGCGTGATCCTGTTTCTGC
>NZ_JBEZNH010000043.1:0-74958 GCF_040653115.1 Streptosporangium sp. NPDC048047 | reverse complement strand
GCCGGAACACCCACCCACCGCAGCGCGAACCACCGCCCAGCACGACAACCCCCGAACCGGCTGACAACCCCGACCCGCGCAAACCACAGGGAGACATCCCAGGCCGGAACACCCACAACCGCCGGTTCGCCCAAGCCGGAGGAGACGTCCCGCCTCGAAGGGGGCCGGAGCACCGCCTGCCGGTTCGGGAAGAACCGGTCAGCCAGTCCACCTGGCCGGGCGAAGGCAGGAGTTCGTCGTTGAGGCGTTCGGCGAGTGCGGAGAGCAGCCTGCCGATCGCGTTCTCGGAGCGGGGAAAGCGATGAGGGGTGCTGTAGAGCAGGCCCGCGCAAGCGCCCCCGTCGTGGAGCCGTCGCGCTCGCAGTACTTCGAGGTCGCCGACGTTCTCCGTGGGCAGACATCGTCGCTCATGGACCGCGAGATCCAGCACCTTAGACGGGAGCCGTACGGGTTCCGCAGGCCGCCGTCCGTCATGCCGCTGATTCGGGGTTCGGGCCGTCCCGGTCTGGTCGGCGGGAAGATCGTGTGGCAGGATCGACAAACCGAACTCTGTTCTAGTGGAGGTGGTGTGACGGTTCCGCGGAAGACGTCGACCCATCGGACATCGCCTTCCCGGGACGGCCGGCGCTGACGGACGATCACGTCGCCGCATGCCCGGCCGGGGCCGGTCCGCTTCACTGGGGCGAAGACCGGTCGCGCCTCCCCGGACCACCTCGCCGAGAGCATCGGACGCTTCACCCGCGACTTTCGACAACCCTCCATTGACCCGATCGAGACCTGCGAAAATGATGGGCACTATGAGCGTGACGCCAGCCGAGCGGAAGCCGATCGTCTCCGCGAGCGACTTCGATCTTTCCGACTACGATTTCTGGGCCAGGCCCATGGCGGAGCGGGAGCACGCCTTCCGGTTGCTGCGCGAGCTTCCCAGTCCGGCGTTCTACCAGGAGCCGGAGGTCTCCTTCGCTCCTCGCGGTCTCGGCTACTACGCGCTGGTCAGACACGCCGACATCCTGGAGGCCAGCCGTACGCCCGAGGTCTTCCGCTCGGGGGAGGGCGGGGCCACCAACATCCCGGACATGCCGCCGGAGTTCACCGAGTACTTCGGGTCGATGATCAACATGGACGACCCGCGGCATGCCCGGCTCCGCCGGATCGTCTCCCGGGCGTTCACCCCCAAGATGATCAAGCAGTTCGAGGCCGACGTCGACGCGGCCGCCGCACGGATCGTGGACGACCTGCTCGTCACCGGCCCGGGCTGTGACTTCGTCACCGAGGTCGCGGCCAAGCTCCCGCTGAAGATCATCTGCGACATGATGGGCATCCCGGAGGACCGGTACGGCTTCGTCTTCGACCGCTCGAACACGATCCTCGGCGGCTTCGACCCCGAGTACGGCGGCGGCAACACGGCCTCGGTCGCCGAGAAGCTGCTCACCGCCGGGATGGAGCTTCAGCAGCTCGTCCAGGACCTCGCCGCCTCGCGGGTCGAAGAGCCCACCGGAGATCTCACCTCGTCGCTGGTCAACGCCAACATCGACGGGGAGAAGCTCACCGCGCAGGAGCTCGGGTCGTTCTTCATCCTGCTGGTCGTGGCCGGCAACGAGACCACCCGCAACGCCATCTCGCACGGCCTGCGCCTGCTCACCCGCAATCCCGACCAGCGCGCACTGCTGCTCGCGGACCTCGACGGCCGTCTTCCCGGCGCGGTGGAGGAGATCGTCCGCCTTGCCTCACCGGTGAACTTCATGCGCCGGAAGGTGATGCGGGACCACGAGATGAACGGCCACCTCTACCGCGAGGGGGAGAAGGTGGTCCTGTACTACTGGGCGGCCAACCGCGACGAGAGCGTCTTCGCCGACCCGCTCCGCTTCGACATCACCCGCAGTCCCAACCCGCACGTGGGCTTCGGCGGTCCCGGTCCGCACTTCTGCCTCGGCGCACACCTGGCCCGCCGCGAGATCACCGTGATGCTCCGCGAGCTGCTGCGCAGGGTGCCGGACATCGAGGGCGGCGGGCCCGAGCGCCTCCACTCCAGCTTCATCAACGGCATCAAGCACATGACCTGCGAGTTCTGACCCGGAGACCCCGGGATCGCCGGGGTCTCCCCGGATGTCAGGAGGCCGCGGGCTTGATCGACGTGAAGACGGTGTTGATGTCGGGCAGCAGTTCCTTCTTGCCGTCCGGCACCGACATGTAGACGACCGAGGGCAGCTGGGCTCCGGTGTTCACGGCCGCCACCACCATGGTGGTCTTCGTCTCCCCGGCGGTGATCTCGTAGGCGGCGAGCTGCGCCGGGTGCCCGCCGACCTTCAGCGTCTGCTGGGCGATCTTGCGGGCGGTGTTCTCCTGGGGGAAGAACTTGCCGCGGGCGGCCGAGGCCACCGCGTTGATCACCGGAGCGAGCCTGCCGTCGACGTACTTGCTCTTCATCCGGGCCGAGAGCGGACCGGACATCACCTGGGCGAACTGCGGCTTGCCCGCCGTGTCGGAGCCGGCGGGGACGTACTGGCGGGTGTCGAAGCCGTAGGAGGTCTGTACGGCCGGCCGCTGGTCCAGCCGCCAGGGGCCGCCGAGCCTGGGCACGCTGATCGCCGCGGCCTGGTCGGACAGGGTGCCGGAGACCGGGGACGCCTTGCCGGGGAAGCGCGGCAGGCGAGACGTCGACCTGCTCTTGGCGGGGTTCTTCGCGGCGGCCGAGGGCTTGGTCTGCGGGGCGGCGGTCTCGGGGTCGTCCTTGCCGGAAGCGAGCGGTCCGGCCAGGAACGCCCAGAGCACCACACCGACAAGCGCGACCACGGCGGAGCCGGCGAGCGCGTAGATCCAGACCGGCCTGCCCCGGCCTTCGAGGTCGTCCTCGTCGCCCATGGCCTGGTAGTTGTCGCCGAAGACGGTGTCCCACAGCTCCTGCTGGCGCTCCGGGGGCGGGGTCTTCGGGCCGCTGATCTGGCCCGCCGTGACGAACGGCCGGTTGGGGTCGGAGGGGTCGCGGCTGAGGTGGCCGCCCGGCTGGCCCGCGCCCTGCCGGGGGTCCTGCTGCGGACCGCCGTTACCGCCGCCGGGGAAGGGCTGGCCGGCCTGACCGGGCATCCCGTGGCCCGGCATGCCCTGCGGGGGCATCCCCTGGCCGGGGCCGTTCCGCCCGGGCGCGGGGTGCGCCGGGGCCTCCGGCGGGGCGCCCGCGGCCTGGGCCCAGCCGCCGGGCTGGGGCCCGCTCCCCGGGAGGCCGCCCTCCGGGGAGGGGCGGAAGGGGTCTCGGGCGCCGAACGGGTCGGGGTTGGACAGCGGGTCGCGGTTGAACGGGTCGGGATCGGTGAGGGGATCCCGGCGGCCGAGGGGGCCGGGGTTGGCGCCCGGCGGGTTCGTCGGGGAGGGGGAGTAGACGGGCATCGCCGCGGTGGCGCCCGGCTCGGTGTGCCAGCCGGTGCCGGACGCCGGGGACGTTGGGGACGCTGCGTTCCAGTCGCTCTCGCGGGAGCCGTCACGGGATGGCGGGCCGTTGCGCCACTGCTCGCCTCCCGGGGGAGAGCCGGGGGCCTGAGGATCGGCCGGGGGCTGCGCGCCGAAGGCCTGCTGCCAGGAGCCGCTGCCGGGCACGCCGGTCCGCCAGGAGTCGCCGCCCGGCGGCGAGTCGCCGCTCTGGTCGCCGGACCGCCGTGCGTCCGGGGCCTGCGGGCGGGGTGTTCGCGGGTCGGGCGCCTGCCGCCGGAAGACGTCGTCGCCCTGCGCCATCGCGGCCTGCCAGCCGTTGCCCGGCGAGGTCTGCCCGGCGCCTCCGGCCTGGGAGACGTCCTGCGGACGGGGCAGTCGCGGGCCGGTGCCGAGGGGGTCGTCCGCCCAGCCGGGAGGGTCGGCCGGTTGCGGCCACGCCGGGGGCGGGCTCGACTGGCTGGACTGCTCCGAAGCCATTGCTTCCGTACCTCCTGCGCGGACGCCCGAATTGTGGGTATTGGGCATGGTCTCATGCGGGGCGGGATGGTTCCCAGGGAAACCAGAGAATCCCCCCCTGAACTGGAGACCGGTGGGATCGGTCGGCGGGTCCTGCAACGGCAGACCGGCCTCGGAGGGGTCCGGGCCCTGCCCCGGCTCGACTGAGTGTGCCACGGTGAGAAGAGTAAACGGGCGAGGCAGGTGAGGCCGTAACGGACGCATCGCCATCGGATCTCGGCCCACCCGTATCCGATGCCCTGGCCCATTCTGCCGGGCCGTGGCCCCGGATGGCCCCGGATTCCAGGGATTCGCCGCGAGCGAAGGCGTTCCGGGTCGTGAACGCCATGAACCCGGCTTGCGAACTGCGATAGTCTTGACATATGCGTGCCGCGGCCCTGCTGCTTACCGGGCCGCACCGGCCTTCCCGGGGCTAGACGCCCTGCCGGTGCGGCTGCCCTTCGCGTGAACGCGAAGGGTTTTTCTATTGGGCCGGATGGGTCAGATCACCTACGCATACGTATACCGAGGGAAGATTGACGTGAGCGAGCGAGCCGACATACAGAGCGACGAGCAGCACTACGACCCGCAGGCACTGCAGGCCAAGTGGCAGCGGCGGTGGGAGGAGCTGCAGCCCTTCCGCGCCGACGACGACCCGGCCGACACCCGCGAGCGGTACTACGTGCTCGACATGTTCCCCTATCCCTCGGGCGACCTGCACATGGGCCACGCCGAGGCGTTCGCCATCGGCGACGTGGTGGCGCGCTACCGGCTGCAGCGCGGCGACAACGTGCTGCACCCCATCGGCTGGGACTCCTTCGGCCTGCCCGCCGAGAACGCCGCGATCAAGCGGAACGCCCACCCGGCCGAGTGGACCTACGCCAACATCGACACCCAGGCGAACTCCTTCAAGCGCTACGGGATCTCCTTCGACTGGTCGCGCCGCCTGCACACCAGCGACCCGGAGTACTACCGCTGGACCCAGTGGCTGTTCAACCGCTTCTTCGAGCGCGGCCTGGCCCACCGCAAGGGCGGTCTGGTCAACTGGTGCCCCGCCGACCAGACCGTGCTGGCCAACGAGCAGGTCAAGGACGGCAGGTGCGAGCGGTGCGGCGCCGAGGTCGTCCGCCGCGAGCTGACCCAGTGGTATTTCAAGATCACTGACTACGCCGACCGGCTGCTGGACGACATGGCCCAGCTGGAGGGCCAGTGGCCCGAGCGCGTGCTGACCATGCAGCGCAACTGGATCGGCCGCTCCGAGGGTGCCGACGTCGACTTCGCGATCGAGGGCCGCGACGAGCCGGTCACCGTCTACACCACCCGCCCCGACACCCTGTACGGCGCGACCTTCTTCGTGGTCGCCCCGGACGCCCCGCTGGCCGAGGAGATCGTCTCCGAGGAGCAGCGGGAGGCGTTCGAGGCGTACCGCGCCGAGGTGGCCAAGCTGTCGGACATCGACCGGCTGTCCACCGAGAAGGAGAAGACCGGCGTCTTCCTGGGCCGCCACGCGATCAACCCGGTCACCGGCGAGCGCATGCCGATCTGGGCGGCCGACTACGTGCTGTCCGACTACGGCCACGGCGCCATCATGGCCGTCCCCGCGCACGACCAGCGTGACCTGGACTTCGCCCGCGCCTTCGACCTGCCGGTCCAGGTCGTCGTGCACACCGGCCTGGCCGACCCGGGCGAGACCGGCGTCGCCACCGCGGGGGAGGGCACCCTGGTCAACTCCGGCCCGCTGGACGGGCTGAGCAAGACCGAGGCGATCAGGAAGATCATCGAGGTGCTGGCCGAGCGCGGCACCGGACGGTCCACGGTCAACTTCCGGCTGCGCGACTGGCTGCTGTCCCGCCAGCGCTTCTGGGGCTGCCCGATCCCGATCATCCACTGCCCGGACTGCGGCGAGGTGCCGGTCCCGGACGACCAGCTGCCGGTCACCCTGCCCGACCTGCGCGGCGAGGCCCTGGCGCCCAAGGGCGTCTCCCCGCTGGCCTCGGCCGACGAGTGGGTCAAGGTCGCCTGCCCCAAGTGCGGCGGCTTCGCGCGGCGGGACACCGACACGATGGACACCTTCGTCGACTCCTCCTGGTACTTCCTGCGCTACGTGGACCCCTCCTACGAGGAGGGCCCGTTCGACGTGGAGAAGCTGCGCCTGTGGGGGCCGGTCGACCAGTACGTCGGCGGCGTCGAGCACGCGGTGCTGCACCTGCTGTACGCGCGGTTCTTCACCAAGGTCCTGCACGACATGGGCCTGGTCGGCTTCACCGAGCCCTTCCGGCGGCTGCTGAACCAGGGCCAGGTCATCAACCAGGGCAAGGCGATGTCGAAGTCGCTGGGCAACGGCGTGGACCTGGGCGAGCAGATCGACGCCTACGGCGTGGACGCCGTCCGGCTGACCGTGGTGTTCGCCGGCCCGCCGGAGGACGACATCGACTGGGCCGACGTCTCCCCGGCCGCGTCGCAGAAGTTCCTGGCCCGCGCGTTCCGCGTCATGGCCGAGGCCGGCGCGGCCTCCGCCCCCGGCGCCGACGTCTCCACCGGTGACCTGGAGCTGCGCCGGTTCACCCACCGGACCGTCGACGAGGTCACCAAGCTGGTCGAGTCCCACCGCTTCAACGTCGCGGTGGCCCGCCTGATGGAGCTGACGAGCGCGGCCCGCAAGGCCATCGACGCCGGTCCCGGCGCCGCCGATCCGGCGGTCCGCGGGGCGGCCGAGGCGCTGGCGGTCATGCTGTCGCTGGTCGCGCCGTACACCGCCGAGGAGGGCTGGGAGCGGCTGGGCCACCCCGCGTCGGTGGCCAGGGCGGGCTGGCCCGCGGTCGACCCGGCCCTGCTGGTCCAGGAGTCGGTCACCTGCGTGGTGCAGGTCGCCGGCAAGGTCCGCGACCGGCTGGAGGTCTCCCCGGGGATCTCCGAAGCCGAGCTGGAGACGCTGGCGCTGGCCTCGGACAAGGTCCGGGCCTTCCTGGACGGTGACCCGCGCAAGGTCATCGTCCGTGCGCCGAAGCTGGTCAACATCGTCCCCTGACGCCCCAGGGGCGCCCGGACATGCTCCGGGCGCCCCTGCCCTCCGGGGTGGGCCGGGGTCAGCGGCCGAGAGCGCGGAAGAACGCCCTGATGTCACCGGCGAGCAGCTCGGGCTGCTCCAGGGCGGCGAAGTGGCCGCCGCGGTCGAACTCGGTCCAGTGAACGATCTTGTCGGTGCGTTCGGCCAGTGAGCGGATCGGCAGGGCGATGTCGCGGGGGAAGACCGCCACGCCCATCGGGGTGGGCGAGACCTCCGGCCTGCTCCACGCCTGGGCGAACTCGTAGTAGAGCTGCGCCGAGGACGCGGCGGTGTTGGTCAGCCAGTAGAGCGTCACGTTGGTCAGCAGGACGTCGCGGTCGACGTCCTCGTCGGTCCACTCGGTGAACTTCTCCGCGATCCAGGCGAGCTGGCCGGCGGGAGAGTCGGCCAGGCCGTGGGCGAGGGTCTGCGGGCGGGTCGACTGGATCGCCCGGTAGCCGCCGAGCTCGCCGGTGAAGCGCTCCAGACCGGCCAGCCGGGCGCGGTCCGCCTCGCCGAGCCCCTCCAGTTCGTCCGGCCGGCCGGAGGGGAAGGTGAGCAGGTAGTTCACGTGTACCCCGATGACATGCTCGGCGTCGATCAACCCCAGCTCGCGGGAGACGCCCCAGCCCCAGTCGCCGCCCTGCGCGCCGTAGCGGTCGTAACCCAGCCGGGCCATCAGCGTCGCCCACGTCCGGGCGATCCGGTTCAGCGTCCAGCCGGCCTCGTTGAGCGGCGCGGAGAACCCGTACCCGGGCAGGGACGGGATGACCAGATGGAACGCGTCGGCTGGATCCCCGCCGTGCGCACGCGGATCGGTCAGCGGGCCGATGACGTCGTGGAACTCCAGCACCGAGCCGGGCCAGCCGTGCGTGAGGATCAGCGGTACGGCGTCCGGCTCGGGTGAACGCACGTGCAGGAAGTGGATGTCCTGGCCGTCGACGGTGGTGACGAACTGCGGGTGGACGTTGAGCCGGGCCTCGTGCTCACGCCAGTCGTAGCCGGTCGCCCAGTACTCCACCAGCTCCCTGAGGTCGTCGGTCGGCACGCCCCGCTCGGGGCCGGTACCGGGGACCTGCGGGGCGAAGCGGGTACGGCGCAGCCGCTCGCGCAGGTCGTCCAGGTCGCTCTGGGGAATCTCGACGCGGAAGGGACGGATCTCGTGGCTCATGGAAGGACTGTTTCATCCATTGTGGCAAGCTATTTGCCGCGATGACCGGCATCCTGAGGAAATGCTGGAAACCTCGGCGCGCCTGCTCCGCCTCCTGTCGCTTCTGCAGAGCCGTACGGAATGGAGCGGCGCCGAACTGGCCGACCGGCTGGAGGTCAGCCCGCGCACGGTCCGCTACGACATCGGCAAACTGCGCGACCTCGGTTATCCGGTGCGCGCCTCCCCCGGCGTGGCCGGCGGCTACCGGCTCGGCGCCGGCGCCGAGCTGCCGCCGCTGCTTCTCGACGACGAGGAGGCCGTGGCGGTCGCGGTGAGCCTGCGCACAGCCGCCGGGGGCACCGTCGCGGGCATCGAGGAGACCGCCGTACGCGCGCTGGCCAAGCTGGAGCAGGTGCTTCCGTCCCGGCTGCGACGCCGGGTGGGCGCGCTGCACGATCACACCGTCGCGCTCTCCCCGGGCGGCCCGGTCGTGCCGGCGGAGACCCTCGTCGTGCTCACGGCGGCCTGCCGCGACCGGCACCGGCTGCGTTTCGACTACCGCGCCCACGACGGCACCGCCACCGTGCGCGACGTCGAGCCCTACCGGCTGGTGCACACCGGCCACCGGTGGTACCTGCTGGCATGGGACGTCCGGCGTGACGACTGGCGGGTCTTCCGCGCCGACCGGATCACCCCGCGTACCCCGCAGGGTCCCCGGTTCTCCCCGCGGGAGGCGCCGCCGGCGGAGTCGGTCCGTCAAGGGGTGGACACCGCCCTGTTCCGGTGCCGGGCCCGGGTCACGGTGCACGCCCCCGCCGGCCTGATGGCCGCCCGCGTCCCGGCGTCGGTCCTGGTGGAGCCGGTCGACGAGCACACGTGCGTCGTCCACGCGGTCGCCGACACCCCGTACCGGCTCGCCCTGCACATCCTGATGCTGGAAGCCGACTTCGAGGTCGGCGGCCCGCCGGAACTGCTCCACGCCCTCCGCGAGATCGGCCTGCGCTGCGGCGGGGCGGGTGCCGAGGGGGCTACGCCACGGGAGCGGCGGCCCCCGGCCACGCGGACGCCGGGCGTGGAGGAGGCCGGGGGGCCGACGGAGGGCGCCGGGCGGTGAGGCGGCCCGGGAGGGTGGCGGGCACCGAAGGGCCGGCGGAGGGCACCGGGCGGTGAGGCGGCCCGGGAAGACGGAGACGGAAAGGAGCGGGCCCCGGTGGAGACCGGGGCCCGCTCCTCCAGGGAAGGGTCTAAAGCTTGCGCAGCACCGCGACGACCTTGCCCAGGACGGTCGCCTCGTCGCCGGGGATCGGGTCGTAGTTCGGGTTGTGCGGGACCAGCCAGACGTGGCCGCCCTTGCGCTTGAAGGTCTTCACCGTGGCCTCGCCGTCGATCATCGCGGCGACCACGTCGCCGTTGTCGGCCACGGGCTGCTGGCGGACGACGACCCAGTCGCCGTCGGCGATGGCGGCCTCGATCATCGAGTCGCCGGCCACCTGGAGCAGGAAGAGCGTGCCCTCGCCGACGAGCTGCTTGGGCAGCGCGAAGACGTCCTCGACGCTCTCCTCGGCGAGGATCGGGCCGCCCGCGGCGATCCGGCCGACGAGCGGGACATAGGCCGCGGTGGGGCGGCTGACGCCCTCCTGGGCGGCGTCCGGGTCCACCCACAGCACCGGCTCGCCGGGGAGGCGCACCTCGAGCGCGCGGGGACGGTGCGGGTCGCGGCGCAGATAGCCCTTGCGCTGCAACGCCGTCAGCTGGTGCGACACGCTGGAGGTGCTGGTTAGCTGCACCGCCTCGCCGATCTCCCGCATGGACGGCGGGTAGCCGCGCTGCTGCACCGAGTCGCGGATCACCTCGAGGATCTTCCGCTGCCTGGGGGTGAGGCCGAGGGAGTCACGTCTGCGCACCGCCAGGTCGTTGACGGCCGAACCGTTCTCGTCGTGCTCGCTCATGCGATCTCCTTGCCTCCCGGTCTGCATTGCCCGTGTCGCCCACAGCGACCGTACCGCCGTCGAAGATCATGTTCAAACAACTGTTCGAGTCTTCCTCGAAATGACCGACGGCGTGGTGTACAACATCGTACGGGAGTTCGATCGACATCGTGTTCGATTCGCCGATCTTTCCTCGACGTGTGTTCGACCAGGTCGGAGGGGGTGGTCAATATGAAGGCGACCGCGGCGGAGATGGCGGCGCCACGATCCCGGCGGCGGCCCGGCCGCAGGCCCGGGCCGCCGGGGAACGTCCGATACCCTGGTGCGCCGGTCCGGCTCACCAGGCGGGGCAGGGCCGTCGTGCTGGCGGTCCTCACCCTCGCCACCCTGGGGGCGCTGTGGCTCGGTCCCCGCATCGACGCGACCCTCGGGGTCGGCTATCCGGGGTGCGCCGACTCCTCGTCGGTCCCGGCCCGCGACGCCGGGCCCCGGCAGGCGGCGCCGTGATCACCGTGACGGCGCGTCCCGGCGGATGACCGCGCGTCCCGGCGGCCGGCGTCCCGGCCGCCGGGACGCGGCGGCCTCGGGGTGCGGCCTCGGGGTGCGGCGGCTTCGCGGGTGTGAGGGCCGAAAGGGGCGCCGGGGGTGTTACCGCCGTGACCGCCGGGGCAGGAGAGGGCGACACGCCGGGTCGGCGCGCTGATCAGCGACTTCGGCGCGCGGGGCCCGGCTGACTTGCGTTCATGGTCGGACCCTCCTACCGTTGGACCACAACATCTAGTGGCTCCACCGGTGAACTTCACCATAGATTGTGTTTTCGTTACCGCATTTCGACCCTTGGAAGACGTGCGCGCGCGCCCCTGCCATGGGGTTTGCGGGAAACACGAGGCGAAACACAGGGCGCGGGCCACCTGCAGGCCAAGGAGGCGACCCGCGTGCACTGTCCGTTCTGTCGTCACCCGGACACGCGGGTCATCGACAGCCGGTCCACCGACGACGGCGGCGCCATCCGCCGCAGGCGCACGTGCCCCGAATGCGGCCGCAGGTTCACCACGCAGGAGACCGTCCTGCTCATGGTCAGCAAGCGCAGCGGGGTCACCGAGCCGTTCTTCCGGGACAAGGTGATCGCCGGAGTGCGGCGGGCGTGCCAGGGGCGTCCGGTGAGCGAGGACTCCCTCGCCCAGCTGGGCCAGCGGGTGGAGGAGAGCATCCGCGCGACGGGAGCGGCCGAGATCGCCGCCCCCGAGGTGGGGCTGGCGATCCTGGGCCCGCTGCGCGAGCTGGACGAGGTGGCGTACCTCCGGTTCGCCTCCGTCTACCGCGGCTTCGAGACCCTGGCCGACTTCGAGGCCGAGATCGAGCAGTTGCGCGCGGAACGCTCCGCCAAGCAGGACTGAAACTGAATCCGAACCCCGGGCGCCGGGGGCCAGAGCGGCGCGTTGATGTGGTCCGACTCGTGGGTTCCGCGAAAAGGCGGGGCCCCGGAAGGGGGAAGTCATGACGGAGACGGTCAGCGGTACGGCCGCGGGCGGGGGCAGGCGGCTGCGCAAGGGGCTGAAGATGAAGCGCATCTTCACCACCCCCGGAGTGCATCCCTACGACGAGGTGTCCTGGGAACGCCGTGACGTCGTCATGACCAACTGGCGGGACGGCTCGATCAACTTCGAGCAGCGGGGCGTGGAGTTCCCCGAGTCCTGGTCGGTCAACGCCGCCAACATCGTGACCACCAAGTACTTCCGCGGCGCGGTCGGCACCCCGCAGCGCGAGTGGAGCCTCAAGCAGCTGGTCGACCGCGTGGTGGGCGTCTACACCAGGACCGCGGTGGAGAACGGCTACTTCGCCACCGACGAGGACGCCGAGATCTTCGACCACGAGCTCAAGCACGCCCTGGTCAACCAGGTGTTCAGCTTCAACTCGCCGGTGTGGTTCAACGTGGGCACCGCCTCGCCGCAGCAGGTGAGCGCCTGCTTCATCCTCGCCGTCGACGACACCATGGAGTCGATCCTCGACTGGTACAAGGAAGAGGGCGTGATCTTCAAGGGCGGTTCGGGCTCCGGCGTGAACCTCTCCCGGATCCGCTCCTCCAAGGAACTGCTCTCCAGCGGCGGCACGGCCAGCGGCCCCGTCTCCTTCATGCGCGGCGCGGACGCCTCCGCGGGCACCATCAAGTCCGGCGGCGCGACCCGCCGCGCGGCCAAGATGGTCGTCCTCGACGTCGACCACCCCGACGTCGAGGAGTTCATCGAGACCAAGGCGCGCGAGGAGGACAAGGTCCGCGCGCTGCGCGACGCCGGGTTCGACATGGACCTGGGCGGCAAGGACATCGTCTCCGTCCAGTACCAGAACGCCAACAACTCCGTGCGCGTCTCCGACGAGTTCATGCGCGCGGTGGAGGACGGCGACCGGTTCGGCCTGCGCGCCCGCCTCACCGGCGAGGTCATCGAGACGATCGACGCCCGCGACCTGTTCCGCAAGATGGCCAAGGCCGCCTGGGAGTGCGCCGACCCGGGCGTCCAGTACGACGACACGATCAACGACTGGCACACCAGCCCCGAGACGGGCCGCATCACCGCCAGCAACCCGTGCTCGGAGTACCTCCACCTGGACAACTCCTCCTGCAACCTCGCCAGCATCAACCTGCTGAAGTTCCTCAAGGACGACGAGACCTTCGACGTCGCGAGCTTCGTGAAGGTGACCGAGCTGGTCATCACCGCGATGGACGTCTCCATCACGTTCGCCGACTTCCCGACCGAGAAGATCGCCGAGACCACCCGCGCCTACCGTCAGCTCGGCATCGGCTACGCCAACCTCGGCGCGCTGCTCATGGCCACCGGCCACGCCTACGACTCCGACGGCGGCCGGGCCATCGCCGGCGCCATCACCTCGCTGATGACCGGCGTCTCCTACCGCCGCAGCGCCGAGCTGGCCGGGGTCGTGGGACCGTACGACGGCTACGCCCGCAACATCGAGGCCCACAAGCGTGTCATGCGCAAGCACGCCGCGGCCAACGACGACCTGCGCACGCTGGACGCCATGGACAAGGGCCTCCACGCCGAGGCGACCCGTCAGTGGGCCGACTGCCTGAAGCTGGGGGAGAAGAACGGCTACCGCAACGCCCAGGCGTCGCTGCTGGCGCCCACCGGCACCATCGGCCTGATGATGGACTGCGACACCACCGGCATCGAGCCCGACCTCGCCCTGGTGAAGTTCAAGAAGCTCGTGGGCGGCGGCTCCATGCAGATCGTCAACCAGACGATCCCGCGGGCCCTGCGCCGCCTGGGCTACCAGGAGGAGCAGGTCGAGGCGATCGTCGAGTACATCGCCGCCAACGGCCACGTCGTGGACGCCCCCGGCCTGCGGCTCGAACACTACGAGGTGTTCGACTGCGCCATGGGCGAGCGGGCGATCGCCCCCATGGGCCACGTGCGCATGATGGCCGCCGTCCAGCCGTTCCTGTCCGGCGCCATCTCCAAGACGGTCAACCTGCCCGAGTCGGCCACGATCGAGGACATCGAGCAGGTCTACATGGCCGGCTGGAAGCTCGGCCTCAAGGCCCTGGCGGTCTACCGCGACAACTGCAAGGTCGGCCAGCCGCTGTCGGCCGGGGGGAAGAAGGCCGAGGACAAGACGGCCGGGCAGGCCGCCGAGCCGGCCGCGCAGCCGCAGGTCCAGATCGTGGAGGTGGGCCGTCCGACCCGCCGCCGGATGCCGAACCAGCGCCCCAGCACCACCACCCGCTTCACCGTGGGCGGCGCCAAGGGCTACATGACCGCCTCGTCCTACCCCGACGACGGTCTCGGCGAGGTCTTCCTGAAGATGTCCAAGCAGGGCTCGACCCTCGCCGGCGTCATGGACGCCTTCTCGGTCGCCATCTCCATCGGCCTGCAGTACGGCGTGCCGCTGGAGACCTACGTCAGCAAGTTCGTCAACATGCGGTTCGACCCGGCGGGCATGACCGACGACCCGGACATCCGCATGGCCGCCTCGGTGATGGACTACATCTTCCGCCGCCTGGCGCTGGACCACCTGCCCTACGACGAGCGGGCGGCCCTGGGCATCTTCTCCGCCTCCGAGCGGGCCGCCCAGCAGCGCGGCGAGGACCCGGCCCCGCTGCACGCCGCCGAGGTCATCGCCGAGTTGGCCACCTCGGCGCCGATCGAGCAGGCCAGGTCCGGGGAGGGCACGGGCGCCGCCGACGCCGCGGACGTCCCCGCGGCCGAGGCCCGGCCGGAGCGCGGCGGCTCCCTGGAGTCCCACCAGGGCCGCACCGCCGACGCGCCGCTCTGCATGACCTGCGGCACCAAGATGCGCCCGGCCGGCAGCTGCTACGTCTGCGAGGGCTGCGGCTCCACCAGCGGCTGCAGCTGATCGCGGCACCTCCTCGCGGAGTCAGGGGGGCGGTGCGCCCGGCGGACGGCCGGGCGCACCGCCCCCCTCGTGCGTGTGAGCGGTGTACGGATCAGCAGGCGCAGGCGGCGCCGGAGACGGGAGCGGTCAGCGGGTCGGGCCGGCGGCGGGAGACGCCGGTCGCCGTCGCCACGGCGAACCCCTCCCGCACCCAGTACTCGAATCCGCCGATCATCTCCTTGACGGGGTGACCCAGCCTGGCGAACTCCAGGGCGGCACGGGTGGCGCCGTTGCAGCCCGGGCCCCAGCAGTAGGTCACCACGGTCGCGCCCGCCGGCACCACCTCGGCGGCCCGGCGGGCGATCTCGGCGGTCGGCAGGTGGACCGCGCCGTCCACGTGTCCCTGCGCCCAGCTCTCCGCGCTGCGCGAGTCCACCACGACGATGCCCGGGACTCCGGAGGCCAGGTCCGCGGCGACGTCGGACACGTCGGTCTCGAACGCCAGCCGGTTCGCGAAGTGGGCCGATGCGGCGGCCCGGCCGGCGGCGGGGACCGCGGTGACGGCGGAGGTGACGGGGGAGGCGGCTGTGACGGCGGAGGGGGAGACGGACATTCGGCATCCTTTCTGTGGACGTCGGCACTCCGCCCGGCGAAGGGCGCGACCGGACGAGAAGGGGACGGGCACGATGATGGCGTCCGCGGCTCCGGGGCCGACAGTGGCACGAATGCCGTTCCCCGCTAAGATCCCGCCATGCCGTTCCCGATTCCGATGGAGCGCCGCGGTGCCCGCCGTACCGTCTCGGTGCTCGCCTTCGACGGCATGGCTCCCTTCGAGCTGGGCTGCGTCGTGGAGATCTTCGGCCTTCCACGGCCCGAGCTGGAGGTCCCCTGGTACGAGCTGACGGTGTGCGCCGAAAGCGGTGCGGACCTGCGCATCGCCGGAGGGTTCACCATGCGGGCGGCACACGGCCTCGACGTCGCGGCCGACGCGGGCACGGTGATCGTCCCGGCCGTGCCGGACGTTTCCGGCTCGGTGTCGCCGGAGGTGGTCGCGGCGCTGCGGACGGCGCACGCCCGGGGCGCCCGGATCGTGTCGATCTGTTCGGGGGCGTTCGCGCTGGCCCAGGCGGGACTGCTGGACGACCGGGAGGCCACCACCCACTGGAGGTACGCCGGGCTGCTGCAGCGGCGGTTCCCCCGGGTGCGGGTCGATCCCGGCGTGCTCTACGTGGACGGCGGGGACGTGCTGACCAGCGCGGGCAGCGCGGCCGGGCTGGACCTGCTGCTGCACCTGGTCCGCAGGGACCACGGGCCGGGCGTGGCCAACGCGGTCGCGCGCAGGCTGGTCGTCTCACCTCACCGGGAGGGCGGGCAGGCGCAGTTCATCGAGGCCGCGGTGGTCCCGGCGGAGGAGGACGACGGGGTGGCCGCCGCGATGGGCTGGGCGCTGGACCACCTGACCGGGCCGATCACCGTCGGCGCCCTGGCCCGGGCCGCCCGCATGTCGCAGCGCACCTTCGTCCGGCACTTCGGCCGCCGCACCGGCACCAGCCCGCTGCGCTGGGTGACGTCCCAGCGGATCGCGGCCAGCCTCCCGCTGCTGGAGTCCACGGCCGTGCCGGTCGAGGAGGTCGGGGCCGCGGTCGGGTTCGACAGCCCGGCGACCTTCCGCCATCACTTCACCCGGGCGATGCGGACCTCCCCGTCGGCCTACCGCAGGGCCTTCCGCGCCACCCCGTGAGCGGGAACGGTCGCCGGGGTTCACCCGGGGCTCACCGCGTGGCGAAGCGGTCGAGCGCGGCGCGGATCTCGTCACGCATGGTGTCGCTGCCGGTGTGGCCGGAGTCCTCGATGACGATCAGCTTCGCGTCCGGCCATGCCTGGGCGAGCTCCCAGGCGGTGCCGACCGGGCTGCCGAGGTCGTGGCGGCCGTGGATCAGCACGCCGGGTATCCCGGCCAGGCGGTGCGCCTCGCGCAGCAGCACACCCTCCTCCAGCCAGGCGCCGTGGGCGAAGTAGTGGGAGCAGATCCGGACGAACGCCAGCATCGCGTCGGACGGCCGGTCGCTGTAGGCGCCCCGCCTGCCGTTCGGCTCCGTGGAGATCACCGCGTCCTCCCAGGCCAGCCAGTCGGCCGCCGCTTTGGCCCGCACCTCGGCGTCGGGGTGCTCCATGAGCCGGGCGTAGGCCGCGACCAGGTCGCCGTCGCGGTCGGCCTCGGGGAGGGCGGTGCGGAACCGGTCCCAAGCCTCGGGGAAGAACCGGCCGACGCCCCGGTACAGCCAGTCGGTCTCCGAGCGCCGGGTCATGGTGACGGCGGGGATGACGATCTCCGACACTCGTTCGGGGTGGCGCTCGGCGTAGGCGAGGATGAGCGTGGACGCCCAGGAGCCGCCGAACAGCAGCCAGCGGTCGACGCCCAGGTGCTCGCGCAGCCGTTCCATGTCGGCCAGCAGGTGCTCGGTGGTGTTGACGCTCATGTCGGCGGCGGGGTCGCTCGCGTGCGGGGTGCTGCGCCCGCAGCCGCGCTGGTCGAACAGGGTGACCCGGTAGCGCTCCAGGTCGAAGGAGCGGGCGTGGCGGGGTGCGGACTCCGCCCCCGGGCCGCCGTGCACGACGAGGGCGGGCTTGCCCTCGGGGTTGCCGTACACCTCCCAGTGGACAAGGTTGCCGTCGCCGACGTCGAGCATGCCGTGGTCATGGGGTTCGAGCGGGGCGGGGGGCTGCGTCATGTCGGGTTCCCTTCGACGGTGCGCCGTACGGTGTGACGGCATGGCCGGGCAAGGCTCCCGAAAATACAACAGCGCTGTTACATAAGCGAATCGATTTACCCGCCACCGGGCCGGAACCGCTCGGCGGTCGCTCACGTCACCTGATCGACCTCATGGACACCGCGGCCGCCGTCCGGCCCGGCGGGACCTGGTCGCGCTCGCCCCGGGCGAGAACGGGCCGACGCCGCCCGGGTCAGCCGGCCGTCCAGCGGCGGGTGACCTCCTCGGCGGTCGGCGGCGGGCCGGGCGGGGGAGGAGCGGAGGTCAGGCGCAGAGCGTCCAGCATCAGGGTGAGATGGCGGCGCCGTATCTGCGCGGTCCGCTCCTCGTCGCCGAGGTGGAGGGCGGCGAGCTGGTCGAAGATCAGTGACATGTCGGAGGTGTTCAGGCCGGGCCGCACGACGCCTGCCCGGGCGGCGCGGTCGAATACCTGCTCGGCGAGCCCGCCGGCGCGGGCGGCCTCGCGCCCTAGCTCCTCGGTGGGGGTGAAGGTGCCGGCGAGGTTGATCGTCAGGGAGTGGACGTCGGCGTCCACGATGCGCCGCATGAAACCGGCGAGCGCCTCCCACGGGTCGTCCCGGTTCGACAGAGCGGTCTCGGCCTCCGCGATGTAGGTCCGCAGCCCGTCGGAGCAGAGTTTGCGCAGGAGGTCCTCCTTGCCGGCGTAGCGGCGGTAGAGCGCGCTGATGCCCACCCCCGCCCGCTCGGCCACCGCCGAGATCGGGGCGCCGGGGTCGGCGACGAACACCGCCCGCGCCGCTTCGAGGATCACCTGGTCGTTCCGGGCGGCCTGGGCCTTGCGGCCGCTCATGGGGGCCGGGGTCGTCGTCTCCACCCTTCCACTATAGTCACGGAACATAACCTTCCGTTCTATGAACGGTGGCGTGGCCTCGGATGCCGGGGCGATCCGTGGCGGTCCGTGGCGGTCCTGGAAGGACGGCCTCGGAAGGACGCCCCGGTGAGGGCGGCTTGAGGGAGCGCCCCGGCGAGGAAGGCGTGAGGAGGGCACCTCGGCAAGGAAGGTCCGGAAGGGGCGGCCTAAGAGGGACGCCTTCGTGAGGAAGGCCCGAGAGGGGCGGCTCGGGAAGGACGGTCCAGGGGAAGCGGCTCCGGAAAGCCGGAAGACCCGCCCCGGGCGGGTCTTCCGCTACGTCTCGGCGGGAACCCCGCCATCCCTCGGACGGATCAGGCCGCCGGTGTGGGGCCGCTCGTCCGCGGGAAGAGCACGACGTTGCGTCCGGCGTAGGCGCGGAGGTCGACGACCTTGGCGTCCCTGGCGGGCCCGCGGTCCTTCGCGGAACGGATATCCCTGATCTTGAGCCGTGCGACCTGAGGCGGCACGACCGCAAGTCTCCTCATTGAACAGCCCCCCGGCGTGATGATTCCGTTACGCGAGTTGTTTACAGAGAACCGCGTAAAACCACTGTAAAGGGACGTTCAATAAGGAAGCATGCGGCCCGACGGGGTCCGCAGGTCCGGCTCGGTGCCGACGGTGCGGCGGCGCCGGTCACGCGGCCTGATGGTCTTGCTGCGTCGCATGGTCCGCCCCCCTTTTCTTTACGCCTGGTGTGTCCGATATCACCCGGCATTCCCCGCCGCGAGCCGGTGTAAAAGGCCGGCTCGCACGGAAAGCCCGTGCGAGCCAACCTAGCCCCGGGAGACCCTCCGCATCAACCGCTTTGGTTGCGAAGAGAACCCGCGACCTTACGCGTGGTGACGCAGATCCGGTTCCAGGCGTTGATCGTCGAGATCGCCATCACGAGCGCGGCCAGGAGCGGCGGCTCGAAGTGCCGGGCGGCCTCCTCCCACACGTGGTCCGGCACCGCCTCCGCCCGGTCGCTGAGCCGGGTGACCTCCTCGGCCAAGGCCAGGGCCGCCCGTTCGGCGTCGGTGTAGTACGGCGTCTCCCGCCAGGCGGCCACCGAGAACAACCGCTCGTCGCTCTCGCCGGCCTGCTTCGCCTCGTGGCTGTGCATGTCCACGCAGAAGCCGCAGCCGTTGATCTGGCTGGCCCGCACCTTCACCAACTTCAGCGTGGGTCTCGGCAGGCCGCTGCCGTTGAGGTACTTCTCCAGGCCCAGCATGGCCTGGTAGCCCTCGGGGGCGACTTCGGCGATGTCCATCCGTTCCTTCATGGAATGCTCCTCAGCTTCTCCGGGTTCATCACGATGTAGATCTCGGTGATCCGGCCACCGGCCGTGTTCAGCGTGTAGACGCCGTGCGGCGCGCCCCGCCGGAACCGCAGCAGCCCCGGCCAGCCGTTGACCGCGACCGGAGCGAACCCGCGGGAGGGGCCGTACCGCCTGGTGATCCCGATCAGGAAGCGGGCCACCCGGTCGGCGCCACGGACGGGCCGCCTGGCGGCGGTGACCAGGCCGCCCCCGTCGCTGCGCAGCACCACGCCGGGGTCGAGCAGCTCCATCAGCGCGCCGATGTCGTCCCCGGAACCGGCCCGGGCGAACGCCTCGACCACCCTGCGGTGCTCGGCGGCGTCCACCTCGAACCGGGGCGCCCGCGCCGCGACGTGCCGGCGCGCCCGGGCGGCGAGCTGGCGGCAGGCGGCCGGTGAGCGCCCCACGGTCCGGCCCACCTCGTCGAACGGCATCCCGAACACGTCGTGCAGCACGAACGCGGTGCGCTCGGCCGGGCTGAGCGACTCCAGCACGACGAGCATCGCCATGCTCATCGACTCGTCCAGCGTCACCCGGTCGGCCGGGTCGCCCCCGCCCACCACCGGCTCGGGCAGCCACGGTCCGACGTACTCCTCCCGGCGCGCCCGCGCCGAGCGCAGCACGTCCAGCGCGAGCCGGGAGACCGTGACCACCAGCCAGCCCGTGACGTCCCGGATCTCCTCGCGGCCGGCGCGGCCCAATCGGAACCACGCCTCCTGGACCACGTCCTCGGCCTCGTCGAGGCTGCCGAGCAGGCCGTAGGCCACGCCCACCAGGCGGGGCCGGATCGCGGCGAACTCGGCGGCGAGATCTTCATCGGTCTTCACACATGGAGGACGGGACACCCTTCGAGTGTGTGACATCCGCCGGTCGGAGCCGCCGCCGGAGCACCCGGAAAGGCGCGGAAACCCGGAGGGGGCCGGGGAAGATGATGATTGCGCCCCCTCGCGCGGCGCGGGTTGACTTACCATGACGGAGACGTGAAAGGGCGGGGGTGAAGTGAACGTCATCGAGCCCACCCCCGTCCACGCCGCGGCCTGCGAGACCGCCTCCGAGCACTGGTGCGGGCGCGGCGCGTGCCCCGTGGCCTGTAGCGACCCGGGCTGCCCCGTCTGCCACCCCGAGCCTCCCGACTCGGTCGTCGTCTTCCGCACCCGGCCCGCGGCCACCCCCGGGACGCAGGGCGATTTCGGGATGCGGGCCGCCTCCGGGACGCATGCCTCCGCCTGACTCCGGTCCCGCGATGACGGGTCAACGTTCGACCGGCTTCGTCTGAGTCCGTCCCCGGCCGGGTAGACCCACGGCGAGGACGCCGCCGGTTTTCGGGGGGAGACATGGCTCGGTGTGAGGTCTGCGGCAACGACTACGACATGTGCTTCGAGGTGCACGCCCAGGGGGCCGTGCACGTCTTCGACAGCTTCGAGTGCGCGATCAGCGGCATGGCGCCGGTCTGCGAGCACTGCGGTGTGCGGATCGTCGGGCACGGGGTGGAGGCCGACGGGCGCTGGTACTGCTGCGCGAACTGCGCCCGGCAGGAGGGAGCCGAGGCGATCGTGGACCGGGTCGGGGTCCCGGCCCAGCAGCGCGGCCTGTAGACCGCCGTCCGGATCGGCGCGCGACGGGGCCACCGCCGGAGCCGGTTGCGGCGGGATCTCCGTCCGGATCAGCGTGGCCGCTGCGGGGTCCGCGCCCGGGTCAGCGTGTGGCCGCGGCGGGATCGCCGAACGCGTACCGCACGGGCGGCAGCACCGCCCGGGCGTCCGCGCCGCGGAACCACAGGCCGACCATGAACGCCATCGTCGCCTCCAGCAGCCCGGCGCGGTCCAGGCCGCCGGCCTCGACGGCCTCGCAGCCCAGGTCCTCGGCCAGGGACCGTACCGTCGCGAGCGCGCCGGGGTCGTCCCCGCACAGCGGGACGGCCAGCCGTTCGCCGTCGAAGACGGGCGGCGTCATCCGCCAGACGTCCTCGTGGCAGAGGTTGAACGCCTTGACGACGCGGGCGCCGGCCGCGATCTCCGCGACGCGCCGGGCCATCGAGGGGCCGCCCTCGGTGGCGAGGACGAACCTCCCGGGGACCACGGAGTTGGTGCAGTCGATCAGCACGCGCCCGCGCAACGCCCCGTCCGCCGAGCCGGCCGCCGCCAGGACGTCGGGCACCGCCTCCGCGTGTACGGCCAGCAGCACCGCCTCCCCGAACCCGGCCGCCTCGGCCCAGGCGCCCGCTCGGGCCGCCGGTCCCAGACGCTCCGCCAGGGCCGCGGCCTTCGCCGCGTCCCGGCCGCTCACCATGAGCTCGTGGCCCGCGCGGGCCCACTGCGTGCCGAGGGCGTCGGCCATGTTGCCCGCCCCGAGGATGCCGATGCGCATCCGTCCTCCCCATGTCGTCATGCCGTCGTGGCCGGTGTCCGTGGACCGGGTGACGACCCGGCACGCGTGCCGTCCGGCCCGGCTCCGCGCCGCGGACCGGGGGATGACCCGGTCCGCGTGCCGTCCGCCCCGGCTCCGCGTCGCGGGCCGTTGGGAACGACCATAGGCAAGCCGTAAGGCACCGTTCGGTGCGCGACGGCGGCGGCATAATCGGTGACGTGGACGTGTTCCTCGCCGACTGCCGTGCCCGGCTCGCCTTCGACCTGATCGGCAACACCTGGAACGCCGTCGTGCTGTGGGCGCTGCGCTCCGGCCCGCGCAGGCCGGGGGAGCTGCGCGAGGGGATCGGCGGGATCAGCCGGAAGGTGCTCACCGAGACGCTCCGCAGGCTTGAGTACAACGGCCTCGTCGGACGGCGGGCCTACCCGGAGGCGCCCCCGCGGGTCGAGTACGGCCTGACCGACCTGGGCCGCAGCCTGGTGCCGCTGATCGGGGCGTTCGGGGAATGGGCGTTCGAGCACGGCGATGACGTCCTCGCCGCCCAGGACCGGGCCGAGGCCCTCACCCCGGGGTGTCCCCGCGACCCCCGTCCCCGGCCCGGCGAGGACCTCCGCTAGCCGCGTCCGGCGGTGCGCGGGACGGCGGCCACGGCCTCCACCTCGACGGCGAACTCGGGGGCTGCCAGGGCCGCGACCACCGCCAGCGACTGGGCGGGCCAGTCGCCGTCCGGGAACCACCTGCCGAACGCCTCTCCCATCGCCGCGCGGCAGCCCGGCAGGTGCTCGGTCCCCGCGACCATCGTGAACACCTTCACCAGGTGCGCCGGCGTCGCGCCGATCGATTCGAGCAGCAGCTCGATGTTGACGTAGACCTGCCGCGCCTGTGACTCCGCGTCCGGGCCCGCGAGGGCGCCGTCCGGCAGCACGCCGAGCTGCCCGGAGATCATCACCAGCTCGTGGCCCTCGGGCACCGCCGCGAGGTGGCTGTAGCGGCCGGCCGGGGCGGCCACGACGTCGGGATTCCAGCGGCGGATCATCGAAACTCCTTGTATCCGGACACGGCGGACTGTCCGCCGCATCCTTCCACAGGCCACACCGGACGGGGCCGCTCAGTCTCCCCGGGGCTCGTCCCGCCGGGCCACCAGGACGTCGTGACTTCCGGAGGGGCCGCCGGCACCTCCGCCCGGGACGTCACGCGGATCCGCGGCGCCGCCCGGTCCGGGGGCCTTCTCCCGGGCGCCGGGCGGATCCCCGCCGACGGTGGTCCCTCCCGTCTCTCCGGCGTTCCCGCCGTCCCGCGTGTCCCCGGTGTCCCCGGTGTCCCCGGTGTCCCCGTACGGGTGCGCCCGCTGCCGGGCGGGGAACTCCGCGGTGTCCCCGCCGGGTGCCGGCCCGCGCCCCGTCCCCGCCGGCCCGGCGTCTCCCGCGTCCGCGGAACCCGCGGCTCCGGCGGTGGTTCCGGCGGTTCCGGCGCCCCGGGCGGACTCCGGCTCGCGCAGTGCCGCGATCACGTCGTCGGCCTCGGTCTCGGCGGCGAAGTCCTGGGCGGCCTCGGCCTCCCGCCGCCTCATCACCAGCAGGTGGTCGACCGACAGGCGGCCCGCGCCGACGACCGCGAGGAGGACGGAGGCGGCGCCGAGCGCGATCACCAGGCTGACGTCCCCGCCGGTCAGCGGCAGGCCGTGCTCGCCGGTGGTCACGACGAACACCGCGACGGCCTCGGCGAACAGCATCAGACCGCAGGCGGGAACCGCCAGCCCGGCCACCAGGAGCACCCCGCCGACGAGCTCGATCAGCATCGTCGCGGCGGCCCAGGCTCCGGGCGCGGGCGCCCCGAGGGACGTGAACTGGTCGTTGGTGGCGGTCAGGCCCGCCTCCAGCTTGTGCCAGCCGTTCGCGAAGAAGATCCCGCCCACTCCCAGCCGGGCGGCCAGAGCGGCGAGATCGCGGAGGGTTTGTCGCACGGTTCCTCATTCTGGGGAGATTCCGCGTTCATGCCCATAGCTGACCGCGAACGGGTTTCTCAAACGCCCGGCGTGCCGCCGGAAAAAACGCCTCTCCGGCCCGGTCCGTCCTCCTTGACCGGTCCGGCTGGCTCTCCCCGCCCGGCCTCGCGGCCCCGGGGCCGGCTCAGCCGGAGTCGTCCCGCCGGTCGCGCGGCACCAGCAGCGCCACGGCGGCGGCGGTGCCGGCCAGCAGGAGCAGGCTCACCAGGACCGTGGTGTGCAGGCCGGAGACGAAGGCGGCGCGGGCGGCGTTCAGCAGCGCCGTACCGGTGCCGCCGCCGACCTCCCGCGCCACGTGCGCGGCGGCGGCGAGCGACTGGCGGGCCTGGTCCATCAGCGCGGGCGGGACGCCCGGGACCCGGGCCAGCGAAGGCGCGTAGACGAGGGTGGTGACCGTGCCGAGGATCGCCACACCCAGGCCGGCGCCCAGCTCGTAGGCCGTCTCCTCGATCGCCGCGGCGCCGCCGGCGCGATCCTCGGGGGCGGACGACATGATCGTGTCGGAGGCGGCAAGCAGGGTGACCTGGATGCCGAAGCCGATCCCGACGAAGCAGAGCGCGAGGACCAGGGGATGGGCCTCCGTACCCCAGGTGAGCGGGGGCGTCAGCGACAGGGCGGTCAGCGCGAGCCCGCCGCTCATCGTGGCGCGCAGCCCGAACCAGCGCAGCAGCCGAGCGCCGGCCAGCCCGCCGCAGACGGCGGCGACCATGAGCGGCAGCATGCGGATCGCCGCTCCGAGCGGGCTGTCGCCGAGCACGAGCTGGAGGTACTGGGCGAGCATCAGCTCCAGGCCCACCAGGGCGAAGACGGCCAGCAGCACCGCCGCCACGCCGACGGAGAAGGCCCGCCGCCGGAACAGATCGAGGTCGAGCAGGGGGAACGCCAGCCTCCGCTGCCGTCGCACGAACCAGACCAGCAGCCCGGCCCCGCAGACGAACGCCGCGATCCCGGCCGGATGGCCCGAGCCCGCCTCCTTCAGCCCGAAGGCCAGCGCGAGGATGCCCAGCACCGACAGCAGCGCGCTGGGCGCGTCCCACGGCTTCGGGTCACGCGGACGGCACTCGGGCAGCAGCCTGGCGGCGGTGGGCAGCAGCACCAGCAGGATCGGCACGTTGATCAGGAAGACGGCGCCCCACCAGAAGTGCTCGACGAGCAGACCGCCGATGACCGGCCCCACCGCGGCCCCGGCCGCCGCGACCGCGCTCCACACGCCCAGTGCGAGCGCGCGCTCCCGGCGGTCGGTGAAGACCTGCCGGATGATGGACAGCGTGGCCGGCATGATCATGGCTCCGCCGACGCCCAGGAGCACCCGCGCGGAGATGAGGGTGAGCGGGGTCGGCGCGAAGGCCGCCGCGGCCGAGGCGACGCCGAAGACGAGGTAACCGGCGAGCACCAGGCGCTTGCGTCCGTGGCGGTCGCCGAGCGTGCCGAAGGTCAGCAGCAGCGGCGCGACCACCAGCGAGTAGGCGTCGATGATCCACAGCAGTTCCACCGAGCTCGGCTCCAGCGCGGAGGTCAGCGCCGGGACCGCGATGTGCAGGACGGTGGCGTCCACCGCGATGAGCAGCAGACTGAAACAGAGGAGGGCGAGGACCGACCAGCGGTTCGGCTCGCCCGTCCGCCGACCCCCCTCGCGCCGCGAGGGCGCCACCGCGACCCTCATGGCGCTCATCGGCGGCGGGGGGTCTTGCCGGCCTGGACGAACATGCGACGCAGCTTAGGCGAAGTCGGGCACTGATTGAGTCGGCATCGAGGTTATCGGTTCACGGCGGTATGCCCGTGGCGGCCGCGCGCACCGGCGTGAGGCGGACCGGCGCGCGCCACCTCTCTAGAGAGATACAGGCATGTGGCCGCCGTCTAGGCAAACGCCGCCTCCGCACAGATCATGGCCATCGTGGCCGATGAGCGCGGAACCCGCGGCGAGCCCGGCGAGACACGCGACACCCACCGGACCCCCGGGGGTCGCGGCCGGTGAGAACGAGATCCGCGGAGAACGGAACCCCACCGCCGGCGGATCCCGGTGACCCGCGCGAGTGGTGCGCCCTGGCCGCGTGGCACCTGGCCGAGGACCGGCCCGAGGCCGCGCTGGAGGCCGCCCGCCGGGCGGTGGAGCGCGACCCGGGCGCCGAGTACGCGGCAGGGTGGGGCTACCGCCTGGCCAGCCTCGCGTTCGAGCGGCTCGGCCGCTCCGCCGAGGCCGTCGCCGCCGCGGAGGAGGCCGTACGGCTGGCTCCGGGGTCCTGGACGGCGCGGCTGCGCCTGGGGGCGGCCCTGCGGCACGTGCCCGGCCGCTGGCGGGAGTCGAGGGCGCAGGCGGCGCGGGCCGTGCGCTACGCGCCGCAGGAGCCCGACCCCCACGTCCTCGCCGGCGACCTCGCTCTGCTGCGCGGCGAGCACCGCGCGGCCGGGGACTCCTACCGGGAGGCGCTGCGCCGGCTGGACGGGCACCCCGGGGCGAGGGTCGGCCTGGGCCTGGCCCTGCTTCGCTGGGAGAGCCCCCGGGACCACCACGACCCGGCGTGGCCGGTGGATCCGCGCGAGACCGGGCGGGCGAGGCGGGCCCTGGAGTCGTGGGCCCGGCAGACCCGCCTGCTGCTGGCCGCGGCGCTCGTCACGGCGGCCGTCGCGGCCTTCGGAGCCGGCCTGGTGACCTGGGCGGAGATCGGCTGCGGCGCGGTGCTCGCGGCCGTCGTGGCGATCACCCTCCGCCAGGCCCGCCGGGTCAGGCTCTGGTCCTATGTCCCCGGCATGCTCGCCAGGGACGTGTGGCTCGCGGTGTCCGTGTCGGTGACCCCGGTCGCGCTCGCCGCCTACGTCGCGGCGGTCGCCACCCTGCCGCGGGCGGTCTCCCGGTCCGCGGCGGGGGATTTCGACGGCGCGTGGGCCGTCCTGGCCGGGACGGTCCTGCTCAACGGCGTCGCCGTGTTCGTGCTGCGCGTCCTGGCCGAGGCGTGGCGGGGACGGCCGGTCGCCGCTCTGGCCCAGTTCGCCGCCGCCGGCGGGGACCGTACGGCCCGGCGCGCCGCCGACGTGACCCTGTGGCTGGTGGCGGGCCGCGCGTGGTCGGCGCTCGCCGTCGTCGCGGCGGCCGCCCGGGCCACCGGGTACGGGCGCGACCGGGCGGGCGACCTGGCCTGGTGGTGCGCCGTGACGGCCCTGGCGGTGTTCGCGGCGGTGTTCGCCGTCCGGTCGGCGCGGGCGTGGTGGCAGGGGTCGCCGGGCCCCTGGCGGGCGTCCCTGATCATGCACGACGGCCGTGGCGGCCGGCTGCCGGGTGACGCCGGGCCCCCGGTCGGCCTCAGCGGTGACGTGCGCCGTGCCTTCGTCCACGCCCGGGAGGTGGTGCTCGCCTGCGCCGCCTCCGGCGGGCCCCGCGCGCTCGCGGTCGGCGCGGTCGGCGCGATCGGACCGGGCGGCGAGTTGCGCCTGGTCGCCGGGGAGGACGCCTGGGAGGCGGCCGAGCGCGATCCCCGGGTGGCGGTTTTCGCCGCCGACCCCGTCGAACGCGGGTTCTGGGTCGAGGTGCGCGGTGTCGCGGTCGGCGACCCCGAGGCCGGCGTGCTGCGCGTCACCCCCGAGCACGTCACGGTCGGCGAGTTCCCCGGACGCCACCGGGGCCGGGCTCGCGCCGGCTGAACATCGAGTCCGTACGGGCTGGACACCGGGCCCGTGCCGGCTGGACATCGGGTCCGCGTCGACCGGACATCGGGTCCGCGCCGGATACCGGGCCCGCGTCGGCCGGACACCGGGCCCGCACACGCGGGCTTGCCGGACGGTGAGATTTCCCTGCCGGTTTGCCGTGACGCGTGGCGGGCAGGAGGCCGCCGCCCGGATCGTGGGGTTCATCCGGTCCTACCGCTTCGCCCGATCATGACCGAACGGCGGCGTGGCGCGACGCCCAGGCACGCGCGAACGTCTGTCCGGTGCGGTATAACCGGGTGGCAAACCGGGGAGGCGTGATGCGGGAACCCGACATGGCCCGGCCGGCGGGACGCGCGGCGGCACGTGACGCGTTCGAGCAGGTGCGGATGCGATACTTCCGCCTCCCCCCTCCGGTGCGGCGGCTGATCCACGTCGCGGTCCTGGTCGCCGCGGCGGGGCTGGCGCTCGGCATGGGCTGGCCCCTCCTCACCGCGCTGCCCGTCACGATCGCCCTGCTCGGCTTCGTGTCACTGGCCCTGCGCTACCCCCGCGCCGCCGCCACCGTGGCGGTCGTGGCCGCCTGGATGCTGCCGGCGCTCCCGATCTTCGGGTTCGTCTTCGGCCCCTCCCTCGCCCCGACCGGGATGATGCTGCTGGCCCTGCCCGTGGCCGGTCTGGCGCACGTCATCCGCTGGGTCCCCCCGTGGATGACCACGCTCATGGCCCTGGCCGCGGCCGGGGTGGTGGCCGTCGCCGCCGGACTGACCGTGCCGGGCGTCGCCGTGTGGGCCGCCTACGGCGCGGCCGCCGCGGTGCTGGTGTACCGCTTCGTCCAGGCGCGCCGGGCCAAGGCCGCGCTGGACGCCGCCGAGGGGCACGCGCGGCCGGAACGGGCCGGCCGGGCCGAGCGGCTCCGCGGCAGGGAGGGGGGCCCGCCGGCCGCCGCGTCCGCCGGCCGTACCGCGCCGCCGCCGATCTCGGTGGAGGAGGCGCTCGGCGAGCTGGACGCCATGATCGGCCTCGCCCCGGTGAAGGAGCAGGTGCGGTCCATCGCCGCCTCGATCGAGGCGGCCCGGCTGCGCAGGGAGGCCGGATACACGACCGAGCCGCCGATGCGCCACTTCGTGTTCGCCGGTCCGCCGGGCACCGGCAAGACCAGCGTCGCCCGGACCGTCGCGAAGATCTTCTACGCCTTCGGCCTGCTGGAGACCCCGTACGTGGTGGAGGCCCAGCGGGCCGACCTGGTGGGGGAGTTCCTCGGCGCCACCGCGATCAAGACGAACGAGCTGGTCGACCGGGCGCTCGGCGGGGTGCTGTTCATCGACGAGGCCTACGGTCTGATCAACTCCGGTGACGGCCAGCCCGACCGGTTCGGCGCGGAGGCCGTGCAGACGCTGCTCAAACGGGCCGAGGACGACCGCGACCGGCTGATCATCATCCTGGCCGGCTACGAGAAGGAGATGGCCTCCTTCCTGTCGTCCAACCCCGGGCTGTCCAGCCGGTTCGCGAGCCGGATCCACTTCCCCGGCTACGCGCCCGAGGAACTGCTGCGGATCACCGAGCTGCTGCAGCGGGGACGCGGCGACCGGACGGCCCCGGACGCCGCGCCCGCGCTGCTCGCCCGGTTCGAGGACGTCCACCGGCGCGGGCTGGTCGACGAGCTGGGCAACGCCCGGTTCGCCCGCAGCCTCGTCGAGGCCGCCGCCCAGGCCCGCGACGTGCGCGTGGTGGGCGCGGGAGGCGCGCCGACCACCGAGGACCTCGTCACCGTCACCTCCGCCGACGTCGCCAAGGCGTTCGACGAGCTGACCGCCCGCTACCGCGGCTACCAGGCGGCCCCCAGCCTGGAGGAGGCGCTCGCCGACCTGGACCGGATGGCCGGCCTGGAGCCGGTCAAGCAGCAGGTGCACGCGATCACCGCGCAGCTCAGGGTGGCGAGGATGCGCCAGGAGCGCGGCCTGCCGACCCCGCCGCAGATGAGGCACTTCGTCTTCACCGGCCCGCCCGGCACGGGCAAGACCACGGTGGCCCGCATCGTCGGCCGCATCTTCGCCGCGCTGGGCCTGCTCGCCCAGCCCGACGTGGTGGAGGCCCAGCGGGCCGACCTGGTGGGACAGCACCTCGGCGCCACCGCGATCAAGACGAACGAGCTGGTCGACCGGGCGCTCGGCGGGGTGCTGTTCATCGACGAGGCGTACAGCCTGGTCAACCCGGGCTACGCCGGGGGTGACGCCTTCGGCGCCGAGGCCGTGCAGACGCTGCTCAAGCGGGCCGAGGACGACCGCGACCGGCTGGTGGTCATCCTGGCCGGCTACGAGGACGAGATGGACCGCTTCCTGGCGACCAACCCCGGCCTGGCGAGCCGGTTCAACCAGCGGGTGCGGTTCCCCTCCTACGCGCCGGGCGAGCTCGCCGAGATCGCCGAGCTGCTCGCCCTCCGGGCCGGCGACCGTTTCGACGAGGCCGCCCGGCGGGACCTGTCGGAGGTCTTCACCTGGGTCTGCGACAACGGCCTGATCGACGGCCTGGGCAACGGCCGGTTCGCCCGCTCGCTGTTCGAGCGCGCCGCGATGTGCCGGGACGTCCGGCTGGCCGCCCTCGACGGCACCGCCAGCGCCGAGGAGCTGACCACCATCACCGGCGCGGACCTGCGGGCCGCCGTCGACGAGCTCGCCGGCCGCTGACCCGCGCGCCGTCTCCCGGCGCTCCCGGTTCGGAAAGGCCCGTTCTGCGAGAGCCGGGAGCCGGGGCCGGGGGCCGCCTCGGAATCCCGGCTCCACGCTCCGGCCCGGGCCCCCGGGCCCCCGGGCCCCCGGGAGCCGGGATTCCGCGCTCCGGCCCGGGGCCCCGCCATACCCGGGAGGCGCTTGACCGAGACCGCACCCCCGATTGGGCACGTAGCGTGTTCGCGCTGCTGCATTATGTAGCAGGATGGCTGCCGACGGCGCGCGGGAACGCGGAGGGGGACGATGGCGGGATTCCTTTTCCGCAGGCTGCTCAACTACCTGGCGTTGATCGCCGTCGCCACGAGCCTGGCCTACGCGCTGGCGGCCACCGCGCTGAACCCGCGGGCCAACTACGAGGGCCGCAACCCGCCGATCCCGCCCGCCGTGGTCGACGCCCGCCTGGCCGAGCTGAACCTCGACGATCGCACGCCGCTGCCCGAGCGTTACCTGAGGTGGGCGGGCGGGGTCGTGCGCGGCGACTTCGGCAGGACGGTCACCGGCGGGTCGGTCAACCAGGACCTCGGGCGGCGGATCGGCGTCACCCTGCGGCTGATCACCGCCGGGCTGCTGCTCGGCAGCGTCACCGGCGTGCTCGTCGGGGCCTGCGCGGCCGTCCGGCAGTACGGCCCGTTCGACCGGTTGTCCACCGGCGCGTCGTTCGCCGTGCTGGCCGTCCCCACCGTCGTGCTCGCCAACGTCCTGATCATCGCCGCGGTCTGGTTCAACTACCTGGTGGGCGCCCACGTCTTCCTGGTCAGCGGTGAGGCGACGCCGGGCCTTCCCGGCGGCTTCGCCGCGCAGGCGGCCGACCGCCTGCGGCACCTGGCCCTGCCGACGCTGTCGCTGTCGCTGGGCCTGGCCGCGGTCTACAGCCGCTACCAGCGCAACATGATGCTCGACGTCCTGGGGGCCGACTTCGTGCGCACGGCCATGGCCAAGGGGCTGCGCCGCCGTACCGCGCTGGTCAGGCACGCGCTGCGCACCGCGCTGATCCCGGCGGTCACCTACTTCGCCTTCACCTTCGGCGCGCTGCTGGTCGGCACGACCTTCACCGAGAAGATCTTCGGCTGGCACGGCATGGGGGAACAGCTCGTCGACTCCATCTCCGGCAACGACGTCAACACCGTCGCGGCGATCAGCTGCTTCGCCGCCCTCGCGGTGCTGGCCGCCGCCCTGGCCTCCGACCTGATGCACGCCGTTCTCGACCCGCGGGTCCGGGTGGGGGCGGGCCGATGAGCGTCACCGGCGAGGAGCTCGCCGAGCAGTTCGAGGCGGGAGACCGGCTCGGTGCGCCGTCGCGGCTCCGGGTGGTCGCGGGCCGCTTCTTCGGCTCGTTCCAGGGCCGGGCCGGGTTCGCGCTGCTGGCGCTGATGTTCCTGCTGGCCTTCGCCGGCCCGCTGCTCGGCCGGTGGAGCTACACCGACCGCGACTTCACCGCCTTCCTCGCGCCGCCCTCGTCCGTCCACTGGTGGGGCACGCTGCAGACCGGAGCCGACGTGTACGCCGTCACGCTGCGCGGCATGCGGCGGTCGCTGGTCGTCGGCCTGCTCGCCGCGGTCGTCGGCACCGCGCTGGCGGCCGTGGTGGGAGCGTTCGCCGGATACTTCGCGGGCTGGACCGACCGGGTGCTGACCTGGTTCACCGACCTGCTGCTGGTGCTCCCGGCCTTCCTGATCCTGGCGGTCATGTCGCCGCTCTTCGCGAGCGGTCAGTGGCCGCTGTTCGTGCTGGTGCTGGCGCTGTTCCTGTGGATGGTCACCTCCAAGATCGTGCGGAGCGTGACGATCTCGCTCCGGGAGCGGGAGTTCGTGCACGCCGCCCGGTTCATGGGGGTGCGGCCCACCACGGTCGTCTTCCGGCACATCCTGCCGAACATGTCCTCGCTGCTGGTCGTGGACGCCACGCTCAACGTCAGCGCCGCGATCCTCACCGAGACCTCCCTGTCCTACTTCGGCTTCGGCATCCAGCCGCCCGACGTCTCGCTGGGCAGCCTCATCGCCGACGGCACGAAGACGGCCCTGTACGCCCCGTGGACGTTCTGGTTCTGCGCCGGGCTGCTGGTCGTGACGGTGCTCGCGGTCAACATGGTCGGAGACTCCCTGCGGGACGCCTTCGACCCGGCCTCCGGGAGAGGACGCGGATGAAGGGGTACGGCGGGCTCCGAGCGGAGACGGCGGGCCGTCCCGGCACGGGCCGGACGGACCCGGCCGGCCCGGCGGATCGGGACGATCCGGCTGACCGGGGCGACTCGGCGGACCGCCATGACCCGGCGGAGCGGCCAGGCCCGGTGCTGGAGGTGACCGGCCTCCACGTGACCTTCGGCGCGGGGGCCGGGGCGGTGCGCGCTGTACGGGGGGTGAGCTACGCCGTCCGGCCGGGGGAGGTGCTGGGCGTCGTCGGCGAGTCGGGGTCCGGGAAGTCGGTCACCTCGCTGGCCGTGATGGGCCTGCTGCCGCCGCACGCCCGCGTCACCGGCTCGGTGCGGCTGCGCGGCCGGGAGATCCTCGGGGCGGACGAGAAGACCCTCTCGGCCGTCCGGGGTGGGACGATCTCGATGGTCTTCCAGGACCCGCTCTCCGCGCTCACCCCGGTCTACCGGGTGGGCGACCAGATCGCCGAGGCGGTCAGGATCCACCAGCGGGTGAGCAGGGGGAACGCCGCCCGCCGGGCCGTCGAGCTGCTCGACCTGGTCGGCATCCCCGACGCCGCGCGGCGCGCCCGCGCCTTCCCGCACGAGTTCTCCGGCGGCATGCGCCAGCGCGTCATGATCGCGATGGCGATCGCCAACGACCCCGACGTGATCCTCTGCGACGAGCCCACCACCGCCCTCGACGTCACGGTCCAGGCCCAGGTGCTGGAGGTGCTGCGGCGGGCGCGGCGCGAGACCGGCGCGGCGATCGTGCTGATCACCCACGACCTGGGGGTGGTGGCCGGGTTCGCCGACCGGGTGATGGTCATGTACGCCGGGAGGCCCGTCGAGACCGGGCCGGTGGACGACGTCTACCTGCGGCCGCGCATGCCGTACACCGCGGGCCTGCTCGCCGCGGTCCCACGGCTGGACGCCGCGGAGCGGCCGGTGCCGATCGAGGGGACGCCGCCGTCGCCGGCGGCGCTGCCCCCGGGCTGCCCGTTCGAGCCGCGCTGCCCCCTGGCGGTCCCCGCCTGCGCCGTCGCCGAGCCCGCCCTGGAACCGGTCGGCTCGCCCGGCCACCTGGCCGCGTGCGTCCGCGCGGGTGAGATCGAGGCCACGGGCGGGGCCGTGCTCGCGGCCCGCCCCCCGGGCGTCCTCCCGGTGGCGGGTCTTCCGGCTGAGACGGACGTCCCGGGGCGGACCGGCGAGACGGCCGGTGGGGAAGTCCCGGAAGAACCCGGCGGGACGGCCGGCGAGAGAGTCCCGGAGGGGCCCGGCGGGCGCGCGGCACGGCCGCGACGGGACCGTGAGGTGGTCCTCGCGGTGGACGGCCTGGTCAGGCACTACCCCCTGACGAAGGGGACGCTCCTGCGGCGGCGGATCGGCACGGTCCTGGCGGTGGACGGCGTCTCCTTCGACGTCCGGGAACGCGAGACGCTGGCGCTCGTCGGGGAGTCCGGCTGCGGCAAGACGACGACGCTGATGGAGATCCTGAGGCTGGAACGGCCGCAGGGCGGCACGGTCACCGTGCTGGGCCGCGACGTCGCGGCGCTGGGGACCCGTGACCGGATGGCGATCCGGCGCGACCTGCAGGTCGTCTTCCAGGACCCGATGGCCTCGCTCGACCCCCGGATGACGGTCTACGACATCGTCGCCGAGCCGCTGCGCACCCACGGGGTGCGGCGGCCGGGGCCGAGGGTCCGCGAGCTGCTGCGCCTGGTCGGACTGGAATCCGGCCATGCCGCGCGCCACCCGCAGGACTTCTCCGGGGGACAGCGCCAGCGCGTCGGCATCGCCCGCGCGCTCGCGCTGGAGCCCCGCCTGGTCGTGCTGGACGAGCCGGTCTCCGCGCTCGACGTGTCGGTCCGGGCGGGCGTGCTCGACCTCCTCACGGACCTCAAGACGCGGCTGGGCCTGTCCTACCTGTTCGTCGCGCACGACCTGGCCGTGGTCCGGCACCTCGCCGACCGGGTCGCGGTCATGTACCTCGGGGTGATCGCCGAGATCGGCCGGGTCGATCGGGTCTACGCCGCGCCGTTGCACCCCTACACGCGGGCCCTGCTGTCGGCCGTGCCGGTGCCCGATCCCGTCGCGGAGCGCTCCCGCGGGCACGTCCTGCTGGAGGGCGACCTGCCCAGCCCGGCCGACCCGCCCTCCGGCTGCCGGTTCCGCACCCGCTGCCCGCTGTTCCGGGTGCTCGGCGAGGCCGAGCGGGCGCGGTGCTCGGGCGAGCGGCCCCCGCTCCGGACGTTCGGCGACGACCACGCCGTCTCGTGCCACTTCGCGGAGAGATCCGGAGCCGGATGAGACCGCCGGCCGGGGGAGCACGCCGTACGGGGGCCGCATCGGGTGGGCGGGCCGCGTCATGGAGCCGGAGGGCCACGCCGTACGGAGGTCGCATCGGGTGGGCGGGCCGCGTCATGAGGCCAGAGAGGCGACGTCGGATGAACCAGTCGGATGAACCAGGAGGAAGCGTGACATCATTCCGGCGCGCGGCCGCGTTCGCCGCCGTGCTGGCCACGGCCTGGGCGCTCGCCCTGACCGGCTGCGCCGGCGGGCGGGGAGCCGGGCCGGGCGGGGACGACAGGGCCGGCCCGATCCGCGCCTACGACATCAACCCCGTCCCGCGCGAGGGGGTCAAAAACGGCGGGCGGCTCCGCTGGGGCCTCAGCGAGTATCCGGCTAACTGGAACCTCAACCACGTCGACGGCAACTCCGCGATGGTCAAGAAGGTCATCGACGGGCTGATGCCCTCCGCCTTCCGCTCCGACGAGCAGGGCCACGTGTCGGCGAACACCGACTACGTGCTCTCCGGCGAGGTCACCGCGCGCACCCCCAGGCAGGTCGTCACGCTGCGGCTCAACCCCCGGGCCCGGTGGTCCGACGGCACCCCGGTCACCTGGGAGGACTACCGCGCCCAGTGGCGGGCGCTGAACGGCTCCGATCCCGCCTACCGCGTCGCCGGAACCACCGGCTACCAGGACATCCAGGACGTCGCCAGGGGCCGGGACGACCACGAGGCCGTCATCACCTTCGCCCGTCCCTTCGGCGACTGGCAGTCGCTGTTCGGGCCGCTGTACCCGAGGTCCACCAACGCCACCCCCCAGGCGTTCAACACCGCCTGGCTGAACCGCATCCCGGTGACCGCGGGGCCCTTCAGGCTCGGCTCGTTCGACCAGACGGCCAAGACCGTCACGCTCCTGCGGGACGACCGCTGGTGGGGCGACCGGGCCAAGCTGGACCAGATCATCTTCCGGGCGATGGAGAGCGACGCGCTGGTCGGCGCGTTCAGCAACGGCGAGCTGGACACCTTCGACGTCGGCCCGTCCGCGCCCGACTACATGCGGGCCAGGAGCACCCCGGACGCGGTCGTACGGCAGGCCGCCGGCCCGGACTTCCGGCACATCACGATGAACGGCGAGAGCGCGGCGCTCTCCGACGTCCGGGTGCGCCGGGCCGTCGCGACGGGCATCGACCGGCAGGTCATCGCCCGATCCGACCTGCAGGGCCTCGACTGGCCCATCACCCTGCTGGGCAACCACTTCCTGATGAACACCCAGGAGGGCTACCGCGACAACGCCGGAAGGACCGGCGTCTACGACCCCGCCGAGGCCGGGCGGCTGCTGGACGCCGCCGGATGGAGGCTCTCCGGCCAGACCCGCCGCAAGGACGGCCGGGACCTGAGCCTGCGTTTCGTCGTGCCGTCCGGTCTCCAGCTCACCAAGTCCGAGGCCGAGCTGGTGCAGAGCATGCTCGCCCGGATCGGCGTCAGGGTCGTCATCCAGTCGGTGCCCAGTGACGACTACTTCACGAGATACATCATCCCCGGCAACTACGACATCACCGCGTTCTCCTACGTGGGCACGCCCTTCCCCGTCTCCAGCGGCTACGGCCAGTACGCCGACGCGTCCAAGGACGCCGCCGGGCACCTCCAGTGGAACGCAAACCTGGGCCGCATCGGCTCCCCGCGGATCGACGCCGCCATGCAGAAGGCGACCGCCGAGCTCGACCAGGAGCGTGCCCTGGCCGCCACCAACGCCGCCGACCGGCTGATCTGGGAGGAGGTCAACGTGGTGACGCTCTACCAGCGCCCGCAGAACGTCGCGGTCGGCCGCGACGTGGCCAACTACGGCGCCCGCGGCTTCTACGACCTGCGCTACCAGGACATCGGTTTCACCCGCTGAATCCGCGCCGGCGTCCCCGGGGACGGGCCCGCCCGGCCCGCCGGTCCGGCCGGCGCCCGGGAGCCGGGCCTCCGTGCGGAACGGCGGTCGGCACAGCGGTCGCCACGGTGGCCGGCCCACACGGTCCGGCCGCCGCTGATCTCTCCGTCGGAGCGGTGGTGTAGAACCTCATCCATGTCTGTCTCCCTGACCTGGCCGCAGGTGCTCGCCTGGCGGCTGAGGCGGCAGTTCGTCGACCCGGTGGCCGGCCCGGACGCGGTCTCGGTGGTCCGCCGCCTGACCGGGGTGCAGGCGCAGGTGGCCTCCTCCGCCGAGCTGGCCGTGGCCGTACGGCACGCCGCCCCCCGCCCCGGCGAGCTCGACGAGGCCCTGTGGCGCGACCGCACCCTGGTGAAGACCTGGACGGCGCGCGGCACCCTGCACCTGGTCCCCGCCGACGAGCTGGCCGCCCACACCTCGGTCCTCGGCTCCTTCCGCCACTGGGAGAAGGGGTCCTGGCAGCGGGGCCACGGCGTCTCCGCCGCCGAGGTCGCCGCGATCCTGGAGGCGGTGCCCGCGGCGCTCGCGGGCCGCGCGCTCACCCGCGAGGAGCTGGTCGAGGCGGTCGTCGAGATCACCGGCGACGCTCATCTGCGGGAGGCGCTCACCTCCGGCTGGGGCGCCCTGCTCAAGCCGCTCAGCTTCCTCGGCGAGCTCTGCCACGGCCCGCCGCGCGCGGGCCGGGTGACCTTCGTCAGCCCCCGCGACTGGCTGGCCGGGCACCGGCCCGGATCGCTCCCGCCCGAGGAGGGCGGCGTGCGGCTGGTCCGCTCCTTCCTCGGCGCGCACGGCCCCGCCACCCCCGAGACCTTCGACACCTGGCTCTACCGCGGGGGAGCCCGGAAGGCGGCGCTGCGCGGCTGGTTCGGCGACCTCGCCCCCGAACTGGCCGAGGTCGAGGTCGAGGGACGGCCGATGACGATGCTCGCCGGGCACCTCGACGACCTGGCCGCGACCGCTCCCGCCGCCGGGGTCCACCTGCTTCCCGGCTTCGACCAGTACATCCTGGGCGCTCCCCGCGACCTCACGCCGCTCCTGCCCGCGGCGGCCCGGCCGAAGGTCAGCCGGGCCGCAGGCTGGATCTCCCCGGTCGTGGTCCACCGGGGCCGGGTCGCCGGGGTCTGGGAGGCGAAGGACGGCGAGATCGTCCTCGACCTCTTCGAGGACGTGCCCGCCGCCGCCCTGGCCGCCGAGACCGAACGCGTCGGGGCCCTGCTGCGGCGGGGGCGGACCGGCGCCTGAGCGGCGGGGCCCCGCCGAGCCCGGGGCCCCGCCGCCCCACCCCGCCGCGCCCGCCCGTCCGGCGCGCCCGGCGCCCCGGTCGTGCCAGCGCCCCGGCTGTCCCGGCGGCCCGGGTGCCCCGGCCACACGGGCGCCCCGGCCGTGCCGGGGAGCGGTCACAGCGGTGGGGCGAACGTCCAGCCGCGTGCCAGCAGGGCGTCGATCGCCTCGACGGCCCGCTCCAGCCGCGCGGCCGGAGGTCCGGACACCACGACGTGCGGCAGCCCCCGCGCCCGGAGCTCCTCGCGGAAGCGGGCGTCCATCCGGTGCCGGATCGCCTCGCCGTCCCGCCAGCCGTCCTGTTCGAACGGCACGTCCTCCACGGAGGTGTGGATCCACAGGTCGTGCCGGGCCCGCGGGGGAACGGCGCAGGCCGTCCCGAGGTAGCGCTCGTGCCACAGCGAGGTGGCGAACGCGTCGGTGTCGCACACCAGCAGCGGGGAGCCCACACGGGCGGCGGCGTCCTCCCAGGCGAGCTGGCGCTCGGCGATCTCCGTGAACTCCGCGGAGTCCCACTCCAGGCCGTCCAGCCACGGCTCGGGGAGCCCGGCCGCCTTCGCCCGGCGGCGGGCCAGGGCGAGCTTCTCCTCGCAGTACGTCCTGCCGTACTCGGGGACCCAGCGGGTCGCCGCCCAGGGCCCGCCCCGGGCGGCGTAGTGGGCGGCCAGGTCCCTGGCCAGGGTGGTGGTGCCGCTGGACTCGGCGCCGACGACCGCCACGCGGCGGGCCAGGTGGCCGCGGACCGCCGGGGACAGCCACGGCCAGCACGCCACCGGGTCGCGCCGGACCATCGTCCCGCTCACCGGGAACCGCGCCCGGGTCGCGTCGACGCTCACGTGGGCGGCGCCGAACCGGCGGGCCAGCTCCGGGCCGTACTCCTCCGAGGAGAAGACCGCGTCGATCCGCGGGACGACGCCGTGCGCCAGGGCGAGCGCGTGCCGGAACACCGCCACGTGCGCGGCCCAGATCCCCGGATCGCCGTAGTCGATCTCGACGTCGTCGACCACCGGGGCGATCGTCACGCCGGGCTGCGGGTGGGCTTCGCGCAGCCAGGCGGCGCGCAGCGCCAGCGGGACGCTCTCCGCCGACGAGGCGGTCACCACCACGCTCACCCGGGCGCACCGGGCCGCCGCGGTGTCGACGAGGTGGTGGTGACCCGCGTGCGGAGGGTAGAACTTGCCGATCACCAGCCCGTGGGCGAAGGACCCGGCCGCGCCGTCCGCCCCGGTCACGTCATCCGGAAGGCCCGCCCCGCTCACGTCGCCCGGACGACCCTCGCTCACATCGCCAGGACGGCCCGGCCCGCTCACGTCGCCGAAGCCGCTCATCCCGGTCACGCCGTCACCGGGACCGGCCGGGCCGCGAGCTCTCCGCGCCAGGCCCGCAGGCCCGCGACGCAGAGCGCGAGGAAGACCACGTACAGGACGGCGGTGAGGTACAGCCCCTTGTAGGCGTAGAGCGGGATGTAGACCAGGTCGGCCGCGATCCACAGCCACCACGACTCCACGAGCTTGCGTGTCTGCCCGTAGGTGGCCGTCAGCGACAGCGCGGTGGTCAGCGCGTCCCAGAAGGGCACGGTGGAGTCGGTCCAGGTCGCGAGGGCGACGGTGAGCACGGCGGTGGCGGCGGCGCCGCAGAGGGCCAGCGCGGTCCACTCGGCGCGGCGGGTCCGGCGCACCGCCGGCCGGGTGCGGCCCGCCCCGCCGTACGTCCACTGCCACCAGCCGTACGCGCCGAGCGCCACGTAGAGGACCTGCAGGGCCGCGTCGGCGTAGAGCCCGACGGCCAGGAACACCAGTCCCAGCAGGACCACGTTGGCGATCCCGATCGGCCAGTTGGCGATGTGCTGTCGGGCCACCAGCCAGACCGTGAGGATGCCGCTGGCGAAGCCCAGCAGCTCGGCCCAGCTGGTCGGCGTCCCGGCGAGGGTGAAGGCGGGCTGGAGGAGGGGGTCGAGCAGTTCGGCGAGGGACATGCGCTCTCCTTTATCGTCGATATGACGATAAAGGGTCAGCGGAGACGGAACCAGACCGGGTCCCCCGGACGCAGTTGCGCGGCCGTCGCCAGGTCGGCCGGGACGACGACGGCGATGACCGGATAGCCGCCGGTCGGGGGATGGTCGGCGAGGAAGACGATCGGCCGGCCGTCCGGCGGCACCTGAACCGCCCCGGCCACCATGCCCTCGCTGGGCAGCTCACCGTCGCGGACGCGCCGCAGGGCCGCCCCTGTCAGCCGTACGCCGACCCGGTTGCTGTGCTCGCTCACCCGGTACGGCGCGGCGCACAGCGCCTCCAGCGCGTCCGGGGCGAACCAGTCGTCGCGGGGGCCGGGAAGCACCCGCAGCACGCCCCGCGGGGCCGGAGGCGGCGGCGCGGCGTCGACGACGATCGGCCGCAGGCCGGCGGCCGGGCCCAGAGGCAGGCGCAGCCCCGGGACCAGCGGCGCCGGCCCCAGGCCGGAGAGCGCGTCGGTCGAGCGGCTGCCCAGGACGGCCGGCACGTCGAGGCCGCCGCGGGCCGCGACGTAGGTGCGCAGCCCCTCGGCGGGCGTCCCCACCCGCAGCTCGCCGCCGGGCGGCACCCACACCGGCGCGTACGGCCCCACGGCTCCGAGCTGTGCCAGACCCCGTGCCGCGTCCCGCGAGGTTCCGGCGGCGGGGGAGCCGGCCGGGTCCCCCGCTCCACCGGGGACGTGGAGCGTGAGGGGGCAGGGCGCCCCGGTGACGGCGACCCAGGCGCCGGCGGGGAACCGCAGGCGGGCGCCGCCGAAGGTCAGCTCGATCCCGGCGGCGTCCTCGGGGTTGCCGACCAGCCGGTTGGCCAGCCGCAGGCTCGGCGCGTCCGCGGCGCCGGAACGCGGCACCCCGAGGTGGCCGTGGCCGGGACGGCCCAGGTCCTGCACGGTGGCGTACGGGCCGGGCACGATCACCTCGACCACGCGGGGGCCGGGAGCCGGCTCCGGGATCATCCCGCACCGCCGGGACGGGCACCCGATCGGACCGAGAGGACGGCGGCGCTCATCCCCGCAACACCCGGAAACGGGCCCGATCGAACGGAGAGGACGGCGGCGCTCATCCCCGCACCGCCCGGAAGCGGACCCTGGTGCCGGGGGTGAGCAGCGCGGGCGGGTCGGCGGCCGTGTCCCACACGGTCAGGGAGGACCGCCCGAGCAGTCGCCAGCCGCCCGGCGAGGCCGCGGGGTAGACCGCCGAGTACTCGTCGGCGATCGCCACCGCCCCGGCGGGCACCGAGGTCCGGGGCGTGGACAGGCGTGGCACGTGCAGCACCGGGTCCAGGCCGATGAGGTAGGCGAAGCCCGGGGCGAACCCCAGCCAGCCCACCGTCAACTCCACGCCGGTGTGCCGCTCGACGACCTCCCGCACCGGCAGCCCGCTCAGCTCGGCCACCTCGGCGAGGTCGGGGCCGTCGTAGACCACCGGGACCGTCACCGTCCCGCGCGCCCCGGAGGGGGCCGGGGCGGCGTCGCGCGCCGCGCCGAGCAGCTGGGACAGCCGGGCCCGCAGGGCTCCCGGGTCGGCGCCCGGGGCGACGACGAGGACGGTGGCGGGACCGGGCACGATCTCGGTCACCCCCGCCGGGGGGTGTTCCCGCAGCAGGGCGTCCAGCCGGTGGGACACCTCCAGCGAGCCGGTCTCCACCAGCAGCGCGGATTCCCCGGCCCGGCGGATCACCGGAAGGACCGCAGCCTCACCCCGGCGGCCTCCAGCGCCTCGCGGACGGCCCGCGCCAGCGTCACCGCGCCGGGGGTGTCGCCGTGCACGCAGATGGAGCGGGCGTCCACCGCGACCTCCGAGCCGTCCGCCGCGGTGACCGTCCCGGACGTCGCCATCCGTACGGCGCGGGCCGCGACCGCGGCGGGATCGTGCAGCACCGCGCCGGGGGAGCGGCGGGGGACCAGCGCGCCGGCCGAGGTGTAGGCGCGGTCGGCGAACGCCTCGGTGACGGTGGACACGCCCGCGCGGGCCGCGACGGCGTGGACGGCCGAGCCGGGCAGCGTGAGCACCGGCAGGCCCGGGTCGTAGCCGGCCACCGCCGCCACGACGGCCTCGGCCTGCCCGGTGTCGCGGCAGATCCGGTTGTACAGCGCGCCGTGCGGCTTGACGTAGGAGACCCGGCCGCCCATCGCCCTGGCGATCCCGTCCACCGCCGCGAGCTGGTAGAGCACCTCGGCGCACAGCTCCTCGGGATCGACCTCCATCTCGCGCCGCCCGAAGCCGGCCAGGTCGTGGTAGGAGACCTGGGCGCCGATGGCCACCCCCCGGTCGGCCGCGGCCGCGCAGGTGCGGCGGATCGTACGGGGATCGCCGGCGTGGAAGCCGCAGGCGATGTTCGCGCTGGTCACGATGTCCAGCAGGGCGATGTCGTCGCCCAGCGGCCAGACGCCGAACCCCTCGCCGAGGTCGGCGTTCAGGTCGATCGCCACGCCGGTCACCACCGTCCTTTCGTCCCCGGCGGCTCGTCGGGGATGTCGGCGATGTCGTCGAGGGCGACGGCGAGCTCCTCGGGGTCGTCGCCGATCCGCTCGACGATCTCCATCAGCACGTGCAGGACGTCGTGCCGGTCGTGGCCCAGGTCCAGCAGCCGCTGGGCGGCCTCCCACAGCTGCGGGGGGTCGCCCTCCCACAGTCGGCCGGCGATCTCCTCGTGCCAGGCGAGGTGCTCGTCGCGGTCGGGCCGGAGCAGTTCGTCCGCGTGGTCGATCTCCAGCAGGACCCGCCGGTCGGCGTCGTCGGCCGGGTTGAGCACGTCGAGCTTGACCTCGCCGTGCGTGCCCTGAAGGAAGGGGAACGCGAAGACCCGCCGGGCCAGCGCCGACAGGTCGCCGTCGGGCAGCAGCCTCTCCAGCAGGTCGCGGTCGATGCCGAAGGTGGTCGGGTCGCGGTAGGCCTCGGCGAACTTCCCCGTCGCCTCCCAGATCCCGTCCAGCGTGGCGCGCAGGCCCTCCTCCGGCAGCCCGGTCCGGCGGGCCGCGAAGCGCGCCCAGGCGCCGAGCACGTGCGGCACCGCCTCCTGCTCGGCCGGGCTGAGCATCACCTTGCGCGGCAGCCAGTCGAGCAGGAACGCCTCGCACTTGGCCGGGCTGACCCGCAGGGGACGCCCGAAGTCCTGGTCGCAGCCGTAGTCGATGATGTGGTCGGCGCACCGTGAGGCCGCCGACGGGTCCGACAGGTGCTCGGCCGCGTCCGAGGAGAGGAACTCCGCGGCGAGCATCGCCCGGCGGTCGCGGCTGTAGGGGGCCTCGCTGTGCAGCGGGGCCGGGCGCTTGCGGCCGGGCGGCAACGCCTTGATCCGGGAGCGGGCGAAGGCGTGGTAGGCGCTGTAGCTGTCGCTGACCGGCGCGGTCGTCCTGCGGTCGCCGTACTCGGCGGTGGCCTTCATCGCCGACTCCAGCAGCGCCCGCGCCTGCTGCGACTCGATCTCCTCGAACCGGAGCATCGGGTTGGCCTCGGCCTCGGCCCTGGCCTGTTCCAGCAGCTTGTCGACGTGCGAGGAGACCCAGGCGTCGCGGGCGATGCCGCGCATGTTGTAGTCGACGACCATGACCAGGGCGTGCGGCTCCTCGGCGGCCTCGGCCCCGCGGTAGCCGAAGGCGCACACGACGGTGTCCTGGTCGCCGTAGGCGTCTCGGGAGACGTAGCAGCCGGTGGGCTTGACCGCGCCCAGCCGGTCGGCCCACCGGGGCCTGGCGACGTCGCGCTCGATGAGCGCCAGCGCCGCGCCCTCCGCCTTGGCCGCCTGGCGGGCCGTGCCGAGGTAGGCCAGCGCGATCAGCAGGGTCAGCGCGGCGGGGGAGCCGGCCTTGGCGGCGTAGTCGACCAGGCCCTCGCCGAGTACCTGCTCGGCGTCGCCGCCCTTCAGGCGGCGCCCCCACCAGGCCCCCACCATGTCGGAGACCATGAGCTCGGCGTCCAGCGGGCTGCGTACGGCCAGCAGTTCGCGCGCGGCCACCAGCATCTCGGAGAACACCTCGTCAGGAGACTGGTTCTCCCGAGGGTCTCGGCGGTGTCGCCGGCTCAAGCGGCCTCCCCCGTCGGCCGGATCCCGGTGCCGCCGCGCTGATCGGTTCGCTCGCTCACGCCCCAACCTTCTCGCATTCCCGGGCCAAACGGTGCGTAGGACGCGCTCCGGTGATCTCGATGTTACCGGGGACTTCGGGGCGGCGGCGCGGAGTTGACGAGCGCGAGCAGATGCTCGCGGGCGACGCGTTCCACCACCTCGGGCGTCGCGTCGATCCCCAGATGCTCCGCGCAGGCGCGGACGTCGGCCACGCACCTGCTGACGGCTGCGGAGGGGACGGTGAGGAACTCATGGGCCAGGCGGGCGCTCACCGGATCGTGGAGCTTTGTTGCACCGCCGGCGAGACGGGCGACCAGAGCGGACATGTATGTCGCATTCCTCCGGGATCCCGGGGCAAACCCCCGGACGGACGACGGGGACGTGCGTTCTCATTTCACAGCCTATCGCGCGCCTGTCAACCCCTGGCCCTGTCCGGGATGCCGGGTTGACATGAATTCTGACAGGTTTGTGAGGTCGGGGAGTAAACGAATGTCCCCGAAGAGGGAGCCAAATCGGGATTGAGTCAGTAGCCTGATCTTGTTCGGGGCGCGCGCGGGGCCGAGGTGGACGGTTGTCGGGACGGTCCGGCTTGATCCTGCTAGGGTCCTGGCGGCATACGGAGGTGGACGCGGAGGGGAACGGCGCCACCATTCGGCTTCGGCGGAATGCTGGTCGGGCGATGCCCGTGCCGGGAACCCGGCGCGTCAGCGTGCGGGTTCCGGTCCCGGACCGGGGAGGGTCCGCGGGATGCGCGCTTCGCCGCATCCTGAGCGGGGCTTCCGTCCGCACGCACCCATCGCCGATGATGTACTGCAGATCCGGTCCCCCGGAGCTGCGCTACGCCGATTCGCAAGTTTGGAGATGTGCCTCGTGGGAGACCCTGGCACGCGACGGAGGTGCCGACCATGAGCGCCGAAACCTCCGTGCCCCGTCCCCGGGAGTCTGGTGTGGACATCTCGGACTCCGGTCTGCTCCATGGCCTGTTGTCGCAGTCGCCCTTCGCCTTCGCGTTCTTCGGCCCCGACGGCCGTTTCCACCGGGTGGACGAGGTCTTCGCCGATGTGGTCGGCCTTCCCGCCGAGCGGCTGGTCGGCCGGACGCCGGGCGAGCTGCTCCCGGCCGACCTCACCTCGCTTCTGGAGAGCGCGGTCCGCGGCGTCGCCGCGGGCGCCGACGTCGAGGCCGACCAGCGGATCCGGGTGCGCGCGGCCGACGGCGGCACCCGCCACTGGTCGCTGACCTTCTCCCCGGTCCACGACGACAAGGACGCGCTCCGCGCGGTCTGCCTCGTCGGGGTGGACGTCACCGGCAGCCGGCAGGTCGAGGAGGACCTGCGGCGCAGCGAGGAGCGTTACCGCTCGCTGGTCGAGGCCCAGTCGCAGCTCGTGTGGATCACCTCGCCGAGCGGGGCCGTCGTGGAGGACGCGCCGCAGTGGCGGGCCATCACCGGCCAGGGCCTGGAGGAGTATCTCGCCCACGGCTGGCTGGAGGCCGTCCACCCCGACGACCGGCCGCACACCGAGGAGGCGTGGCGCGAGGCGCTGCGCGGCCGGACCATGTTCGAGTGGAGCTACCGCGTCCGCACCCGTGCCAGCGGCTACCGCCACTTCGAGGTGCGCGCGGTCCCCATCATCCGGCACGGCCGGGTGGTCGAGTGGGTCGGCGCCAACACCGACGTCACCCCGCAGCGCGAGGCCGAGGAGATGCGCGGCCGCCTCACCGACCAGCTCGGCGCCGCCGCGCTGCGCACCGCCCGCCTCCAGGGCGCCACGGCGATGCTCGCCGAGGCGCTCACCGTCGAGCAGGTGGTCCAGGTCATCATCGACGTGGGCCGTACGGCGGTGGCGGCCGACCGGTCGGCGGTGGCCCTGCTCGACGTCGACCGGGCCGCCCTGAAGCTGGTCAACAACGGCGGCATCCCCGACGTCCCCGGCGCGCCGGGCGACGAGATCCCGCTGGCGCACTCCAGCGTGATGACCATGGCCGTCAACAGCCGCCGCCCCGTCTTCGCCGAGTCCCCGGAGAGCCTGCGCGCCCAGCTCGCCGAGGCCGGAGGCGACGAGGAGATCATCTCCGGGTTCATCGCGCACAGCGACGAGCGGGCCTGGGTGGGACTGCCTCTGCTGGCCGCCGGCCGTGCGCTCGGCGCCCTGCGGTTCTCCTTCACCCGTCCCCAGAAGATCTCCCAGGAGGACGGCGTCTTCCTGGAGGCCCTGGCCGGTCAGTGCGCCCTCGCCGTCGAGCGCGCCACGCTGTTCGAGCGGGAGCACCGCACCGCCGAGACGCTCCAGCGCAGCCTGCTGCCCGACCGCCTGCCGGTGGTGCGGGGCCTGGTGCTGGCCCAGCGGTTCCGCTCGGGCAGCCGCCACGTGCAGGTGGGCGGCGACTGGTACGACGCGTTCGTGCTGCAGGACGGCAGGGTCGCGGCGGTGGTCGGCGACGTCATGGGCAAGGGCGTCAAGGCCGCGGCCGGCATGGGCCGGATCCGCAACGCCATGCGGGCCCTGGCGCTGACCAACCCGCCGCCCGCGGCCGTCCTCACCGGCCTGGACCGGGTGTTCGAGGCGACCGAGGAGGAGGAGCAGGTCACCACCCTCGCCTACATGGTCGTGGAGCCCGGCACGGGAGAGGGGACGCTGGCCCTGGCCGGCCATCCGCCGCCCCTGCTGGTCTCGCCCCAGGGAGTGCCGATCCTGTGCGACGGCGAGCCGAGCACCCCGCTCGGCTGGCCGACGAGCCGCAGGCAGTTCCGGTTCTGCGTGCCGCCGGGACACACCGCGGTCCTGTACTCGGACGGCCTGGTGGAGAACCGCAAGCGCGGGCTGGACGCGGGACTCGCCGATCTGTGCTCCGTCGTGACCGAGGCTCCTCCGGAAGTCGTGGGAAGTCCTCACATGTTGCTCGACTTCCTCGTTGATCGCATGTTGGCGGGATATGAGCAGGATGACGACGTCACGGTACTGGCGATCCACGTCCCACCCGCCACGAAGAGTGACTGAATGAAACAGTCATAACGGTTGCTTTCGGGTATCGGTGGCGCGCTTACGTACGCACTACTCTCTTGGTCGGCCTAGGGTGGAGGACAACCGCCAGGAGGCGGCCGTATGGATCACGGTGTCATGTCACAATGCTTGACAGGTGCGTCGCGGTTCGCGCGGCCTCGTCCAGCACAACTAGAGGTATTCGCCCCTAGCGGGCATCTGGGTCCATTCTCGTCACGCTTTCCTTCGAGAGGTGTTCGTGTCGCCTGCAAGTTCGACTCGCTCGAAGCCATCCGAGCTGAACGAGCCCGTCATTCAGCAGCTGATGGAGCGGGGACGCTCGCAGGGGTTCCTCGAGTCCGAGGATGTCCGCAAGGCCGTCGAGGAAGCGGACATCCCGATGGCGCAGGTCGCTGGGATCCTGCGCAACCTCAGCAAAGAGGGCATCACCGTACGGTTGACCGCTGAGGATTCCAAGGCTCCCAAGAAGTCCCGGACTCCGGCCAAGCGCCGCACCCCCGCCGCTCCCGCCCCCGTCAAGAAGACCAAGACCGCCGCCGCGGCCAAGGAGCAGCCGGAGACCGTCACCGCGGTCGTCGGCGGCGCCGAGCCCGCTCCCGCGGCCAAGAAGCCCGAGCCGCCGGCCAAGAAGGCCGCCCCGGCGGCGAAGAAGCCCGTGCCCGCGCAGCCCAAGCGGCCCGCCGCCGAGGCGGTGACGCCGAAGCCCGAGCCGAAGCCCAAGTCCGCCGGTGCCGAGGACGACGAGGTCATCGACCTCGAGGACGTCGAGATCGAGGACTTCGACCTGGAGGTCGAGGAGGTCGAGGCCGAGACGGAGGGCGACGCCGAGACCGAGACCGAGACCGAGGTGGAGACCGAGGCCGAGGTCGAGGAGCCCAAGGGCGAGGTCCTCAAGCAGACCGAGGACGAGGTCCTCATCATCTCCGATGACGACGACGACGCCCCCGTGCCGCAGGTCGCCGCCGCCGGCGCCACGGCCGACCCGGTCAAGGACTACCTCAAGCAGATCGGCAAGGTCCCCCTGCTCAACGCCGAGCAGGAGGTGGAGCTGGCCAAGCGCATCGAGGCCGGCCTGTTCGCCGAGGAGCAGCTCGCCACCGACGGTGAGACGCTCCCGGTGGACGTCCGCGCGGAGCTGGAGTGGATCGCCGAGGACGGCCGCCGGGCCAAGAACCACCTGCTGGAGGCCAACCTTCGCCTGGTGGTCTCGCTGGCCAAGCGTTACACCGGCCGCGGCATGCTGTTCCTGGACCTCATCCAGGAGGGCAACCTCGGCCTGATCCGCGCGGTGGAGAAGTTCGACTACACCAAGGGCTACAAGTTCTCCACCTACGCCACCTGGTGGATCCGGCAGGCGATCACCCGGGCCATGGCCGACCAGGCGCGGACCATCCGCATCCCGGTCCACATGGTCGAGGTGATCAACAAGCTGGCCCGTGTGCAGCGGCAGATGCTCCAGGACCTCGGTCGTGAGCCCACTCCCGAGGAACTGGCCCGCGAGCTCGACATGACCCCCGAGAAGGTCGTCGAGGTCCAGAAGTACGGCCGTGAGCCGATCTCCCTGCACACCCCCCTGGGTGAGGAGGGCGACAGCGAGTTCGGTGACCTCATCGAGGACTCCGAGGCGATCGTCCCGGCCGACGCGGTCAGCTTCACGCTCCTGCAGGAGCAGCTGCACTCGGTGCTCGACACGCTGTCGGAGCGCGAGGCGGGCGTGGTGTCCATGCGGTTCGGCCTGACCGACGGTCAGCCCAAGACGCTCGACGAGATCGGCAAGGTCTACGGCGTGACGCGCGAGCGCATCCGGCAGATCGAGTCCAAGACCATGTCGAAGCTGCGCCACCCGTCCCGGTCGCAGGTCCTTCGCGACTACCTCGACTGACCCCCGGCCGGAAGGCCGACGCGAGGGGGCTCACGCCGTACGGCGTGAGCCCCCTCGTCGTGTCGGGCACGTCGTCCCGCCGCTCCGCGAGATGACGGGACGGCCCGGGGGCCGGCACGGGTGTGCCGGACTTCGTCGTGCCGCGAGTCCCCTCGTCGTGTCACGAAACCTCGTCAGGTCCCGTCACGCGCGGCGACGTCGAGGATCCACGGCCGTCCGGCGGCCGGTTCGGGACCGAGCACGACGTCGTGGCCCATGCCGTCCAGCACCTTCGCCAGCTCCTCCGGCGTCCCGGGGTCGTCACCCGACTCCAGCAGCGAGCGGGCGACCGCGCCCCGGGTGGCCTTCGCCATGTGGCTGACGACCCTGCCGTCCCTGAGCACCCGCACCGCGACGGCGCGGCCGCCCGGACGCCAGGCCGGCGCGTAGGCGCCCGAGCGCAGGTCGACGACCAGGCCGGGTTCGGCGTCGAGGACAGGGGTCACCGGGCGGCGCCACCAGGCCGCGAGACCGCCGAGCGGGGGCAGCCGCACGGCCATGGACAGCCGGTAGGACGGGATCCGGTCGGCGGGCCGCAGCAGACCCCACAGACCGGAGAAGATCACCAGACTCCGGGCCGCCCGGCCCGCGGCCCCCGGGGACAGCGTGGCGAGGCCGAGGTTGTCGTAGAGCACGCCGGTGTAGAGCTCGGCGGCGGGCAGCGTGGGCGCGGTCCGCAGGGCCCGGTTCCTGCCGATCTCGCCGAGCAGTCCGGGAGAAAGCCCCAGCACGGCCTGCGCCCGGGGCCCCTCGCACAGTGCGACGAGCGCGGACAGGACGGCCTCCCGCGACGGGTTGAGCGACGGGAAGCTCAGCCGGGACGGGTCGAGGGCGGGGCCTTCGGCGGGCTCGGCCTTCCCCTCCGACGGCGGCAGCAGAATCAGCACAGTCGCCGAGCGTAGTGGGCTCGGTGCGCGCGGGCGGGGAAGGGGGCGGGTCGCCGTACGGCCGGGACGCGGTACGAGGGCCCGGCGACGACGGGGGCGGTCGCCGCGTGGCCGGGAAGGCTCACGCGGTGAAGGCGGCCACGGCGGATCACCGTACGGCCGGGGCGGCGCGTGACGGCGTGGCAGGGAACACCGTGCGCCCGGGTGAGGCGGAGGTGTGAGGGGTGGAGCTACCGCATGGCCGTGGCACCACGTGTGTGGAGCCACGGCCATGGACGGGTGAGAGCGCGTTCCCCGCCCCGGTGGGGCCGGGGGAGGGGGGCGCGGCGGATATATCGGATCAAGCCAGAGCCGGACGCCCGGCCCGGCCGCCGGACGGGCGGAGGGAGGGCGCCATGGTGGGGCGATATCACTACCGGCTCCCGTCGGCTTCTAGCGTTCGTCTTCTTTCGCACTCGAAGGGGTGTCGCTGAGGCGCGCCGACTCGTCCTGGATGTCGGCGCCCTTGTCGCGCAGCACGGCCACGTGCTGCCGGCCGTGGTGGGCGCAGAACAACAGCTCTCCGCCCGCGGGCAGGGTCGCGCGGATGTAGGCCTGTGCGCCGCACCGGTCGCAACGATCCGCGGCCGTCAGCTGCTTGGTGGGGGCGAGAATTCCAGTCACGTATCGCCTTTCAGGTCATCCCCGATTGGAGGGATCTGGCGTCAGTCACTTGAGAGAACATCTAACCCGATGCGAACGTTCCCAACCGGGCCCCCGCTACGCCCAGAGCGGAAAGTGCCCAGGGGTAAGAGAGATCACACCGGAGGTAACGCCGGAGGCCCCCGGGTGGCAAGCTTGTACACGGCGCGGCGGGAAGGACGGTAGGCTGCGCACACGTGTTCGAGCGAAGTGGAGTGGGCGTGACCGCGGTCAGTACGGAGACGGCTTATACCGCTCGGCATCTGTCGGTGCTGGAGGGGCTGGAGGCCGTCCGCAAGCGCCCGGGCATGTACATCGGGTCCACCGACAGTCGCGGCCTCATGCACTGCCTCTGGGAGATCGTCGACAACGGCGTGGACGAGGCCCTGGCGGGACACTGCACCCGCATCGAGGTCGAGCTCCACCCCGACGGGTCGATCGAGGTCCGCGACGACGGCCGCGGCATCCCGGTGGACATCGAGCCCAAGAGCGGTCTCGCCGGAGTCGAGCTGGTCTACACCAAGCTGCACGCCGGCGGCAAGTTCGGCGGCGGCGCCTACGCCGCGTCGGGCGGCCTGCACGGCGTCGGCGCCTCCGTGGTCAACGCCCTGTCCTCCCGGCTCGACGTCGAGGTCGACCTCAACGGCACGACCCACGCGATCAGCTTCCGCCGTGGCGTCCCGGGCGTCTTCGACGGCGACGGTCCCAGCGGCAAGTTCAAGAAGAAGTCCGGCCTGCGCGAGACCGGCACGGTCCCCCGCAAGGTCACCGGCACGCGCGTCCGCTTCTGGGCCGACCGTCAGATCTTCCTCCCCGAGGCCGAGGTCTCCCTCGACGAGATCCACGTCCGCCTCCGCCAGACCGCCTTCTTGGTCCCCGGCCTGGCCCTGTCCGTGCGCGACAGCCGCGGCGAGGAGCCGGTCGAGGAGGAGTTCCGCTTCGACGGCGGCATCTCGGAGTTCACCGAGTTCCTCGCCCGCGACGAGGCGATCTGCGAGGTGCTGCGCATCCAGGGCGTCGGCCACTTCCACGAGACCGTGCCGGTCCTCGACGACCTGGGCCACATGACCCCCACCGAGATCCAGCGCGAGCTGACCGTGGACGTGGCGCTGCGCTGGGGCAAGGGTTACGACAACACCGTCCGGTCGTTCGTCAACGTGATCGCCACCTCCAAGGGCGGCACCCACGTCAACGGGTTCGAGCGGGCGCTGGTCCGCACGCTCAACGAACTGCTCCGCGAGAGCCGCCTGCTGAAGAACGGCGACGCCCCGGTCACCCGCGAGGACATCATGGAGGGCCTCACCGCCGTGGTGACCGTCCGGGTGCCCGAACCGCAGTTCGAGGGGCAGACCAAGGAGGTCCTCGGCACCGCCGCGGCCTCCAGGATCGTCTCCCACGTCGTCTCCCGCGAGCTCAGGGAGCTGTTCACCGACCCGCCGCGCCGCGCCAAGCAGCAGATGCGGGCGGTCCTGGAGAAGATCGTCGCGGCGGCCAAGGCCCGCATCGCCGCCCGCGAGCACCGCGACACCCAGCGGCGCAAGACCGCCCTGGAGAACTCGGCGCTCCCCGCCAAGCTGGTCGACTGCCGCAGCGACGACGTCGACCGTACCGAGCTGTTCATCGTCGAGGGCGACTCGGCGCTGGGCACCGCCCGCGCCGCCCGCGACTCGGAGTTCCAGGCGCTGCTGCCGATCCGCGGCAAGATCCTGAACGTGCAGAAGGCGTCCGTCGCCGACATGCTGAAGAACGCCGAGTGCGCCGCGATCATCCAGGTCATCGGCGCGGGCTCGGGCCGCTCGTTCGACATCGAGGCCGCCCGGTACGGCAAGGTCATCCTCATGGCCGACGCCGACGTCGACGGCGCCCACATCCGCTGCCTGCTGCTGACCCTGTTCCACCGCTACATGAAGCCGATGGTCGAGGCGGGCCGGGTCTTCGCGGCGGTCCCGCCGCTGCACCGGATCGAGATCACCAACCCCGGCCGGGGGCAGGACAAGTACGTCTACTGCTACTCCGATGCCGAGCTGCAGAGGGTCCTGCGCGACCTGGAGCGCCGTGGCAAGCGCTGGAAGGACCCGGTGCAGCGCTACAAGGGACTCGGGGAGATGGACGCCGACCAGCTCGCCGAGACCACCATGGAGCCCCGCCACCGCACCCTGCGCCGGGTGCGGATCGAGGACGTCGAGGCGGCCGAGAACATCTTCGCCCTCCTGATGGGCAGCGACGTGGCCCCGCGCCGGGAGTTCATCGTGGGCAGCGCAGCCGAGGTCGACCGCGACCACATCGACGCCTGAGGCTCGACCGCGGCCCCATGCCGGGGCCGGCCGGTCCTGAGGCGTCAGAGACGCCTCAGGACCGCCTGAGGGCGCCTTTAGGAGGCGGAGTCCGCCTCGACGGGCGCGAGCTTCCCGGTGCGCACGTCGTAGATGGCGCCTCCGACGGCCAGGTCCGACGGAAGGAACGGGCTGGTCCTGATGCGGGTCAGGTCGTGACGCAGCGCGGCGTCCTGGTCGGGGACGGTGTGGAACTCCAGGCTCCTGGTGTCGACGCCCTGCCGGGCGGCGAGCTGGTGCACGTCCTCGTCGGTCGCCTTGGCCATGCCGCAGTCGGTGTGCGGCATGACGAGCACCCGGTTCACGCCCAGCAGGTAGACCGCGAGCACCAGCGTGCGCAGGACGTCGTCGGTGACCCGCGCCCCGGCGTTGCGCAGGATCTTGGCGTCACCGGGCCTGAGCCCGAAGACCCCCAGCGGGTCGATCCGGGAGTCCATGCAGGTGACCACCGCCAGCCCGCGGGCGGCCCGGCCGGTCAGCTCGGAGTCCGTGAACGTGGCCGAGAACCTCTCATTGGCCGTCAGCAGATCGTCGAAGACGCCTCCGGAAAACCCGTGCGGCATTGAACCCCCTACGGTCGTGGTCGATGAGCCAATGATCCTGCATGTCCTTTTCACAGGAGTTTCCGGGGTCCCGTCCGTGCCGACTTCATGGAGATCCCGCAGGCGTGGTTGACTGTGCGTGATCGCTCTGTGACATCGCGTACGGAAAGCTGGAGCTTGCCATGAGCAGGATCGAGTCCCTGGCCGACTATCTGCGTGCCGAGGGCAGGCGGAAACTGGACCGGGTGGAGGTCCGCGACGGAGGGCGCAACGCGCGCTCGGCGCTCGCGCTGCTCGACGCCGCGGTCCACACCCGGTCGCTCGGCGACGACGACCCCCTGGTCGCCGTCCTCGTCGGCGCGGGCTGCTTCGGACCGTCGGGGCACGAGGAGTTCCGGCCCGGCGAGCAGGTCGTCCGGATCGTGCGCTCCTGGGAGTCGGGCGACCCGCAGGAGCTGCTGGCGAGGATCAGCCTCGCCGTGCAGGAGGCACCCGTCTGAGCGGCCCAGCGGCCCGCCGTGGCGCGCAGCCCGGGACGGGGGCGCCGCCGTCCGGTGGGGGCGCACAAGCCCGGCGGGGGGCGCACACGCGGCGTGGGGGCGGGGGGCCCATGAGCCCGGCGGGAGGGACGCCACGCGCGGCCGGAGGCGCGCCCGCGGCGTGAGGGCGTACGCCCCGGGTGAGGGCGCACGTGTCCGGGCCGGGGTTTGCTTCGCCGCCGCCGGGAAGCAAGGTGAGACGCGGCGACCGCGTCACGGGCACCGTCGTCCCGGGCCGGACACCACTGTCAGGAGAGAACATGGCGATAGCAAGGATGCGGTCGGTGGTCCTCGACTGCCCAGACCCGAAGGGCCTCGCCGGCTTCTACGGCGCGCTTCTGGACTGGAAGATCACCAATGTGGAGGACGACTGGGTGACGCTCACCGACGGGGAGTCGGGCCGGCGCCTCTGCTTCCAGCTGGCCCCCGGCCACCGGCCGCCCACCTGGCCCGACTCCGGGATCCCCCAGCAGTTCCACCTGGACTTCGCCGTGGACGACCTGGACGAGGCCGAGGCGAGGACGCTCGCGCTGGGCGCGGTCAAGCACTCCCACCAGCCCGACGAGGAGGACGACGACTTCCGGGTCTTCCTCGACCCCGCCGGGCACCCCTTCTGCCTCTGCATCATCTGACGACCGCCGTCCCGCCCGGGGCCACGCTCCGGGCGGGACGCGGGTCAGTCCTGCGCGGGCGTCGGCGCGGGGACCTGACCGGCACCCGGGGCCCCGCCTGACGCGCCGTCCGGCACGTCGCCGGCAGGGCCGATCGGCCCGCCCACGGCCGCCACCGTGTGGGTGAGACGCACCCCCGAGCCGTCGCGGCGGCCCAGCTCCTCGGGCAGCGGGACGGGCTTGCCGACGGCCGAGGCCGCGCGGACCGGTGCCGGGCCGGCCCAGGCGAGCAGCAGGACGTCCTCGCCCTTCAGGAATCGCTGTGCCCGGACGCCTCCGGTGGCGCGGCCCTTGGCCGGGTATTCGGCGTAGTCGGATATCTTGGCGCCGCCGATCTGGGTGCCGGGCAGGGCGGTGGAGGACCCCGCGATCGTCACCACCCTGGACTCGCGCGCGGGGTCGATCACGCCGAACCAGATCGCCGAGGCGTCACCGTCCAGCCGGATGCCCGCCATGCCGCCGGCCGGGCGGCCCTGCGGGCGGACGCTGGTCGCCGGGTAACGGAGCAGCTGGGCGTCGGAGGTGATGAACACCAGGTCGTGGTCCTCGGAGGTGAGCTCCGCGGCGCCCACCACCCGGTCGCCGTCCTTGAGCCCGATCACCTCGAACTCGTCGCGGTTCGGCGGGTAGTCGGGGACGACCCGCTTGACCACTCCCTGCACGGTGCCCAGCGCCAGGCCGGGACCGTCGGGATCGAGCGAGCCGATGCCGACGACCGTCTCCCCCGGGGAGAGGCTGACGTACTCCGACACCGGGTGGCCGCCGGAGAGCGAGGGCGGGTCGGCCGTCGGGGGCAGCGTCGGCAGGTCGACGACCTGGACGCGGATCATCCGGCCCTCGCTGGTGACCGCTCCGACCTCCCCCCTGACCGTGCTGCGCACCACCGACACCAGCACGTCGTGCGCAGACCGCTCACCCTCGCCCGGCAGCGGGGAGGCGTCGGTCGTGCGGGCCAGCAGACCGGTGGAGGAGAACAGGACCAGGCACGGGTCGTCGGCGACCTCCAGGGTCACCGCGGCGCTCCTGGTGACGCCGGAGGACTCCAGGAGGACCGTACGGCGCGGCGTGCCGAAGGTCTTGGCGACCTGGGCCAGCTCGTCGGAGACGACCTTGCGCAGCCGGGTGTCGGAGGACAGGATCTCGGTCAGCTCGGCGATCTCCGCCTGCAGCGTCTCCTTCTCCCGGTCGAGCTCCAGCTTGTCGAAGCGGGTCAGCCGGCGCAGCGGGGTGTCGAGGATGTAGGCGGCCTGGATCTCCGACAGGTCGAAGATCTCCATCAGCCGGGCGCGGGCCTGTGCCGAGTCGTCGGAGGAACGGATGACCTGGATGACCTCGTCGATGCTGAGCAGGGCGACGATGAGGCCGTCGACGAGGTGCAGCCGCTCCTCGCGCTTGCGGCGGCGGTGGGCCGAGCGGCGGCGGACCACGTCGAGGCGGTGGTCGACGTACACCTGGAGCAGCTCACGCAGGCCCAGCGTGCGCGGCTGGCCGTCGACCAGCGCCACGTTGTTGATGCCGAAGCTCTCCTCCATCGGCGTGAGGCGGTACAGCTCCTCCAGCACGGCCTCGGGGATGAAGCCGTTCTTGATCTCGATGATCAGCCTGAGGCCCCTGTGACGGTCGCTGAGGTCCTTCAGGTCGGAGATGCCCTGGAGCTTCTTGGCCGTCACCAACTCCCTGATCTTGGTGACCACCCGCTCGGGGCCGACGTTGAACGGCAGCTCGGTGACGACGATGCCCTTGCGGCGGGGGCTGACCTGCTCGACGGCGCACTTGGCGCGCATCCGGAAGGTGCCGCGCCCGCGGGCGTAGGCGTCGCGGATGCCGTCCAGGCCGATGATGATGCCGCCGGTCGGCAGGTCGGGGCCCGGGACGAACCGCATCAGGTCGTCGAGCGTGGCGTCCGGCTTCTTGATCAGGTGCCGGGCGGCGGCGACGACCTCGACGAGGTTGTGCGGCGCCATGTTGGTCGCCATCCCGACCGCGATGCCGGTGGCGCCGTTGACCAGGAGGTTAGGGAACGCCGACGGCATGACCGTGGGCTCGGTCTCCTGGCCGTCGTAGTTGGGCTTGAAGTCGACGGTGTCCTCGTCGATCGACTGCACCATGGCCATGGCCGCGGAGGCCAGGCGGGCCTCGGTGTAACGCATCGCGGCGGGCAGGTCGTCGGGGGAGCCGAAGTTGCCGTGCCCGTCGACCAGCGGCAGCCGCATCGAGAACGGCTGGGCCATGCGGACCAGCGCGTCGTAGATGGCGGTGTCGCCGTGCGGGTGCAGCTTGCCCATCACGTCGCCGACGACCCGCGACGACTTGACGTGTCCCCGGTCGGGCCGCAGGCCCATCTCGCTCATCGAGTAGAGGATGCGCCGCTGGACGGGCTTGAGGCCGTCCCTGGCGTCCGGCAGCGCGCGCTGGTAGATGACCGAGTACGCGTATTCGAGGAAGCTGGTGCGCATCTCGGCGGACACGTCGATGTCGACGATCCGCTCCTCGAAATCCTCAGTCGGGGGTTTGGTCGTCCGTCGGGCCATCAGATTCTCCTCGCGCGGGCCCCGGCCCGGAGGCCGGGAGGGAAGCGCGTCCTCCTTGTCGTCTTCCTCGTCTTCGTGGTGTCACAACCGCCGGGCCCCGGCGCGCCCGGGAAGTGTCCGGGTGGTGCGCGGGGCTCACGCGGACGGCGTCGGCGGCCGTTCCGCGTGTCGTTACCATACTCACGCCCGGTGACACTTCCGGACGTCCGCGCGCGCCGCCGGGCGCGCCGGACTCGGCCGGGAACACCCGGGAGCGGCGCCGGGAGCGTCCGGGAGCGTCGCCGACGCCCCACCGGCGGCCCGGAGGTCCCCCCGGGCTCACCCGCGCCCGGGAGCGCCCTCCTCGTCCCGCCCGCGCTCCGGGGCGGCACCAGGGCCCCCGTACGGCCGCGGCCCCGCTCCCGGCCACGCGCCGGCCGGCGGGCCGTCATAGGCGTCGCCCGGGGCGTTGACCTTCGTGTCGTAGATCCGGAACCCCCGCGCCTGATAGTTGGGCAGCGCGGCCGCGCCGTCGAGGGAGCAGGTGTGCAGCCACACCCGCCGGGTCGGCGCGAGGCTCGGCCGGCGGTCGGCGATGTCCCAGGCGCGGGCCGTACCGGCCTCCAGCAGGCGCCCGCCGGCACCCCTGCCGATCGCCCACGGCAGCAGGCCGAAGGAGGTGATCTCCACCGCCCCGTCGTCGCAGGGCAGCAGTTCCACGTATCCCGCCGGGGTGCCGCGGTGGTGGGCCACCCAGGTCTCCACCCCGCCCGCCAGCAGGTCGGCCCACTGCTGCCAGGTCCACGAGAGCCGTTCGCTCCAGTGCCAGTCGCCGCCCACCGCCGTGTACAGGAACCGGCTGAACTCGGGGGAGGGCACCTCGGCGAGTGCGATGTCGAGCGCGATCGCCGGGGGCCTGGCCGGGATCAGATCGGAGGGGGAGGTCTGTTCGAGGTACCAGGTGGTCACGTCCATGATGCCTGCATCCAACCACGCCGCGGGGGAGCGCCGGTCCGCCGCCCGGGAACCAGGGAGATCCGGGTGATGCGGAAAACAGTCCGCCGGAACTGGTAGCAATGAGCCGTGAGCGAAGAGCAGATGCTGCGTGAAGAGGCCGAGGGGCGGCTGCGGGCGCTGGCCGGTGAGCACGCCCGGCTGCGCGAGGACCAGTGGTCGGCGATAAAGGCGCTGGTGATGGACCGTCGCCGGGTGCTCGTGGTGCAGCGCACCGGCTGGGGCAAGTCGGCGGTCTACTTCGTCGCCACCGCCCTGCTGCGCGAGCTGGGCGAGGGGCCGACCGTCATCGTCTCGCCGCTGCTGGCCCTGATGCGCAACCAGATCGCCGCCGCCGAGCGTGCCGGGATCCACGCCGTCACCGTCAACTCCGCCAACCCCGAGGAGTGGGAACAGGTCTACGGCCAGGTCGCCGAGGGCATGGTCGACGTGCTGCTGGTCAGCCCCGAGCGGCTCAACAACCCCGAGTTCCGCGACCAGGTCCTGCCCGAGCTGGCCGAGAGCGCGGGCCTGGTCGTGGTGGACGAGGCGCACTGCATCTCCGACTGGGGCCACGACTTCCGCCCCGACTACCGCAGGCTGCGCACGATGTTCGAGGGGCTGCCCGAGGGCGTGCCGGTCCTGGCCACCACCGCCACCGCCAACGCCCGCGTCACCCGTGACGTCGCCGAACAGCTCGGCGAGGAGACCCTCGTCCTGCGCGGCGCGCTGGAGCGCGAGAGCCTCCACCTGAGCGTCGTACGGCTGCGCGGCGCCGAGGAGCGCATGGCCTGGCTCGCGCAGACGCTGCACGAGCTGCCGGGCTCGGGCATCGTCTACACCCTCACCGTGGCCGCGGCCCAGGAGATCGCCGCCTACCTCCGCGGGCAGGGCCACGAGGTGATCGCCTACTCCGGGCAGACCGAGCAGGCCGAACGGCTGGCCGCCGAGCAGGCTCTGCTGGACAACAAGGTCAAGGCGCTGGTCGCCACCTCCGCGCTCGGCATGGGATACGACAAGCCCGATCTCGGCTTCGTCGTCCACGTCGGCGCGCCCCAGTCGCCCGTCGCCTACTACCAGCAGGTCGGCCGGGCCGGCCGCGGGGTCGAGCGAGCCGAGGTGATCCTGCTGCCCGGCCCCGAGGACCGCGAGATCTGGGCCTACTTCGCCTCCCTGGCCTTCCCCCCGGAGCCGGTCGTGCGGGCCGTGCTGGCGGCCCTGGAAGAGGGCGGCGTGCTGTCCACGGCCGCGTTGGAGAACCGCGTCGACCTCAGCCGCAGCCGCCTGGAGACCATGCTCAAGGTCCTCGACGTGGACGGCGCGGTGCGCCGGGTCAGGGGCGGCTGGGAGGCCACCGGCGAGCCGTGGCACTACGACACCGACCGCTACGCCCGGGTGACCGAGGCCCGCGAGGCCGAGCAGAAGGCCATGCTCGAATACCTCGGCACCACCGAGTGCCGCGAGGTGTTCCTGCGCCGCTGCCTGGACGACGACGCCGCCGTGCCCTGCGGACGCTGCGACAACTGCACCGGCGCGCACCGCTCGCCCGAGGTGGCCGCGGAGGCTGTGGAGCGGGCGGCGGCGACCCTGCACCGTCCCGGTGTGGAGATCGAGCCCCGCAGGCAGTGGCCGACCGGGCTGACCGACCTCAAGGGCCGGATCAAGCCGGAGCTGGGCGCGGGGACCGGCCGGGCGCTGGGCCGGCTGACCGACATCGGCTGGGGCAACCGCCTGCGCGGCCTGCTGGCCGAGAACGCCCCCGACGGCCCGGTGCCCGACGACGTCTTCGCCGCGGTGGTGAAGGTGCTGTCGTCGTGGGAGTGGGAGCAGCGGCCGACGGCGGTGGTCGCGATGCCCTCGGCGAGCAGGCCGCTGCTCGTCCGCAGCCTGGCCGAGCGGCTGGCCCAGGTCGGCAGGCTGTCCTTCCTGGGCGAGCTGGGATACCGTTCCGGTCCGCCGGGCCGGCAGTTCAACAGCGCCCAGCGGGTCCAGGCGGTCCGCGCCACCCTGGCCATGCCCTCGGCGCTCGCCGCGGCCGTTGCCCAGGCGGGCGGGCCGGTCCTGCTGGTCGACGATCGCGTCGACACGGGCTGGAGCGTGACCCTGGCCGCCGCGATGATCCGCCACGCCGGAGCCCCGGCGGTGCTGCCGCTGGTCCTCGCCGTGACGAGCTGACCTGAGCCCGCGGCCGGCCCGCGCGTACGGCGTGCCCGGCCGGTCCCGGCCGGGCACGGGTGAACCGTACCGGGCGGGCCGGGACGAGCCGGGCCGTACGGAGGGTCAGAGGCGGGGGCGGGCGCCGAGGTGCGAGATCGCCTTGGCGGCCAGCCGGCAGCCGGCGGAGAGCGCCTCCGCCGGGGGCTTCTTCTCCAGCCAGGAGGGCAGGAACCCGGCGACGAAGGCGTCGCCGGCGCCGGTGCCGTCGACCACGCGGTTCACCGTCTCGGCCGGGCACATCACCGGCTCGCCGCGGCCGTTGGCGTACCACAGGGCGCCCTCGGCGGCGAGCTTGACGACGACCTGGGGGAACCACGCGGTGAGCACCTTGGCCGCCGCGGCGGGGTCGTCGCGGCCGGTCAGCACCTTGGCCTGGTCGGCGTTGGCGAACAGCAGCGTGGCTTCCTCGGTCCACTCCAGGAACGGCTCGGCGCCGGTCCGCTCAAGAGGCGCCGACGAGGAGCAGTCGACCGAGACGGTCATCCCGGCGCGGCCGGCCAGCTTCAGGGCGGCGAGCCCCGCCTCGCGGGACCCCTCGTTGATCAGGGTGTAACCCGACAGGTGCAGGTGACCGCCCTGGAGGAACAGGTCGCGCGGCAGGTCCTCGGGCGACAGCGCGGCGTTGGCACCGGGGTCGGACAGCATGGTGCGCTCTCCCTTGTGGGTGATGAGCACCACGCACGTACCGGTCGGCCGTTCGGGGTCCATCACCAGGCGGGCGTCGACGCCGTAGCCCATCAGCTCCATGTCGCGGTTGCGGCCGGTGATGTCGGCGCCGCGGCGCCCGATGAAGGCGACCTCGGCGCCCTCGACGGCGAGCCAGGAGGAGATGTTGGCCCCCGAGCCGCCTCCGTGCATGGTGACGATCGCCGGTGTGTCGCTGGCCCGGGCCAGCGGGTAGCGAGCCCGCGCGACGGCGTCGGTCATGAGATCGCCCACCACGACCACCCGCGCCATGATGCCACCACCTTGCTGCCTTCGATGCTGAAGTGCCTCTAGCCGCGAAAAACTTAACAGCTTCCGGACCGCGTATGGGGTCGGGAGCGGAGAGCGGGGCGCAGTCGATGCACAAGCGTTGCGGGAATCCGCCCGGCTGGTCCGGCTTGTGTGATTCGCGTTTACTCTCGGGACTGTGGAGGCTGCTCAGTACCCCGCCCACTGGGAGGCGGACGTCGTCCTGTCGGACGGCGGGACCGCCCATGTCCGACCGATCCATCCGGCCGACGCCGATCTGCTGCGCGCGTTCTACTCGCGGCTGTCGGAGGAGTCGATCTACTTCCGCTTCTTCGGCCCCAGACCCCGCCTCTCGGACCGGGAGATCACCTGGTTCACCAACGTCGACTACACCGACCGGGTCGCGCTGATCGCCACGATCGGCACGGAGATGGTGGCGGTCATCCGCTACGACCGGATCGACCCGGCGGAGGCCGAGGTGGCCTTCCTCGTCGAGGACGCCCACCAGGGCCGCGGGGTCGCCTCGGTGCTGCTGGAGCACCTGGCCACCACGGCCCGGGAGCGGGGGATCTCCCGGTTCGTCGCCGACGTCCTGCCGGCCAACCAGAAGATGATGGGTGTCCTGAAGCAGGCCGGCTACACCGCGCAGAGCCGCTTCGCCGACGGCGTGGTCCGGATGATCCTCGACCTCACCCCCACCGAGACCTCCCAGGAGGTGACCGCCGCCCGCGAGCACCGGGCCGAGGCGCGTTCGATCGAGCGGCTGCTGTCCCCGAGGTCGGTGGCGGTCGTCGGCGCCGGCCGCGAGCCCGGCGGCGTCGGGCAGACCGTGCTGCGCAACCTGCTCGCCGCCGACTTCACCGGACCGGTGTACCCGGTGCACCGCGAGGCCCGCGCGGTCGCCGGGGTGCGGGCCTATCCCGGCGTGACGGCCATCGACGGCGAGGTGGACCTCGCGGTGCTGGCCGTACCCGCCGAGGGGGTGATCGAGGTGGTCAAGGAGTGCGCGGAGAAGGGCGTGCGCGGGCTGATCGTGGTCTCCTCCGGATTCGGCGAGACCGGCCCCGAGGGGCGCGCCAGGCAGGACGAGCTGGTCCGCATCGCCCGCGCGTACGGCCTGCGCGTCGTCGGCCCCAACTGCCTCGGCGTCGCCAACACCGACCCGGCGGTCCGGCTGAACGCCACGCTCGCCGCGACCGTCCCCGGCCGCGGACGGGTCGGCTTCTTCAGCCAGTCCGGCGCGCTGGGCACCGCGCTGCTGCAGCGGGTGGCCCAGCGCGGCATGGGCATCTCCTCGTTCGTGTCGGCGGGCAACCGGGCCGACGTCTCGGGCAACGACCTGCTGCAGTACTGGGAGGAGGACCCCGCCACCGACGTGATCCTCCTCTACCTGGAGTCGCTGGGGAACCCCCGCAAGTTCGCCCGCCTCACCCGGCGGATCTCCCGCCGCAAGCCGATCGTGGTGGTCAAGAGCGGCGGAACCACTCAGAACGTGCCGACGGGTCACGCCGCGCCGGTGCTCGGCCTGCCCGACACCGCGCTCAGCTCGCTGTTCGAGCAGGCCGGGGTGATCCGGGTGGACGACCTGGTCCAGCAGTTCGACGTGGCGCAGCTGCTGGCCCACCAGCCGCTGCCGGCCGGGCCCCGGGTGGGCCTGGTCAGCAACTCCGACGCGATGGCGCTGCTCGCGGCGGACGCCTGCGTGCGGGCCGGGCTGGAGCCCAGGCCGCCGGTCAACCTCGGCGCGGCCGCGGGGGCGGCGGAGTTCGGCGCGGGCCTCGCGTCGGTGCTGCCTGACGTGGACGCGGTCGTCGTGATCTACATGCCGCCGATCCCCGGTCCGGCCGCCGAGGTGGCCGCCGAGCTGCTACGGGTCTCGCGCGACCACGGCAAGCCGGTGCTGGCCACGTTCGAGGGCCGGACGGGCATGCCGCCGGAACTGCGGACGGACTCGGTGCCCGGGTGGGGGTCGATCCCGTCGTACCCGGCGCCGGAGGAGGCGGTCCGCGCGCTGTCCCACGCCGTGCGGTACGCCCGCTGGCGGGAGCGGCCCGCGGGGATCCCGGAGGAGCCGGAGGGCGTGGACACCGCGGCCGCGCGGCGGCTGGTGCGGGCCGCACTGCGGAAAGACCCTGCCGGGACCGGCGCCGCACCGCCGGAGGGGACGGTCGTGACCGGCCCCGCCGGGCCGTGGGGGGAGAAAGCCGCCGAGCCGTGGGGGGAGAAGGCTGAGATCGACGCCGCCGGGCTGCTCGCCTGCTACGGGGTGCGGGTGTGGCCGGCCGAGCGGGTGGACTCCGCGGAACGCGCCGTGGCGGCGGCCGAACGGCTGGGCTGGCCGGTGGCGCTCAAGGCCGCCGACCCCGGGGCGGCCAAGCGCGCCGGGACCGTACGGCTCGGCCTGACCGGCCCCGACGGGGTGCGCGAGGCGTTCGAGGGACTGTCCCGGCAGCTCGGCCGGGACGCCGCGCTCGCGGTGCAGCGGATGGTCCCGCAGCCCGCGGTGCCGACGGTGATCGGCGTCGTCGAGGACGCCGCGTTCGGCGCGGTCGTGTCGTTCGGGCTGGGCGAGGTCACCGCCCGGCTGCTGCGCGACGAGGTGTACGGGCTCGCCCCGCTCACCCGGGAGGACGCCGGGGCCCTGGTGCGGGCGCCGCGCACGGCGCCCCTGCTGCTCGGCGGGTACGGTTATCCGCCCGTCGCGGTGGAGGCCCTCGCGGACCTGCTGGTCCGGGTCGGGCGGCTGGCCGACGACCTGCCCGAGGTGGCCAGGCTCGACCTCGACCCGGTGCTCGTGGGGGAGTCGGAGGCGATCGTCCTGGGGGCGCGCGCCGTGCTGCGCGAGCCGCCCGGCCCGCGGATCGACGACGGCCCGCGCCGCCTGGGCGGGTTCCCGGCCTGAGGTGATCCGCGGCGGCGGACCGCCGTGCCGTACGGCCTGGTTCCTGAGGCGGCCCGCGGCGGATCGCCGTGCCGTACGGCCGGGGCGTGGCCCGTGCCGTGCCGTGCCGTGCCGGACGGTGGCTGACCGCCGTGCCGTACGGCCGGGTACGGCCTGAACCGTGCCGGGCCGGACGGCGCGGGCCACGGGCCGCGGGAGTCCACGGGCCGACGCGTCCGGCGGGAGAGGGCGTGCTGGAGGTGAAAGCGCTGCCCCGGACAGGGCAGGATGGACCCATGAGGGATACCCGACTCTCGGCAACCGGGCTGCGCGACGCCATCGACCGCAGCGGCTACTACCCCGACCTGGTCACCGACGCGGTCGAATCCGCCCTGGGCAAGGAGCAGGTGACGGCGTACGTCGTGCACCACGAGGCCACCTTCGACCCGGCGATGGAGGTGCGCAGGCACGTCACCGTCCTGGTTCTCACACCCACCCGGCTGCTCGTCTGCCACACCGACGAGCACCCCGCGGTGGAGGGGGTCTCGGCGTCGCACGCCTCCACGACCACCGAGGCGGTACGGCTCAGCCGGATCCAGTCGGTCTCCGTCACCCGGGTGGTCCCCGACCCCGCCTCCTACGTGCCGGGCGTGCCGCCCACGGAGGTGACGCTCACCATCGGCTGGGGGGCCATCTCCCACGTCGACCTGGAGCCCGCCACCTGCGGCGACGAGAACTGCGAGGCCGACCACGGCTACACCGGGGCCGTCACGGCCGACGACCTGTCGCTGCGCGTGAGCGAGGCGGCCGACGGCCCCGAGGCGGTCTCCCACGTGCTGACCTTCGCCAAGGCTCTGTCGGAGGCCACCGCCCGCGCCGCCTCGTAACCGGCTTCCCGGCCTCCCGGCCTCCCGGCCGATGCCCGGCGGCCGGGAGGCCGCCGTATCGCCGCCGTAACGCCATGGCGTCGCCGTGGCGCGATCGCCGGCCCGCCGTTCCACCACCTCGCCGCTTCCCCCGCCGCGGTGTCCGGCGCCCTCCCGGGGCCGGCTCCGCGCCGTCCCGCATCCCGAACCTCTGCGAAGGGGAGACCCTGATGAGCCCGCTGATCACTCCGGCCGAGCTGGAGGCCCTGGACGGCCCGGCCGTCCTGGACGTGCGCTGGAAGCTCGGCGGCCCGCCCGGGGCCGACGCCTACCGCGAGGGCCACATCCCCGGCGCGGTCTTCTGCGACCTCAACGCCGACCTCGCCGCGCCGCCCGGACCGCAGGGCCGCCACCCGCTGCCGGAGGCCGGGGCGTTCCAGGAGGCGATGCGCCGCCTGGGCGTGTCCGGCTCCCGTACGGTCGTCGTCTACGACGAGGCCGACGCCACCGCCGCCGCGCGGGCGTGGTGGACGCTGCGCTACTTCGGGCACCCCGACGTCCGCGTCCTCGACGGCGGCCTGCGCGCCTGGGCGGCCGAGGGGCGGCCCGTCGCGGCGGGCGAGGAGTCCGTACGGCCCGGCGACTTCACCGCGCGGCCCGGCGGGATGCCCGTCCTCGACGCCGGTCAGGCGCTGGAGCTGGCAGGCGAGGGGGTGCTGCTGGACGCCCGCGCCGCCGAACGCTACCGGGGCGAGGTCGAGCCGATCGACCCCGTCGCCGGGCACATCCCCGGTGCGGTGAGCGCCCCCACCTTCGAGAACGTCGATCCCGCCGGGCTCTTCCACCGGCCGGAGTTCCTGCGCGAGCGGTTCAACACCCTGGGCGCCGTGCCGGGCGTCGCGGTCGGCACCTATTGCGGCTCAGGTGTGACGGCGGCGCACCAGGTGCTCGCGCTGGACGTGGCGGGCGTCCCCGCCGCCCTCTACGTCGGTTCCTGGTCCAACTGGGTGGCCGACCCCTCCCGGCCGGTCGCCACCGGCTGACCTCTCCCGGCCGGCATCGGCAGGTCGCCGTACCCGAAGCAGGCGAACCCCGCCACCCCGGTCTTCGCGCTCGCCGCGGCCAGCGCGCGGGCCGGCGGACGCCCGGTGGCCAGCAGCTCGTGGAAGACCTCCATCAGCGCCAGCGCCGGCTCGTCGCGCACCGGCACCAGGCTGGCCACCACGCACCGCGAGCCCACCGACAGGAAGGCCCCGGCCAGCCCCAGCGGAGCTCCGTCGGCGGGCACCCGCGCCATGCCCGCGTCGCACGCCGACAGCACCGCCAACGCGGGCGGGCGGCGCAGCCGCAGCAGGTCGTAGGCCATCAGCGGCCCGTCGTCGAGGTGGATGCTGGACAGCAGCGGGCTGCCCGGGGAGAACACCCCGTGCGCGGCCAAGTGCGCCACCTCCGCGCCCTCCAGCGCCGCCAGCACCTCGGCCCGCCGCGCCGCCACCGCCTCCGTGCCGGGGCGGCGGGCGGCGACCATGGCGGCCTCGGCCCCGGCGCAGCGCAGCGCCGGACCCGCGACCGCCACGGTCCTCCCGCCCGGTACGGCGGGCGCCCGGTGCCCGGCCAGCCAGGCCGCCGCGGCGGACGCCACGGTGACGGGACGGCCGGCGTTCATCGGCAGCACCGGCCAGGGCAGGGTGTGCAGCGAACCGGTCGGCACGATCACCAGCGGCCGGTCGCCGAGCGGCCGGCGCAGCGCGCCGAACAGCAGCCGCTCCAGCAACGCCGCGTCGCCGTCCAGCGCCGGGGCCCGGCCGTCACGCAGGTGCGCCCGGCGCAGGCCGTACCGGAGCCGCACGGTGGCCTCGGCGACGGCGGCGAAGGGACCGAGCCGGCGCAGCGCGACGCGCTCGGGGGCGACGGCGACGGCCACCAGCCCGTCGCCGTCGCGGACGAACTCCACCAGCGCCGCATCACCCAGGGCGGCCCGCAGCTCCTCGACGCCGGGAGCCACGGGCCGCCCGGGACCCCCGGCGACCGCCCGCCACCGCTCGGCCCAGGCGAGGACAGCGCGGCCCCGCCCCGTCTCCAGCGCGAGCTCCAGCCCGAAGCGGGCCAGCGGCTCACCGGCGCCGACGGCGTACGCCCGGATCGCGGGGTCGTCGAGGGCGGCCGCGGTGGAACCCGCCTCGGCCAGTCCGGCGCGGACGGCCGCGAACGCGCCGCGCCGGTCGCCGGACAGGGCCCGGTGCAGCGCGGCGGCCCGGTGGCGGAGCAGCCCCGGGGCTCCGCGGGCGAGGACGGCGAGCCGCTCGCGGGCGGACGCCCGGTCGCCCAGCCGCAGGACGGTCTCGGCCGCGGTGAACCGCAGCTCGCGGGAGAGGTCGGGGCGGCCCGCGCCGTCGAGGTCGGCCGCGCACGAGAGCAACTCGGCGGCCAGCTCAGGGGACGGCGGGCCGGACGCCAGACGGGCCCGCAACAGCACCTCGGCGGCGAGCGGCACCAGCGCCGTCCTGCCCTGCGCGGCCAGGGCGGCCGCGGCCGGCTCGGCGTGCTCCGCGGCGCGGCGCGGGTCGCCGGTGCGCAGCTCCACCCGGGCGAGCAGCAGTCGGGCGTCGGCCAGCGCCACCTCCGCCCCCGCCGCCGCGAGCTCCGGAACCGCCAGGTCGAGCAGCGCCCGCGCCTCACCCGGCAGGTGCGCGTCGACCAATGCCTCCGCCAGGTCGCAGCGCATCGCCGCGAGCCGTTCGGGAAAGCCGAACAGGCTGCTCTCGGCGCGCCGGTAGGCGGCGAACGCGGCGGGCAGGTCACCGCGCCGGGCCGCCAGGAACGGCAGATTGCCCTCGGCGAGTGTGAGCACGTGGTCCAGGCCCGCGTCCCGCGCCAGCTCGGCGCAGCGGCGCAGGTCGGCCTCGGCCTCCCCGAAGCGCCCCAGGAACACCCTGCTCAGCCCCCGGTTCAGCAGGGCCCCGGCGAGATAGTAGGCGTCGCCGTCCAGGGCGCCCACGGCCCGGTCGCACTGGGCGAGGGCCTCGGCGTAGCGGCCCAGGCGGGTCAGCGCCCCGGCCCGGTGCACGGCGAGCCTGGCCGTCTCGGCCGGCGGCAGACATGGTTCGGCCGCCGCCGCGACGGCCAGCGCCCGCCGGGGGTGGCCGAGCTCGGTGAGGACGTGCACCAGCGACAGCCGCGCCTGCGCCGCCCGGTACGGCAGGCCCGCCCGCAGCGCCACGCGCACCGCGCTCCGCAGGTGCTCCTCGGCCAGCGGCAGGTCTCCCAGCTCCCGCGCGGCCACCGCCAGCGCCCGGTGGGCGACCGCCGCGGCCTCCGCGGGGAGGGCGGCACGGAGCATGTCGCGCGCCAGCTCCCGCGCGGCGGCCGGGTCGCTGCCGGACAGCTCCAGTGCCCGCTCGGCGGCGGCGAGCGCTTCGTCGGGGGCCACCTACGGGCGGATCCTGGTCCAGCTGGTGACGACGGGGACCTGCCCCGGCCGGTGGCACACCACGCTGAACCAGCCCGGCGGCAGGCCCGTCACGGCGAACTGACCGGTCGCCGACAGCTCCCGCGCCTCGGTGAGGTGCGGGGTGCGGACCTCGACCCGCGTGCCCTCCTCGGGGCAGGGGGAGACCTGCCCGGCCAGGTCGACCAGGCCGTCCATCGCGGTGACCTCCAGGTCGACGGTGAGTCCGGCCGCGGTGAAGCGGAGCAGCCGGTCCTGCCCGCCGTCGCGGACGTCCCGCGGCGCCGGCGCGGCCACGGGCAGGGCCGTGGCCGCGCCGGGCAGCCGCAGGCCGAAGGCCGCGCGCGCGGCCGCCGGGATGTGACCGGGCACGGGGTCGCGGCCGGCCGCCAGGCGGAGCGCGGCGATCAGGGACTCGTCGTCGATCGCGGCGGGACGTCGGGTCAAGATGCGGCCTCCTGAGCGGTGAGCATGGTGCGTAGTCGGTTCAGGCACCGGCCCCGGGTGGGGCCGTAGCTGCCGCTGGGCATGCCCAGGCGTCCGGCGAGCTGGTGGACGCCCGCGTCGGGAGCCGTGGCCATCAGCCGGAACAGCGAGCGGCACGGCTCCTGCATCGCCTCGACGGCCAGCCAGAGACGGCGGCCCTCGTCGGCGCTGAGCACGATCAGGGCCGGGTCGGGGGCGGCCTCGGCGGGTGACGGGCCGGGGCGGACCTCGCCGGCGTCGGCCGGGTCGGCGACCGGCCGCTCGCCGCGGCTCCGCCTGCGGAGCAGGGACGCCTCCCGCCGGACCGTGGTGAACAGCCACGAGCCGAGCCGGCCGGGGTCGCGGATGGTGTGCAGGCTCTCCAGCAGCCGCAGCCAGGTGCCCTGCACCGCGTCCGCGGCGTCCGCCGCGCTCAGGCCGTGGGCGCGGGCCACCGACCACAGGGGACCGGAGAACCGGTTCACCAGCGTGTCCCACGCCTCCTGGTCGCCCGCCAGCGCGGCGTCGATCGTGTGCTGGTCGCTCACCGGAGCCTCCGAAGCCGTCCCGGACACTCTTCGTGTCTCAGTGGTGACTTTGGGTGAGACTTTACCTTGGCCCGGCCACGACGACGCCCAGATCTGAGATTTTTCGGTTCCGTTCCGGATCGAGGACGTGCGCCGCGGCCTCGGCGGGTGTCCGCCCCCGGGTCGCTGCGGCGATCGCGCCGCTGACCACGGCGGCGGCGAAGGAGGTGCCGCTCCAGCGCGCGTAGCCGTGGAACGCCCCGTGCTCCAGGAAGGAGCTGGTCAGCCATTCCCCGGGGGCGCAGGCGTCGACCCAGGGGCCGTGGGCCGAGAACGGCGCCCGGTCCCGTCCGGCCGCGTCCAGCGCGCCGACGGCGATCACCCCGGGCAGCGCGGCCGGCCAGAACGGCCGGTCGGAGGCCGTGTTGCCCGCGCAGGCCACCGCGACGGTGCCCGGCAGGCCGGCCATGGCGGCCTCGAGAAGGGGGGATGGCCGGTCGTCGTAGGTGTGCCCGCCCAGGGAGAGGTTGAGCACCTGGGGCGGCTCGTCCCGCAGCCGCGTCAGCGCCCGAAGCAGCCCGGCCTCGTCTCCGACGCCGCGGCCGTCCAGCACCCGCAGCGGGCGCACCCGCGCCTCGGGCGCCGACCGCAGGATCAGCCCGGTGACGAACGTGCCGTGCCCGGCCTGGGGGTCCAGCCGCCCGTCGCCGTCGTCGTCGGGCACCTCGGCGGCCTCGCGCCGCCGTTCGAGGAACCACGGGAGGTCCCGCCACCAGGGGTGCGCGGCCAGGCCGGTGTCGGCGACCGCGACGGTCACCGGCCCGCCGGGTCCGCCGGGTCCACTGGGTCTGTCCGACCCGCCCGGGATGCCGCCGCGATCCTCGTCGTTCCCGGGGCCCCCGGGTCCGTCCGGCCCGCCTCCCGGTGCGGCGCCGGGAGGCGGAGGCGGAGGCGGAGGCGCCGGGAAGGGCCGGGAGGCCGGGCCCCCGAAGAAGAGGGGCTGGCCCACCAGGATGTGGTTGGGGGAGGCCGCGTGCCCGCGGTCGCGGACCGTGGCGGCGAGGTCGCAGACGTCGACGCCGGGCACCAGCCGTATCCGGAAGACGCCGTCGGCCTCGGTCACCGCCGTGGTCCACCGGGCGACGGCCGCCATGCCGGGGGCGTCCGTCAGCAGCTGGTCACGCCTGATCAGAGCCGGTGCTCCCGGGACGGGCTCCACCCGTTCGATGTCGGCGTCCATGTGGCTCTCCGGGGGGTCGGGCGGCGGATCGTCGGATCGTCTCACTTCGAGCATGCCCCAGCCGGAGGCCGGTCGCACGGCATCTCGGTATGACCCCCCTCTGGTGCGGCGTCACAACCGACGGTAGTCTCTCCTACAGTCACTTGTGATCATCCTGGTCGAGGCCGTTGGGGAAGGCGCACCTCGTACGAAACGGGAGGTCCGGTGTCTGCTCGTGGCGTGCTTTACGTCCACTCGGCTCAGCCTGCGCTGTGCCCGCATATCGAATGGGCGGTCGCGGGTGTCCTTGGCGTGCCCGTCGACCTGAACTGGACCCCGCAGCCGGCCGCGCCCGGCCACGTGCGCGCGCAGGCCGAATGGGTCGGCCGCCCGGGGACGGCGGCGGCCATCACCTCGTCCCTGATGGGCTGGCAGCGCATCAGGTTCGAGATCACCGAGGACCCCTCGCCGGGTGCCGACGGGTCCCGGCACGCCTACACGCCGTCCCTCGGCGCCTTCACGGCGGTGATCGGCGCCTCGGGTGACATCCTGGTGCCCGAGGACCGCCTGCGCTCGGTCATGCTCATGGCGCGGCAGGGCAGGGTGGTCCTGGAGGAGGAGCTCGACAGGCTGCTCGGCAAGCAGTGGGACGCCGAGCTGGAGTCGTTCAGGTATGCGGGCGAGGGCGCGCCGGTCCGCTGGCTGCACGCCGCCGTCTGACGGCGCGCGAACCCTTCCCGCACGGTCGCCCTACGGCGCGCCGCGCGGTCGTCCGGCGGCGGCGCCCTACCCCGTGGCCGCCCGGCGGCGCGCGGTCCCTCCCGGCGCGGTCCTCCGGCGGCCCCGGCCCCCCGGACGCGTCACGGCACGCCGTTCCCTCCCCGTACGAGCAGAACGCCCCCACCGGCCTCGGCCGGTGGGGGCGTCGCGCGTCACGCGGGTCTCCCGGGGCTCGCGGGCCCCGGATTCCCGGAAGGGGACGGGCCTGTACGGACTTCGGATCTTCAGGCGGGTTGAAGGCTTCGGATCCACAAGAGAGCTCCGCGGAGGTGCAGGCCGGCCAGATGGCTTTCGGGAGTCTCGTCGAAGCGGAAGGCCAGGCCGCGGCTTCCGCGATCATCACCTGCATCGGCTGCGCGAAGACGCCCGATGTACCCCCGAGCAGGACAACGGCCGCATGGATCTGAACGGTGCACCGCCATCGCAGCTTGGGCGGACGGCAGCGCAAGGAGCGGTCAGGTCGTCGGGAGGCCGACCGCGTTGGACGCGTCGGCCTCGAAGTATTCCGTCGTGGCGAAGAGGCCGACGTGATCTTCGAAGAAGCTCCTGACGCCGTCGATCGAGTCGTGGACGATGACGTTCACCGCTTTGGTCCCGTCAGTGCTCGCCACCGCCAGCGTCCACTTGGCACCCTTGGGAAGCTGGCCGTACGCCTTCTTCAGGGAATCCCAGAAACCGTTGTTGTCAGAAATCGTGGAAACAGCCATGATGTGCACTTTGGTGCCCTCCTCATTGACTCTCGGATTCACTCGGCAATTGATGTGGAGATATTGTGCGACACCATTCTCGAAGTCGTAGATCGCGACGGTTTGAGGGTCCTCGAGCGGATCGTCCGAAGGCATCAAGAAGTGAGTCTCACTGATCGGGTACAGCTCGTAGTCGAGCCGTTCTGGTTTATTGAGGAGTTGCGCCTCCATGGGGTTCAGGGTGAATTTGAGGTGGAGTTTTCCGCGGTCGGCCGCCACTTCGTAGCGGGTGCCGGGGCGCTCGTAGGAGCCTTCGTACCTGGACAGATCGAGGGCCAAAGTCGGGTCGGGCTCCGGCAGGTCGGGGATCGTGACCGCGCCGAGGTCGGTCAGGATTTCGTTGAACACCTTCCGGTAGAAGCTGTCGCGCGGCCCGGCGTTCGCCAGCATCGAGATGGCGATGTTCGATTCCGTCAGGATCCGCAGGCGGGCGCTTTGGCTGACTGCACTGCCGTCGTGGGCGTAGACGGTTTGGCCGTGCCAATCGCACACGATGAGGCCGAGTGCCCATTCCGGCCCGAACATGTACGGGTCGGGTATGGGGACGCGCGACTCCGTCATCTCTCGGATGATGCCGGGTGAGACGATTCTGGTTCCGTTCGGTGCTTTTCCTTCGTTAAGGAAGACGTACGCCATCGTGAGCAATTCCCGGGCCGTCGTGTTGACGTTGCCTCCGGGGCCGAAGGAGCGCGGCAGGTGACCCAGCGGTGAGAGGATGGGGCCCTCTTCGAGGGATCGGATCAGGTATCCGGCCGCGGCCCGTTTCCGGTCCACGTGCTCATGCCGGCTGCTCGTCGAGGTCAGTCCCAAGGGGTCGAACAGGCGATCCTTCATGATGCCGTCCCACCGCTTGCCGTCGATCACCTCCATGATGCGGGCGAGGATCGCGTAGCCCAGGGCCGCGCTGTAGCCGTGCGTGTGGCCCAAGGGGTGGACCTGGCGTGCGCTGGCGATGTTCTCCACCATGCGCTTGTACACATCGTCGTCCTCGCCCGGATCTCCGTAGTTCTCCTCGATGCCGTTGGTGTGGTTGAGGAGATGGCGGGGTGTGACCTTGGCGCCGACGTCGAGGTCGGCGACCCGGAAATCAGGAAGGTAGGTCCGCACCGGCTCGTCCAGGGCGACTTTCCCCTCGTCGACGAGCTGCATGAAGGCGAGGGCGGTCCATGTCTTGGATACGGAGCCGCACTGGTAGATGGTGTCGGTCGTCGCGGGCTCCCGCGTGGAGATGTTCTTGACGCCGACCGCGAAGTCGGTGATCTCCCCGTCGCTGAGGACGCCGATGGCGGCACTCGGAATCCGGTACTCCGCGAGCAGCCCGGAGACGCGAGCTCGCATCCGGGACACATCCAACGCTCTTGCCATAAGGGGTTCCTCGTCCCTCCCGATTCTTTCAGGGCGAGAAAAGGCTACGTTGCATTTCAATGATCGTCAACAAGAGGCTTCCAAGTATGCGCTTAAATACTGGGCTTTCGCGTCGATCGTTGCAACAGGATTGTTGGTAAATGCAACCCCAGCCAACCAGTCGTTGCAATGTACTGTTGGTGAACGCACTCGTGGACCCGAACCGACAGGAGGGCGAACCGATGCCCGGAGGCAGGCTGACCCATGAGGATCGCCGGCAGATCGCGATCTGGCTGGTCGAAGGGCTGGGATACGCCGAGATCGCCCGGCGGCTGGGCAGGCCCACGTCCACGATCAGCCGCGAAGTGGCACGCAACAGCGCGCCCGGCGGCTACCTGGCCGACCGCGCCCAGCAGGCCGCCGGGCAGCGCGCCCGCCGCCGCAGACCGGTTCGGACCACGGAGCCGCCGGCCGACGGGCGGCCGGCCGAGTCCGTGCGCGGTTTCGTGGAGCGGTTCGCGACGCTGCTGGTGGGGACCGGCCTTCCCCGGATGCCCGCTCGCGTGTTCGTCTGCCTGCTCACCTCCGACTCCGGGGGCCTGACGTCCGCCGAGTTCGTACGGCGGCTACAGGTCAGCCCGGCGTCGGTGTCCAAGGCCATCGGCTTCCTCGAGGCGATCGAGTTGGTCAGGCGCACACAGGATTCCGGTCGCCGCGAGCGGTACGTCATCGACGACGACGTCTGGCTCCGGGCGTTCAAAGCCGACACAGGGGCACACGCCGCGGTCGCGGCGGCCGCACGGCACGGGATCGAGATCTTCGGTGCCGGCACGCCCGTCGGCACCCGGCTGGGCCGGATGGCTCAGTTCTTCACCTGGATCAGCGAGCAGATGAACGACAGCGGCCTCACCGACGCCGTCGTCCGCGACGCGCTGACGGTGCTGGCCGCGCTGGTGTACGCCGCTCGGCCACTGACCGTGGACGAACTCGCCACGGCCCTGGACTGGCCCGTCCAGCGGGCGGCCGACGCCCTGGACGCGATCAGTCGTCGTCCGATCCTCTCCGACCCGCTCACCGTGGAGCGGCTCGGGCACGGCGCGTACGCCATCACCCCGAGGCCGGACCGCCTGAACTCCGGGCAACGCGACGCACTGATCGCCAGTCCGTGCTCGACCCAGGGGACTCGAAGATGACGAAACTTGATGGACGTCGCAACCGCGATCCCTCCGGCCGCACCCGCGCGCCTGCCGGGCCGCGTCGCAGTTCCGAGATTCACGCCATCTCGGAAGCACCCTCCCAGGTGTGACTTCCGAGATTACGCACAGCGGGGCGTCGCAGGAGCCTGGATCCGCTTCCGAGATTACGAGGCGGCGCCTGGGCGCCCGCCCCACCCGGCTCCCCCCCGCCTACGACACCGTCCTTCTGCTTCCACCGGCGCACCCACTTGTGCGCCGTGGTGCGGGAGATGCCCGTCCCGGCGGCGACATGGGCGACGGGGCGGCCCGAACGGACACACTCGATGAGCAGACGCCTGCCGTGAACGGTCAACCGGGCGTTACGGTGGGACACGAAGACCTCCGTGCGGTTTGCTCCTAGTGCTGTGACCGGAAAGGTTCACCGAGTTGGGTGGTCGTCAGGCCGCGGCT